>NZ_JACZFR010000051.1 GCF_014904815.1 Microbulbifer taiwanensis
CGGTCCCCCCCGCCCGGGCAGCAGCCCCGGCCCCCCCCCCCGCCGCCCCGGCGGCGCCCCCGCCCGCCGAAGAGGCCGAGGCCGTGCCCGCACTGACCGGCCACCCGGTCAAGTCGCCGATGGTCGGCACCTATTACGCCGCCTCCAGCCCTGGCGCCGAGCCCTTCGTGAAAGTCGGCCAGCAGGTAAAGGTGGGCGATGTGGTCTGCATCGTCGAGGCGATGAAGATGATGAACCAGATTGAGGCCGACAAGGCCGGCACCATCGAATCCATCCTGGTGGAAGATGGCCAGCCGGTAGAATTTGACCAGCCGCTCGTGACCATTGTCTGAGCGGGGTGAATTGGCATGTTTGATAAAATACTGATCGCCAACCGGGGCGAAATCGCGCTGCGGGTTCTGCGCGCCTGCAAGGAGATGGGCATAGCCACAGTGGCAGTGCACTCCCAGGTAGACCGCGACCTGAAGCACGTCCGTCTCGCCGACGAGGCCGTGTGCATAGGCCCCAACCCGTCGCCGCAGAGCTACCTGAACATTCCCGCGATTGTCTCCGCGATGGAGATCACCGACTCGGTCGCGGTGCACCCGGGCTACGGCTTCCTGGCGGAGAACGCCGATTTCGCCGAGCAGGTGCAGAAGAGCGGCTTTACCTTTATCGGCCCCGACGCGGACGTCATCCGCCTGATGGGCGACAAGGTATCCGCCATCGCCGCGATGAAAAAGGCCGGCGTGCCCACGGTACCCGGCTCCGATGGCCCGCTGCCGGAAAACGGCGAACGCTGCCTGGAGATAGCGCGCAAAATCGGCTTACCGGTAATCATCAAGGCCGCCGCCGGCGGCGGTGGCCGCGGTATGCGCGTGGTACACACCGAAGCCCCCCTGCTGAACGCCATCTCGGTGGCCAAAACCGAGGCCGGCGCCCGCCTCCGGGGGAGGCCTTCGGCGACAGTACCGTCTATATGGAGAAATTCCTGCAGAACCCGCGCCACGTGGAGATCCAGGTGATGTCCGACGGACAGGGCAACGCCATTCATCTGGGCGACCGCGACTGCTCCCTGCAACGCCGCCACCAGAAGGTGCTGGAAGAGGCCCCGGCGCCGGGCATCCCCGATGAAGTACGCCAGGCGGTATATGATTCCTGCGTGCAGGCCTGTATTGATATCGGCTACCGCGGTGCCGGCACCTTCGAATTCCTGTACGAAGACGAACGCTTCTACTTCATCGAGATGAATACCCGCATCCAGGTGGAGCACCCGGTCACCGAAATGGTCACCGGCGTCGACCTGATCAAGGAGCAGATACGCGTCTGTGCTGGCGAGAAGCTGTCCCTGAAGCAGGAGGATATCGTCATCCGCGGCCACGCCTTCGAGTGCCGAATCAACGCCGAAGACCCCAAGACCTTCTTCCCCTGCCCCGGCAAGGTGAACAACTTCCACGTCCCGGGCGGCCTGGGCGTACGCGTCGACTCGCACCTCTATTCCGGTTACACGGTGCCCGCCAATTACGACTCCATGATCGCCAAGGTCATCACCCACGCCGAGAGCCGCACCGAGGCCCTGGCGCGGATGCGCGTGGCCCTGTCGGAACTGATTGTCGACGGCATCAAGACCAATATTCCGCTGCAGGAAGACCTGGTGCGCGACAAGGCATTTGCCGAGGGCGGGGTGAATATTCACTACCTTGAGAAAAAGCTGGGGCTCTAGATCGGAAGTGCGGAGCTGCAAGCCCACTAGGGAGTGGAGCTCCGTTAGCAGAACCCCGGGCGGCCCCGCTACCGGGGGCAGCATGCGGGACACGCCGTGAATCCATCCCTGGAGGCTTGTCGGCGAGGTCCCTCTCGCCAACAGTCCCGCATGCTGCCCCCGGTATCAGGGCCTTCGCATCTGCCCTATTCAGCTTTTATCGCCCCTTTCGCAGCCACCGGCCGCTCCTACACACACCATTTACCACTGGCCACTCCAATATGCCCTGGCTCCAACTCCGCGTAGACACCGACCGCGAACACGCCGAAAAGATCGAGGACGCACTGCTGTTTGCCGGCGCCGTGTCCGTCACATTGCAGGACAACGCCGACCAGCCGATCCTCGAGCCCGGTCTCGGCGAAGTGCCGCTGTGGGACCAGACCCGGATTACCGGCCTGTTCGACGCCGAGGTGGACACCGCCGTGGCCGAGGCCAGGGCCGCCTCCTACCTGTGCGAACTGCTGCCCAATGCGCGCTGGGAACAGCTGGAGGACAAAGACTGGGAACGGGAGTGGATGAGCCACTACAAGCCGATCCAGTGCGCAGCCAACCTGTGGATCTGCCCCAGCTGGTGCGAGCCGCCGCAGCCGGACGCAGTCAACCTGCTGCTGGACCCCGGGCTCGCCTTCGGCACCGGCACCCATCCCACAACCTTCCTGTGCCTGCAGTGGCTGGCGCAGGAGGAGCTGACCGGCAAGAGCGCCATCGACTTCGGCTGTGGCTCCGGTATCCTCGGCATAGGTGCGCTACTGCTCGGCGCCGAGCACGCCCTGGGAACCGATATCGATCCCCAGGCACTGATCGCCAGCCGCGACAATGCCCAGCGCAACGGTATAGATCCGGCACGCTTCCCGGTCTTTTTGCCGGAAAAGCTGCCGCGAGCAGCGGTCGACCTGATGCTGGCCAACATTCTCGCCGGCCCACTGGTGGAACTGGCACCACAACTGGTCGAGCTGACCCGCGTCGGCGGCCGCATCTGCCTGTCCGGCATACTCGCGTCCCAGGCCGAACAGGTAAAATCCGCCTATCAGCAGTGGATCGACTTCGACGAGGACGGGCATCACCAGGGATGGGTGCGCCTCAGTGGCACCCGCGCGCGCTGAGCACTACGCGGCCGCGGGTTGGACTGATAGACTTGACCGCCCGATAAATACGATCCGAATCGCATGTCGCAACTGGTTACCCGCTGCCCCCACTGCAGCACCTCCTTCCACGTCAACGAACAGCAGCTACGCGCCGCCAGGGGCGCCGTGCGCTGCGGTTCCTGTCTGCAGGTATTCCGCGCCGACGAGAATATCGTCTTCGCCGAAAGCGACCCCGCGGCCAGCAGGGACCTCGAGGCACTTCTTGAAGATGACGACTTCCTGATTCACGACGATATAGACCTGGAAGACGACCAGGAGAAGGGCCCGGAGCTGGCGCCGCCGACGGTGCCCGCAGCGAAAGAGACGGACGAAAAGATTGCCGGCGAGCCGGCCGAGGATCAGCCACTGATTGGCGAGGCTTTCGGCGACAGTCACTGGCAGGACATCGCCGCATCACCGGCAGTTGAAGACACAGACAATGATGAAGACTTAGGCCCGGCCCTGAAACCGGACCGGGACGACGATCCCTGGGCCAACGAAAGTCCGGAACCGCCGCAGAAGCGCGAGTCTTCACTCTCCACCCGCTGGGAGCAGTCTTCGCGGACGGAGGAATTCTCCGAGCGTCTGGAGCAGATGGAAGCCCACAGCGCTCGCCCCAGGACCAGTGACAGCGAGACCTTCTCCGTCGACCCGTCGCGCGAACAGCTGATCAATGCCATAGAACCAGCACCACTGGAAGTGGCGTGGAAGCCGCGGCGCGACCGGCGCCTGCCCGGCTGGCTGTGGGGGCTGCTGGCACTGCTTCTGCTCGTTGGCATAGCCGCGCAGCTGGCCTATTTCCGCTTCGACAGCCTGAGTAAGCAGCAGCCCTGGCGCGATCTCTATGCCAGTATCTGCCCACTGCTCGACTGCCAGCTGCCCCCGCTGGAGGACCTGCGAGCCATCCGTACCTCCAACCTGGTGGTGCGCAGCCACCCGCAGCTGGCGGGCGCGCTGGTGGTCGACGCGGTGCTGCTCAATACCGCGCCCTTCGCCCAGCCTTTCCCGAGCCTGCTGTTGAATTTCAGCGACCTGAAAGACAAGCCGGTGGCCAGCCGCCGCTTTACCCCGAGGGAATACCTGCAGGGAGAGCTGGCCGGGCGCAAGCAGATGCCGAGCGGCAGCCCGGTACATATCGCCCTGGAGATAGTGGATCCAGGGAGCGAGGCGGTGAACTACGAGCTGCATATTGCGCGCTGAAGTACATTCCAGATGTGACCCGGCGCCGCCTCATGGCGCATAACAACACCAAAATTGCGCAAACCTCAGGCTAAACGCGCAGCGAGCAACCAATTTGCGCGCTTTTTCGCTTTTCCAATGTCGGGGCAGCGGCTATCATAGGCGGCTCTTTTGTTGAGGGCCTGAGGCCGTTCCGCGAGGAACCACGGGCTCTCCCGACGCCCGAGCGGAGCTGCAGTGTCCATCGCCATAGGCCCCTACATTATCGACAGTCCGGTAATTCTGGCGCCCATGGCCGGCGTGACCGACCGCCCCTTCCGCCAACTGTGCCGGAAACTGGGCGCGGGGTTGGTGGTTTCAGAGATGGTGACCTCGGATACGCGCCTGTGGAACAGCCGCAAGTCGCGGCTGCGACTGGATCACGGCGGCGAGAGCAGTGCAGGCGGCGCGCCGATTTCGGTGCAGATCGCCGGCGGCGACCCGGAGATGATGGCAGAGGCGGCGCGAGAGAACGCCAAGCGCGGCGCCCAGATCATAGACATCAATATGGGCTGCCCGGCGAAGAAGGTTTGCAAGAAGGCGGCGGGTTCGGCCCTGCTGCGGGACGAAAAACTGGTCGCGGATATTCTGGAAGCCGTGGTCCAGTCCGTCTCAGTACCAGTGACGCTGAAAATCCGCACCGGCTGGTGCACGGATTCCCGCAACGGCGCCAGGGTGGCCAGAATGGCCGAAGACAGTGGTATCTCGGCCCTGGCGGTACACGGGCGCACCCGCGCCTGCGGCTATCGCGGCCAGGCTGAATTCGATACCATTGCCGAGATTGTATCCAGGGTGAAAATTCCGGTTTTCGCCAATGGCGACATCGCCGGTGCAGAGCGGGCCCGGGAGGTGCTCGACTACACAGGCGCAGCTGCAGTCATGATTGGCCGTGCAGCACAGGGACGGCCATGGATTTTTCGGGAGATAGCCCACTACCTCGCCACCGGCGAGCGGCTGCCCGAACCCTCACTGGAAGAAGTCAGGGATATTTTGCTCGCCCACCTGGGCGAATTGCACCGTTTCTACGGTGAACTGATGGGGGTCCGTATCGCCCGCAAGCATGTGGGTTGGTACCTGAAGACACTCGCGGGGAGCGAGTCCTTCCGCAAGGCCTTTTTCCAATTGGATAGCGCAGAAGCACAACATGCCAGCGTTCAGACCTGGTTTGAACGCCGAATAACGAGAGGGGCACAAGCGGCATGAATAACGAAGCACTGATTCCGGATACCGGCAGCGAAGAGGTATCCGCCGGGGGACAGACTCAACTGGCGCAGCCGCAGCAGCAGTCTCTGCGCGACGCCGTTGAGCAGGCGATGGAAAACTACTTCCGCCACCTGGACGGTCAGATGGTCACCGATGTCTACGACATGGTGTTGTCCGAAATCGAGGCGCCGATGCTGGAAGTGGTGATGAAATACACCCGCCACAACCAGACCCGCGCGGCGCAGCTGCTGGGCCTGAACCGCGGCACATTGCGCAAGAAGCTGAAGCGCTACGGGCTGCTGTAAACCAGCCGCGGCACTACAGCCGGAACAATTTGAGGGGGGATGGGGTCACTCATCCCCCCTCGCTATTTGCTGGCGGCAGTATTCCCGAGCCGCCCAATGGCCCTCCATTGAGGCCAGCAACTGCCCCACCGGGGCCGACCTTTTTCAGAAACCCAGACGGACCAACTGCTATGACTGACAAGGTTGCGATTCGCCGCGCGCTGATCAGCGTATCGGACAAGCGCGGAATCGTTGAATTCGCCCGACAGCTCAACGACTTGGGCGTGGAAATCCTCTCCACCGGTGGCACCCATCGCCAGCTGAAGGAAGCCGGTATTCCGGTGGTGGAAGTCTCCGACTACACCGGTTTCCCGGAGATGATGGACGGGCGTGTAAAAACCCTGCACCCGAAGGTACACGGCGGCATCCTTGGGCGCCGCGGCACCGACGACAGCGTCATGGCAGAGCACGGCATCACCCCGATCGATATGGTGGTGGTGAATCTCTATCCGTTTGCACAGACAGTCGCCAAACCGGATTGCACCCTGGCGGACGCCATAGAGAATATCGACATCGGCGGCCCGACCATGGTGCGCGCCGCGGCCAAGAACCATAAAGATGTGGCAATCGTAGTGAACGCCAGCGATTACGACGGCATCATCGAGGAAATGAAGGCCGGTGACGGCACCCTGGCCCACGCCAGCCGCTTCGACCTGGCGGTGAAGGCGTTCGAGCACACCGCCGGTTACGACGGCGCCATTGCCAACTATCTGGGTGCTATTAAAGATGGCGAGAAGCAGCCCTTCCCGCGCACCTTCAACAGCCAGTTCGAGAAAAAGCTGGACCTGCGCTACGGCGAGAACCCGCACCAGAAAAGCGCCTTCTACGTGGAGGCGAACCCGGCCGAGGCGAGCATCGCCACCGCCGAACAGCTGCAGGGCAAGGAACTGTCTTACAACAATATCGCCGACACCGACGCGGCCCTGGAGTGCGTCAAGTCCTTCAGCGAACCGGCCTGTGTGATCGTCAAGCACGCCAACCCTTGCGGCGTGGCCATTGCAGAGAATATCGCGGTGGCCTACGACCTGGCCTTCGCCACCGACAGCGAATCCGCCTTCGGCGGCATCATCGCTTTCAACCGCGAGCTGGACGGCGCCACCGCGAAAGCCATAGTCGCGCGCCAGTTTGTCGAGGTGATCATCGCACCCTCCGTTTCCGACGAAGCCAGGGCCGCCGTCGCCGAGAAGAAGAACCTGCGCCTGCTGGTCTGCGGCCAATGGGGCCAGGAGCGGGCGCCGGCGCTGGACTACAAGCGCGTCAACGGCGGATTGCTGGTACAGGACCGCGACGACGGCGTGGTTACCGCTGCCGACCTGAAGGTGGTGAGCAAGCGCCAGCCCACCGAGGCCGAGATCCGCGACCTGCTGTTCACCTGGAAGGTGGCCAAGTTCGTTAAATCCAACGCCATCGTCTATGGCAGTGACGGCCGCACCATCGGTGTCGGCGCCGGCCAGATGAGCCGGGTCAATTCGGCCCGCATCGCCGCCATCAAGGCAGAGCACGCGGGACTGGAGGTAAAGGGCTCGGTCATGGCCTCCGATGCCTTCTTCCCCTTCCGCGACGGCATCGACAACGCCGCGGCTGCGGGCATCCGCGCCGTGATCCAGCCGGGCGGCTCCATGCGCGACGAGGAAACCATCGCCGCCGCGGACGAGCACGATATGGCCATGGTCTTTACCGGCATGCGCCATTTTCGTCATTAATGGGCGTCATTAAGAAGCGTCACTGACCATTAACGGGTCACATAAGCCGGCGCACAATGAGCCGGCTTTTTAATGCCCGGGAGAATTCCGGGCTAAAATAGCCCATCCAATGGAATACACCGGCCGACACAGGGGGATTTGAGAATGAATGTACTGGTAATAGGCGCCGGCGGCCGCGAGCACGCCCTGGCATGGAAAGCGGCGCAGAATCCCGCCGTCGATACTGTCTTCGTGGCGCCCGGCAATGCCGGCACGGCGCGCGAACCCAAGCTGAAAAACGTCGCCATCGGCGTGGACAACTTCTCCGCACTGGCGGAATTTGCCGAGGACAACGGCGTCGAACTGACCATCGTCGGCCCCGAGGCGCCGCTGGTGGACGGCATCGTCGACTTCTTCAACGGCCGGGGCCTGCCCATCTTCGGCCCCGGCAAGGGCGCCGCGCAACTGGAGGGCTCCAAGGCCTTTACCAAGGACTTCCTCGAGCGCCACCAGATACCCACCGCCGCCTACCGCAACTTCACCGAAATAGAGCCGGCCATCGAGTATATCCGCGAGATGGGTGCCCCCATCGTCGTCAAGGCTGACGGCCTGGCCGCCGGCAAGGGCGTGATAGTCGCCGAGACGGAGCAGCAGGCGGAGCTGGCGGTGCGCGATATGCTGTCCGGCAACGCTTTCGGCGAAGCGGGTTGCCGCGTGGTGGTCGAGGAGTTCCTGGCCGGCGAGGAAGCCAGTTTTATCGTGATGGTGGACGGTGAGAATATACTGCCGATGGCCACCAGCCAGGATCACAAGCGCGTCGGCGACGGCGATACCGGCCCCAACACCGGCGGTATGGGCGCCTACTCCCCGGCGCCGGTGGTCACCGACAGTGTCTACCAGCGCATCATGGCGGAGGTTATCGAGCCGACGGTCAAGGGCCTGGCGGCGGAGGGCATGCCCTACACCGGCTTTCTCTACGCCGGCCTGATGATCGACGCAGACGGCGCACCCAGGGTGATCGAGTACAACTGTCGTTTCGGCGACCCGGAAACCCAGCCGATCATGATGCGCCTCAAGTCCGACCTGGTGGACCTGTGCCAGGCGGCCCTGGACAAGCGCCTGGACGAAGTACAGGCGGAGTGGGACTCGCGCCCGGCCCTGGGTGTGGTACTGGCCGCCCACGGCTACCCGGGTAGCTACCGCAAGGGCGACGCCATCAGCGGCCTGGACCGCGCCGACAGCGACAACGCCAAGATCTTCCACGCCGGCACGGCGCTGGACGGCGAGCGGGTGGTCACCAACGGCGGCCGCGTCCTCTGTGCCACCGCCCTCGGAGACACTGTCGCCGAGGCCCAGGCCAATGCCTATACCTGTGCCCGCGCCATTTACTGGGACGGCGTCTTCTTCCGCAAGGATATCGGCTACCGCGCCGTAGAGCGGGAAGAAACAGTTGTCGGTGACCAGTGATCCGTGATCGATACGCGGGAGCAATAAATGAGTGAACGCCAACTGACCGGCCTCGACCGGTTGCTGCTACAGGCGGACCGCGCCCTGCGCACCCTGAGCCCGGGTGCGCCCAGCCATACGCGCCCCTCGCCGGCAAAAGCCGAAGACGAGGTGGAGCTGAGCGATGCCGAGCGCCGGCACGCGGCCGGCCTGATGCGCGTCAACCACAGCGGCGAGGTCTGCGCCCAGGCCCTCTACCAGGGCCAGGCGTTGACCGCCAAGCTGCCGGAAGTGCGCGGTGAGATGGAAAGCGCCGCAGACGAGGAGATAGACCACCTGGCCTGGTGCGAGCAGCGGCTGCGCGAGCTGGACAGCCGCCCCAGCCTGCTGAACCCGCTCTGGTACGGCCTGTCCTTTGGTCTCGGTGCCGCCGCCGGCAAGGTCAGCGACCGTGTCAGCCTGGGCTTCGTCGCCGCCACCGAGGAGCAGGTCTGCAGGCATCTGGAGAGCCACCTGGAACGATTACCGGCACAGGACCGCAAGAGTCGCGCAGTGGTGGAGCAGATGCTGGTCGACGAGGAGGAGCACGGCCACACCGCGCTGCAAGCCGGCGGCACCCGCTTCCCGGCCCCGGTGAAGGGATTGATGTCGCTGGTTTCCAGGGCGATGACCTCGGCCAGCTATAGGGTCTGAAATGCGGAATGCTAAATGATGGGTGCGGAATAGATGCACCCATTCCGCACTCCGCATTCATCATTCCGCATTTTCTACCCGGTAGCTGTGCGCTATCTCCACCCCAGCGTTACGCAGCATGATCGATGCGGAGCAGTATTTGTCCGCCGACAGTTCCACCGCCCGCGCCACTTGCGCTTCCTTGAGACCGCGACCGCGCACGACGAATTCCATCTCGATTCGGGTAAAAGGCGCCGGTGTCGCGTCCGGGCGCTCGCCGTTGAGTTCGCAGTGGCAGGAAAAAACGTCCTGGCGCGCCTTCTGCAGTATGCTGACCACGTCGTAGGAGGCGCAGCCGCCGACGCCCAGCAGTATCATCTCCATCGGGCGAATACCGTTGTTCTTGCGCCCGCCTTCCATTACCACCGAATTGCCGCTGCCGGCCTCGCCGACAAAAGTCAGCCCGTCCACCCAGGTCACTCTGCCCTGCATTGCCTAACTCCTTCCGATTAAAGAGGGCGCGAAGCTTACCATATTGCACCCTGTAACCTGCGCGGAAGGATTTTTCCGGTATAGTGGCCAAAACCAGGCTGTCGCCAAAGGCAAATTGCCGGTCAACTGCGCTGCCGGTTGCCACTGAACTCCGCAGCCGTTATAAGGTCAGTCCATGGCATCGCAAAAGTGTCGCAGATCACACTGCGAGAGTTTGCCCGGCCCGGCCACTGTTGGGGACAGGTGTTTAGCGCCATAATTCGCCGGTGCTGCTGCGCATTCCGGCCGGGATCAGGCACAAAATTAAAAAATAAGGAGTAGATCCGTGACGGTTGCTACCGAAGAAACAATGAATATCGGCAATATCGAAGACTTCCTCGCCCACTGCCACCGGCGCCGCTATCCGGCCAAGAGCACCATCATCTACGCCGGCGACCGCTGCGAATCCCTCTACTTCATCATGCGCGGTTCAGTGACCGTATTGATCGAGGATGACGAGGGGCGCGAGATGATCGTGGCCTACCTGAACGACGGCGACTTCTTCGGCGAGATGGGCCTGTTCGACCAGGACACCCGCAGCGCCTGGGTGCGCACCAAGACCGAGTGCGAGGTGGCCGAGATCTCCTATAGCAAGTTCCAGGAACTGACCCGCCAACACCCGGAGTTCCTCTTCGCCCTGGCCACCCAGATGGCCGGCCGCCTGCGCAATACCACGCGCAAGGTGGGCGACCTGGCCTTCCTCGACGTAACCGGCCGCGTGGCGCGCACCCTGCTGGACCTGTGCAACGAGCCGGATGCGATGACCCACCCGGAGGGCATGCAGATCAAGATCACCCGCCAGGAAATCGGCCGTATCGTCGGCTGCTCGCGGGAGATGGTCGGCCGGGTACTGAAGACCCTGGAGGAGCAGGGGCTGGTATCGGTGAAGGGCAAGACGATGGTGGTCTACGGGACCCGCTGAGTCCGGACAACCAGCAGCAGAGAGGGCGATCCATTGGGTCGCCCTTTTTCGTTTGTGTAGCCCGGGAGATGCGATGAAGTGAATGCGCAGGCTCTGCTGCCGGTGGTCTCTTGCGGGACTGTTGGCGAGAGGGGCCGAAGGTGCCGTGAACACCTGGAACGGCCGGGCCAGGGCCACCTCGCCGACAAGCCTACATGGATGGATTTAGGGGGGACGCCTAGCCCGTGTCCCGCAGGAGACCCCCGGCAGCAGGGTCGCCCCAAGCAATCGACAGGGCCACCCCGCAAAGGCGGGCCTTCGGCCCGCCCCCTCTCCCCCAGCCCCTCTCCCGCAAGCGGGAGAGGGGAGCAGAAATCAGTTGAACATCTCCATCAACTTCCGCCCCGGCTCCGCCTCGCGCATAAATGCCTCACCCACCAGGAAGGCATTCACATCGTGACCGCGCATGGCCGCAACGTCGTCGGTGGTGTGGATGCCGCTCTCGGTGACGACGATACGGTCGTCCGGTACCAGGTCCAGCAGCTTGAAGGTGGTCTCCAGCTGTACCTCGAAGGTGTGCAGGTTGCGGTTGTTGATACCGATCAGACGATTGGGCAGCGCCAGAGCGCGCTCAAGCTCCTCGCGGTTGTGCACCTCCACCAGCACGTCCAGCCCCAGCTCCAGCGCCAGGCCGTTCAGGTCGCGCATCTGCGCGTCCTCCAGGCAGGCGGCGATCAGCAGTATGCAGTCGGCGCCGATGGCGCGGGCCTCGCACACCTGGTAGGGATCCACGGTGAAGTCCTTGCGCAGCACCGGCAGGCGCACCGCGCTCCTGGCCTGCTGCAGGTAGGCGTCGCTGCCCTGGAAGAAATCCACATCGGTCAGCACCGACAGGCAGGCGGCGCCGCCCTTCTCGTAGCTGGTGGCTATCTCCGCCGGAATAAAGTCCGGGCGGATAACGCCCTTGCTCGGCGAAGCCTTCTTGATCTCGGCGATCACCGCCGCTTCACCACCCGCCAGCTTGCTTTCGATCGCGGCGACAAAGCCGCGCGCCGGTGCCCGATCCAGCGCCCGCGCGCGCATGTCTTCCAGCGAGCGCTGCTGCCTGCGCTCGGCCACTTCCTGCCACTTGCGCTCGACGATGGTTTTCAGAATGGTCGGCGTGCTCACGATCGATTCCCCCCTTCATTTACAGCCGCCTCGGGGCGGAAGGCACTGGTAAAGGCGGCCAGGTCGTTGATCTTCTCGCCGGCGAGGCCGCTGTGTATCGCATCCTGGGCCATGGCCACGCCCTGCTCGGCGGTATCGGCCACGCCGCTGGCATAGATCGCCAGGCCGGCGTTCAGGGCAATGATATCCGCGGCCTTCTGACCGGCATCGGTGGCGCGCTTGCCCAGAGCATCCCTGATCAGCGCCAGCGACTCCTCGGAACCGGATACACAGAGGCCGTCGAGGCTCTGGCGCTCGAGGCCGAAATCCTCCGGGCGGAGTGTGCGCTCATTCAGATCGCCGCCTTTCAGCTCCACCGCAAAGGTGTCCGCCGCCAGGCTGACCTCGTCCAGGCCGTCGTCGCTGTGTACCACCAGCACATGCTCGGAGCCCAGGCTCTGCAGCACTTCCGCCAGTATGCGGCAGTAGCGTTCGTCGTAGACACCGATCACCTGGCGCCTGACGCCGGCGGGATTGGTCAGCGGGCCGAGCAGGTTGAAAATGGTGCGCATGCCCAGCGCCTTGCGCGCCGGACCCACGTGACGCACGGCACTGTGATAGGTGGGCGCAAACATAAAGCCGACGCCGATGGTGTCGACGCAGCGACCGACCTGCGCCGGTGACAGTTCGAGATATATTCCCGCGCGCTCCAGCAGGTCGGCGGCGCCGCTGCTGGAGGAAACCGAGCGGTTGCCGTGCTTGGCCACCCGCGCCCCTGCGGCGGCGGCGACAAAGCTGGAGGCACTGGAGACATTGAACAGGTTGGCGCCGTCACCGCCGGTGCCGACAATATCCACCGCGTTGGTCAGGTCCAGCTCCACCTTCTTTGCCAGCTCGCGCATCATCTCCACGGCGCCGGCGATCTCGTCGACCGTCTCGCCGCGAATGCGCAGCGCCACCAGCAGCGCGCCTATCTGCGCCTCCTCCGCCTCACCGCGCATTATCTGGCCCATGGTCTCGCGCATCTCGGCGCGGCTCAGGTGCTCGCCGTCTACCAGTTTGGCGATGGCCTGTTGGATATTCATCTCGCTTTCCCCTTTATCGTTGTTCCTTGCCCCGCCGCTCCTACGGGATCCGGATGAACCCCTTTAGGATTCGAGAAAATTCCTCAGCATATCGTGCCCGTGCTGGGTCAGGATGGATTCGGGATGGAATTGCACCCCTTCAATCGCCAGTTCGCGGTGGCGCAAACCCATAATCTCGTCTATTTCGCCGGCTTCCGTCTCTGTCCAGGCGGTAATCTCCAGGCACTCCGGCAGGCTGCCCTTCTCGACTACCAGCGAGTGGTAGCGGGTGGCCTCGAAGGGATTGGACAGGCCGTGGAAGACCCCCAGGTTGTTGTGCACTATCGGTGAAGTCTTGCCGTGCATCACCCGGCCGGCGCGCACCACCCTGCCGCCGAATACCTGGCCAATACTCTGGTGGCCGAGGCAGATACCCAGAATCGGGATCTGGCCGGCGAAGCGTCGGATGGTATCCATGGAGATACCCGCCTCATTGGGCGTGCAGGGCCCCGGGGAGATCACTATCTTCTCCGGCGCCAGCGCGTCTATATCTTCGACCGCTATCTCGTCGTTGCGCACCACTTTCACATTCGCGCCCAGCTCCGCCAGGTACTGCACCACATTCCAGGTGAAGGAGTCGTAATTGTCGATCATCAGAATCATTGTGCGGCTCCTTGTTCGGTTTTTTCCATACGCCGCTGCAGGCGCGCCAGGGATTCCTGGGTCGCACGCAGCTCGCGCAGGATTTCAGTCTGGCTGGGAGGCAACTGCAGCTCGTCCAGGCGACGCAGCTTGGCCTCCTCGAGATTGTTCAGCACCACGCCGATAAACAGGTTGATCATCACGAAGGCGCCCATCACCACGAAGCTGACAAAGTAGAGCCAGGCCCAGGGCATGGACTCCATGGCCGTGTACATGATGTCGGTCCAGTCCTCGAAGGTGACGATGCGGAACAGGCTCAGCAGAGCAATGGGCAGGCTGCGCCAGTGGGTCGGGTCGATCTCGTGGAAAAGGAAGTATCCGGCCACACCGTAGATATAGAAGATGATCCCCATCAGCAACGCGATATGGAACATACTCGGCAGGCTGCGCAGCAGAGTATCCACCAGCAGGCGCAATTCCGGGAAAGCCGACACCAGGCGCAGCACGCGCAAAACCCGCACCAGGCGCGCCAGGGTCGCCAGTGGTCCCGCGGCCGGTATCAGGCTCAGCGCGATAATGCTGAAATCGAAGCAGTTCCAGCCACTGGCAAAATAGCGCCAGGGCCGCTGGCCGTGCGCAGCCATCTTGACTGCCGCCTCGGCGATAAAGGCGGCCAGGATCATCTGGTTGATCGCACCCAACAGCGCACCGAAACGCTCCGTGACCCAGGTCGAGGTCTCCAGCCCCACGGCGATGCCGTTCAGCATGATCAGGCCGATGATTATCTGACTGAAAAGCGGCGCCGCGACTATGCGCTCACAGCGCTCGGCCAGGGACAGTTTCTGCGGAATACTAACTTCGTTCATTGCTGGTGATATTCGTCTTGTCGTTACTGCTGGACAGAGTCTCTTTTTCCGCAAGCGCTATTGCCGCGGCGCGGAAGAGGGCGCGGGCCTTGTTCATGGTTTCATCCCACTCGGCCTGGGGATCCGAGTCGGCCACCAGGCCGGCACCGGCCTGGATATACAGGTGACCATCCTTGATGACCGCCGTTCGTATCGCAATGGCGGTGTCCATATTGCCGTTCCAGGCCAGGTAGCCGACCGCACCGCCGTAGATGCCACGCTTTTCCGGCTCCAGCTCGTCGATGATCTCCATGGCGCGTATCTTGGGCGCACCCGATAAAGTCCCCGCCGGCAGTGCCGCGCGCAGCGCGTCTATGCCGCTGAGGCCGTCCTTCAGTTTACCGATCACATTGGAGGTAATGTGCATGACGTGAGAGTAGCGCTCCACCACCATCTTCTCGGTGACCTGCACGCTGCCGGTCTCCGCCACCCTACCCACATCGTTACGGCCCAGGTCGATCAGCATCAGGTGCTCCGCCAGCTCCTTCGGATCCGCGAGCAACTCCTCTTCCAGTGCCACATCCTCCTCCTCGCTGGCACCGCGGCGGCGGGTGCCGGCCAGCGGGCGCACCGTCATCTCGCCCTCTTCCAGGTGCACCAGGATTTCCGGGCTGGAACCGACCACCTGGTGATCGCCCAGGTCGAGGAAATACATATAGGGAGAAGGGTTCAGGCTGCGCAGGGCGCGATAGAAATTCAGCGGCGGCGCATCGAAGGGCGCAGACAGCCGCTGGGACGGCACCACCTGCATCACGTCGCCGGCGAGTATGTACTCCTTGACGCGGTCGACGCCGCGCTTGAAGGCGGTCTCGCCGAAGTGGGATCTGAACGCAGACTCATCAATGGCGTTGCCGTCCAGGTCCAGCGGTACCGTATCCGGCAGCGGCTGCGCCAGCTTGCCCACCAGCTGGTCCAGGCGCTGCTGGGCGCGCTCGAACGCACTCTCCTGCCCCGGGTCCGCGTGCACGATAAAAATCACTGCGCCGGCCAGGTTGTCGAACACCACCAGTTCGTCGCTGACCATCAGCAGGATATCCGGGTTGCCCAGGGTGTCCGGCGGCGCACTGTCGGCCAGGCGCGGCTCTATATAGCGCACGCAGTCGTAGCCGAAATAGCCCACCAGGCCGCCGTTGAAGCGCGGCAGCCCCGGCAGTTCCGGCACCCGGTAGCGGTGCTGGAACGCCTCGACGAACGCCAGCGGATCGGCGGACTCACACTGCTCCACAACGGCGCCGTCCCGCTCGACGGTAATTTCATGTCCGCGAACACGCAACAGCGTGCGCGCCGGCAGGCCGATAATCGAGTAGCGGCCCCACTTCTCACCGCCCTGCACCGACTCCAACAGGTAGCTGTAGCGGTCGGCGGCCAGCTTGAGGTAGGTGGACAGCGGCGTTTCGATATCCGCCAGCACGCGGCGCACCAGCGGTATGCGGTTGTAACCCGCGGACGCAAGTTGGGCGTATTCGCTTGGGGTCATGGTGACTCCGGGATGATTTCGACAGTGTTGGTTCCCGGGCGGTTCCGACAGACTCCGCCCGCAAGACAGGTGGCACGCAAACGGTTGCGGGCCTCAGCGGGTCAGCGGCACCATCGCCAGCTGTGAATGTGGGGGGCAGTGCAATTCACGGGGGTTTCCTCGTTGCAGGCGGGAAAGTGTACTGGGGACCGGGTGGGGCCGCAAGAGCCCCCGATTCAGCGCAGCCTAAGCCAGTTCACGGCGCATGGCGGCAACGACTTCCCCGTAGTCATCCGCATTGAAGATGGCCGAGCCGGCAACAAAGGTGTCAGCGCCGGCGGCGGCTATCTCGGCGATGTTGTCGCGGGTGACACCGCCGTCGATCTCCAGGCGGATTTCCTGGCCGGAAGCATTGATCAGCGCGCGCGCCTCGCGCAGCTTGTCCAGGGTGGCGGGGATGAACTTCTGCCCGCCAAAGCCCGGGTTGACCGACATCAGCAGGATCATATCCAGCTTGTCCATCACATACTTGGCCACATCCAGGCCGGTGGCCGGGTTGAACACCAGGCCGGCCTTGCAGCCGAGGCTGCGGATCAGCTGCAGTGAGCGGTCCACGTGGCGCGAGGCCTCCGGGTGAAAAGTGATATAAGTGGCGCCGGCGTCGGCGAACATGCGGATCATGTCGTCCACCGGCTCAACCATCAGGTGCACGTCGATGGGAGCCTCGACGCCGTGTTTGCGCAGGGCCTGGCAAACCATGGGGCCAATGGTCAGGTTGGGCACATAGTGATTGTCCATGACATCGAAGTGCACCCAGTCGGCACCGGCAGCCAGCACCGCATCCACTTCCTCGCCCAGGCGGGCGAAATCGGCGGAGAGAATGGAGGGCGCTATTTTGTTATCCGACATTCTGAAATCCTTTATTTGTTCACTTTACCTTCTGCCAGGCGTGTATCCAGCCGCTCCAGGCGCTCCGGGGTGCCCACATCGCACCAGTCGCCCTCGTAGAGTTCCGCCTGCATCTTGTCCTCGTTGTAGGTAAACACCTCGCCCAGACCGAAACAGTCGCGCACATGGGGGTATTCCGTCAGTACCTGCGGTCGCAGCCAGCTGATTCCGGCAAAGGTGTAGCGCGGCTTGGCGGTGCCGGACAGCAGGCCGCTGTCGATACCGAAATCCCCCTCGGGATTGTGTGGCGGATTGGGCACCATCAGCAGGCGACCGGGACAATCGGCGGGCAGCGGCCGCTGCAGCCAGCGGGCCAGGTCGAAATCGCACCAGACATCGCCGTTGACGACCAGGAAGGGATCCTCGCCCAGCAGTGGCAGCGCCTTCAGTATGCCGCCGGCAGTTTCCAGCGGCTCCTCCTCCCGCTCGACCGAGTAGCGGATCTCCAGCCCCCAGCGCTCACCGCTGCCCAGCTGCTCGCGGATCTTCGGCCCCAGGTAGCCGAGATTGATTACCACACGCTCAACCCCGATACGGGCCAATCGGTCCAGGGCGTATTCGATCAGCGGCTTGCCGGCTACCGGCAGCAGCGGCTTGGGTGTGCTGTCGGTGAGCGGGCGCATGCGCTTGCCGAAACCGGCGGCCAGCACCATCGCTGTGGGAATGGGGTTCTTGTTGCTAAGGGTCATCGAAATTTTCTTTGTAATTACGCGTTCTGCTCTCCGGCACTGCGGTAGTCCCTGTACCAGTCCTGGCGCTCAATGCGCGGCAATAGCTCGGCGCGGAACCAGTCGGCAAAGGGCTTCAGTTCAGGGTAGCGCTCGGACACCTCCAGCGCATAACGGATCACCAGCGGCAGGTCGGGCAGGTAACCCTGCTTACCGTCGCGCAGGTAGAGACGCGGGAAAAGACCCAGCACCTTGATATGCCGCTGCAGCCCCATCCAGTCGAACCAGCGCAGGAAGGTCTGCGGCGCCACTGACTCCAATACCCCGGCGGCCTCGGCGGTGGCGGCATAGGAAAGCACCCAGCGTTCTACCCGCTCCCGCGGCCAGCGTATATAGCAGTCGCGCAGCAGCGATGCCAGGTCGTAGGTCACAGGACCCCAGACTGCATCCTGGAAATCCACCACCCCGGGGCGCTCGCCGTCGCGGATCATCAGGTTGCGGCTGTGGTAATCGCGGTGCACCAGCACCTGGGGCTGCTCCGCGGCGCTGTCCAGCAGCAGGCCGAAGATAGTTTCCAGCAGGCGGCTGTCTGCATCGCCGAGTTCGTAGCCGAGCAGTTTTTGCGCCAGCCATTCGGGCAGTATGCGCATTTCCGTCAGCAGAAGCTCGCGATTGTAGGGCGGGAAGAGGTCGTCTGCCGGCGGAATCTGCTGCAGACACAGCAGCTCGCTCAAAACTTCCGCATAGAGCCCTTCGACACTGTCGCCATCGAGCCGACTGAGCAGCTGGCAGTCACCCAGGTCCTCCAGCAGCATAAAACCCTGCTCTACATCCGCAGCTGCCACCATCGGCGTGTGAATACCGTGGCGGCGCAGATAGTCCGCCACGGCGACAAAGCGCGCGGGATTGGTACGCTGCGGCGGCGAATCCACCGCGACCAGGCGCGGCTCGGTCAAGGTGCGAAAATAGCGGCGAAAGCCTGCATCGCCGGCCAGCGTCTGCAAGGGCACGGGATTGCCCAGCTCCAGAGCGCGCCCCGCCCAGAGACTCAGCGCCTCTCGCCTTTCATCTGTTCCGCCGTTCAAAGGCTCACTCATGCGCCGTTACTACTCCAGTGATCTGGCCGCATTGTAACCTCGACATCGGCGGCGTCCAGCAACGGCCGTACAAACCCCCGCGATATCACACCGGTAAGCGGCTATTAACCACATCTACATTCAAGTAGAATCGTCCGCTGATTTTCGCACGGGCACCCCCTGCGCCTCCCGACGGAAGAAAACTAAAGATAGCCGGAACATATCACCTGATGCTGGAAGCTTCCCGGTGGCGCCGCCTGGCGCTGGCAATCGGACAAATTTCACGCCCCCGCTCACTCGCCATCGGCCTGATCGCCGCGCAGCCGCTGTGGGCCAATGCGACCGAGCAGGCGACCACCGACGAGTCGTTCACCGGGCTCGAGGAAACCCCCTACCTGTACCTGGACTGGTTGCCCAAATGGCAGCTGACCCCGGAGCAGCGCGCCGCCATGCCCGCCGTCTGTTCCGGCGCTTTTGTCGCGCCGCCGCGCAACTATGCGGACGCCCATCTGGCGCCGGATGAGGCCCCCCTGCGCGCCACCGCCGATGAATCCAAATGGCTCGACGACGGCACCGCCGAGCTGCGCGGCAATGTGCATATCACCCAGGGCTATCGCCAGCTATTTGCCGATCAGGTGGATGTGAATCGCAACGAGAGCACGGCCTACCTGCGCGGCGCCATCGAAATGCGCGAGCCCAGCCTGCTGGTGCGCGGCGCCGCGGCGCAGGTGCACACCGACAGCCGGGCCGCCGCCATCGAGGATGCCACCTATGTGATTCACGACGCCTTTGTACACGGTAGCGCCAGTCACGCAGCCCGCGAGGCCAGCGGCGAGCTGACCCTGACCCAGGGTAACTACACCCGCTGCGAGCCGGGCGAGGAAATCTGGCGGGTCACCGGCGGCCAGATCACCATCGACAATGTGGAACGCCAGGGAGTGGCGCGGGACGTGCGCCTGGAAATCGTCGACGTACCGGTATTCTACTTCCCCTACCTGCGCTTCCCCGTGGGCGATGCGCGCCTGTCCGGCTTCCTGTTCCCGAGCCTCAGCAACAGCGAAGAGAACGGCTGGGATGTCGCCATCCCCTATTACTGGAACATCGCGCCACAACTGGACGCCACCATAGTGCCCCGCTATATCCAGTACCGTGGCACTGGCGCGGAAGTGGAAGTGCGCCACCTGAGCCAGTTGTTCAATACCGAAGTGCGCCTAGCCGGCCTGCCGAACGACAAGGGCGGCGACGACGAGGACGCACGCGACCTGATCCGGGCCGGCTTTCCCGAGGATCTGGTACTGCCCGCCAAGGGCGAGGACCGCTGGCTGCTAAACCTGGAACAGCAGGGCGGCAATGACAGCTTCTGGCGCACCAGTATCGACTACACCAAGGTCAGTGACCCAGACTACTTCCGCGACCTGGACACCGCCAACCTGAGCGTGTCCGCCGAGACCAAAGTCAACCAGACGATACAGGGCAGCCTCAGCAGCGAGCACTGGCAGGCGACACTGCGCGGCCAGGACTACCAGTTGCTGCAAAAAGACAGATTCGACACCTACGCCCAGCTGCCACGCCTGGATGTGGATGGCAACTACCGCTGGGGCGACTGGCTGCTGTCGATGCAGAACGAGGTTACCAGCTGGGATCACGACGATACCCAGACCATCCGCTTTATCGCTGACACCGCTGATCCCGACAGCGTCACAGAACGCACGCGCAACTTCGTCACCGGCGAACGCTACCGCCTGGACTACGAACTCTACTGGGACAAGCAGTGGCTGTGGGGCTATGTAAAGCCAGGCCTGGCGGCACGCTACCTGAGCTACCGCCTGGATGACCAGTTCCTGAAGCCGGAGAGCAGCGATACACCGGAAGCGTCCGCGGGTCAGTTTACCCTGGATACGGGCCTCTATTTCGAGCGCGACGGCCTCGCCTTCGGGCGCGACTATGTACAGACGCTGGAACCGCGCCTGTTTGCCCTGGTCAGCAGCGACGCCGACCAGAGCGACTTTATCGATATCAGCCAGAGTCCACGGGACGGCGGCAACGACCTGCTGTTCGACACCTCACTGTTCACCTTCAGCTACGACCAGCTGTTCCGCGACAGTCGCTTTACCGGCAACGACCGCATCGACGACGCCGACCGGGTGGCGCTGGGCCTGACCACGCGCTTTATCGATCCCGCCAGCGGTCGCGACCTGCTGTCCGCCAGTGTCGGGCAAATCTTCTATTCCGACGATGCGCGCATCGGCCGCAGCGACTTTATTCAGGACTCCCCGCGCTCCGAATTGGCCGCGCGCCTGGAGAGCCGCCCCATCCAGTCCCTGCGTATCGGCAGCGAGATCGTCTACGACGAAAGCGAACACAATATCAACCGCGGCAACTTCAGCCTGCGCTACCTGGACGAGGATTTCCGCATCTTCAACCTCGGCTATGTCTACCAGCGCAATGACAACGAGCTCATCCTGGCCGATGGTGAGGTGACGGACGAATCCGTCCGCCAGGGCAATGCCTCGGCAGTTTTACCGGTCAACGCCCACACCTCTATACTGGCGGGCGCCAACTATGATTTCACCTACAACCGGGAACTGGAATATCTGGTCGGCGTCGAATATGACAGCTGCTGTTACCGCGCGCGCCTCGTGTGGCGCCGCTCCCTGGACAACGATCTCGCGGATGTTGTGGACCCGGAGGACCTCGAATTCGACCAGGGGGTCTACCTGGAGCTGCAGTTGAAGGGGCTCGCCGGCCTCGGCACCACCGTCACGCGCATGCTCAGCCAGGGCATTGCCAATTTTGATCAGAGAGAAATACTGAAACAGTGATGAGAATAATGAAGATGTTCGCTTCCAAGAGCGGCCAGCTGGCGCTACTGGCAATGTGCGCCCTGTTCGCCAATACCGTTTCGGCCCAGGTACAGACCCTCGATCGGGTGGTCGCCGTGGTGGACGACGACGTGGTGATGGCCAGCGAACTGCAGCAGCGTATGAGTACCATCATGAACCAGATTCAGGCGCAGCAGGTGCAGGCCCCGCCGGCCGATATCCTGCAACGCCAGGTGCTGGAACAACTGATTATCGAGCGGCTGCAACTGCAGATGGCCTCGCGCGCCGGCGTCACCGTCTCGGAAGCAGAGTTGGACCAGGCCATAGCACGGGTGCAGCAGAACGCCGGCGTCAGCCCGGAACAGTTCCGCCAGCGGCTGGCCGCCGACGGCCTGTCGATGAAAACCTTCCGCCAGCAGATCCGCCAGGAGCTGCTGATCCGCCGTGTCGAGCAGGGCAGCGTCAACCGCCGTATCCAGATCACAGACCAGGATATCGACAACTTCCTGCGCTCCAAGGAGGGCGAATTCTGGAAGTCACCGCAATACGAATTGGGCCATATCCTGATCCCGGTCAGCTCCAGCGCCCCCAGCGACGAAGTGACCAAGGCGCGCGAAAAAGCCGAGCAACTCGCCGGACAGTCCCGGGGGGGCGTTGACTTCCGTCGCCTCGCCATCGCCAACTCCGCCGGCCAGAATGCGCTTGCCGGCGGCGATCTCGGCTGGCGCAAGACAGTGGAGCTGCCGACCCTGTTCGCCGACGCTCTGGACGGTCTCACCGTCGGCGATGTCACCGACCCCTTCCGCAGTGACGCCGGATTCCACTTGCTGAAGATCCACGCCCAGCGTGGATCTACCGAACAGGTGGTGGAGCAGACCAAGGTGCGCCATATCCTGGTCAAGCCCTCGGCCATTCTCAGCGACGACGACGCCTACAACAAACTGGTCGAGTTGCGCCAGCAGATTCTCGACGGTGCCGATTTCGGCGAGCTGGCGCGGGAGAACTCCGAGGATATCGGCACCATGCTCTCCGGCGGCGACCTGGGCTGGTCCATGCCCGGCCAGTTCGTGCCCGAGTTCACCCAGGCCATGGACAATACGCCAGTGGGCGAGGTGACCATGCCATTCCGCAGCCAGTTCGGCTGGCATATTCTCCAGGTAGAGGGGCGACGCAAGCAGGATATGACCGACCAGTATATCCGCAACCAGGCCGCCAATCTGTTGCGCAACCGCCGCTACGAGGAAGAGCTGCAGAACTGGCGTCGCGAAATCCGCGACCAGGCCTATGTTGAAATCAAGCTGCCGGATATGCCGGAAGAGCCCTCTGAAACCGAAGGTGAAGCACAGCAGTAATTCCGCCCAGTAGGAGCGGCGGGGCGGCCGTCCGCCCATGGCCGCGATCAGGGATGGGACAGGCAAATGCCGGGCACCCGTTGCCCGGTATTTTTATTGATTGGACCGGCGAAAACATGATCCCCAGAATCGCCCTCACCCCCGGCGAGCCCGCCGGCATAGGCCCAGAGCTGGCCGTCAAGCTAGCCAATGCCGGCAGCACGGCGCAAATCGTCGCGGTAGCCGATCCACAGCTGCTGGAGCAGACCGCCGCGCAACTGCGCCAGCCCCTGAAGCTGCTGCCTTTCGATCCCCGGGCGCCCGCCACACCAACCCCCAGCGGCAGCCTCTATATCCAGCCGGTGTCGATGGCCGAGCCAGCCCAGGCGGGCCGGCTCAATACCCCCAACGCCCCCTACGTACTGGAAACACTGCGCAGCGCCGCCGAGGGCTGCCTGGCGCGGCGCTTCGACGCCCTGGTAACGGGCCCGGTGCACAAGGGCGTGATCAACGACGCCGGTATCGTCTTCAGCGGCCACACCGAATTCTTTGCCGAGCTCGCCGGTGTCGAGCGCGTAGTGATGATGCTTGCGGCGGAAGAACTGCGCGTAGCCCTGGTGACCACGCACCTGCCGCTCAAGGACGTCAGCGCCGCCGTTACCGGTCCGCGTCTGGAGCAGATCATCACCATACTGCACCGCAGCCTGCGCGATCAGTTCCGCATCGAGACCCCCCGTATCGGCGTCTGCGGCCTCAACCCCCACGCCGGCGAGGGCGGCCATCTGGGGCGAGAGGAGATAGAGATCATAGAGCCGGCCCTGGACAAGCTGCGCGCCCTGGGCCTGCAACTGATAGGTCCTCTGCCCGCCGACACCCTCTTCACACCGCCACAGCTGGCGCGCTGTGACGCGGTGCTGGCCATGTATCACGACCAGGGCCTGCCGGTGTTAAAATTCAAGGGCTTCGGCCACGCGGTCAATATCACCCTCGGACTGCCGTTCATCCGCACCTCGGTGGACCACGGCACCGCGCTCAATATCGCCGGCCAGGGTGTGGCCGACAACGGCAGTCTGCAGGCGGCGCTGGCCGAGGCGATTCAGCTGGCCAAACTGCGCAGCCTGTAAACCTCTTTTCAACGTACAGATTTATTGATGGATAACTTTTTCCAACACAAGGCGCGCAAGCGCTTCGGCCAGAACTTCCTCGTCGATGAGAATATTATCGAGCGTATAGTGCGCGCCGTGGCGCCCAAGGAAACCGACAAGCTGGTGGAAATCGGCCCCGGCCAGGGGGCCATCACCCAACTTTTATTGCAGCGCTGCCCGTCGCTCACTGCAGTGGAACTGGACCGCGACCTGATACCGCTACTGCAATTCAAATTCCGCGACTATCCGGAATTCAGCATTATCGAAAAGGACGCGCTCAAATTCGACTTCGGCACTCTCTCCGAAGAGGCCGGCGGCAGGCCGCTGCGCATTGTTGGCAACCTGCCCTACAACATTTCCACACCGCTGCTGTTTCACCTGCTCAGTTTCAGGGGCAAGGTGCAGGACATGCACTTTATGCTGCAGAAAGAAGTGGTGGACAGACTCAGTGCCACCCCGGGCAACAAGTCCTATGGCCGCCTCAGCGTGATGGTGCAGTACCACTGCCGCGTACAGGGACTCTTCCCGGTACCGCCGCAGTCCTTCCGCCCGGCGCCCAAGGTGGAATCCGCCATAGTGCGCCTGATCCCCCACGCCAGCCCACCCCACCCGGCCCAGGATGAGGCGCTGTTGGAACGCATCGTCAATGTCGCCTTCCAGCAGCGGCGCAAGACACTGCGCAATGCCATCAAACCCCTGTATCCTGACCTCGATACCGACCGGTTGCCGGTGGACGCAGGGCGGCGACCGGAAACTTTCAGCGTGCAGGAATTCGTGCAGCTGGCAAACTACTGCGCTGAGCTCGAAAAAAAGTAACGGAAAAGATTCGGGGTTGTGTTTTGGCCACCTACGCCATCGGCGATATACAGGGCTGTTTTGAGCCGCTGCAGCGACTGCTGAAAAAAATCCATTTCCGCCCCGACCGCGACAAGCTGTGGCTGGCCGGCGATATGGTGCACCGCGGCCACGACAGCCTCGGCACACTGCGCTTTCTGTACGAGCACCGACACCAGGTCACCGCGGTGCTGGGCAACCACGACCTGCACCTGCTGGCGCTGGCCCACGGCGCCAAGCGCCTCACCGATCACGAGCACGACCTGGCAAAAGTACTGCGCGCCAAGGACGCCGACAAACTGCTGAGCTGGCTGCAGGGACTGCCGCTGGTGGTGCACAAGAAAGGTTTCACCATGGTGCACGCCGGCATACCGCCGATCTGGAGCATCACCAAGGCGCTGGAATTGTCCCGCGAAATGCACCATGCCCTGGCCGACGACGCCCTGGCCAAGGCCTTCTTCTACGGCATGTACGGCAACGAGCCCCACTGCTGGAGCGACCACCTGCTCGGCATCGAGCGGCTGCGCTCCATCACCAACTATTTCACCCGCATGCGCTTCTGCAAGGCCGATGGCACCCTCGACCTGGTCACCAAACGCGGCCCCCAGGCCGAGCACGGCGACTACAGACCCTGGTTCAGCTTCCCCGACAGAAAGACCAGGAACGACAAGATCATCTTCGGCCACTGGGCGGCGCTGGAAGGCAGGGCCGATACAAAAAATGTCTATGCGCTGGATACCGGCTGCGTCTGGGGCGGCTACCTGACTGCGATGAGGCTCAGTGACGAAGAGTTTTTCTGTGCAGACTGCAGTCTCTAGGGGCTGCTCACACTAAATTCGATGGCCGCGACCATTTGGCCTTCCTCGACTGTACGCTTTGAATTACGAATCCAGTACTCGCATAAAGGCGTGACTTGCGATCCAATGGTTTCAGACTGATCCTCACCGGCGACGTAATGACCGGCCGCGGCATTGACCAGGTACTGTCCTGCGCCGGCAACCCGCAGATCCATGAATCCCATATGCGCTCCGCCAAGGGCTATATCGCACTCGCGGAGGAGCGCAATGGCGGCATTCCGCTACCCGTGCCATATGACTATTTGTGGGGCGAGGCGCTCGGGGCCATGGCTGCGCGCGAGGCGGATTGCAGGATCATCAATCTGGAAACCGCCGTGACCCGCTGCGACGATTTCTGGCCCGGCAAGGGCATCAACTATCGCATGCACCCGGGCAATATGCCGGCCATTACCGCCGCGCAGATAGACATATGCAGCCTGGCCAACAACCATGTACTGGACTGGGGTTACGCTGGATTGCAGGAGACACTGCTCAGCCTGCGGCAGGCGGGACTGGAAGTTGCCGGTGCGGGAATAGATGCCGACTCCGCCGCGGCGCCGGCGGTAGCAAATCTCGGAGAGAAACGGCTGCTGGTGTTCGCCTGCGGTCACTACAGCAGCGGCATTCCAGAGGAGTGGGCGGCGACAGAGAATAGAGCCGGAGTCAATTTTATTGGCAACCTGTCCGCTGAAACCGCGCAAGGCCTGGCGCAGCAGATAGACGTCTATCGGCAGTCCGGGGACCTGGTCATTGTCTCCATCCACTGGGGCGGCAACTGGGGCTACCGCATCGCGCCCCAACAACGGGTATTCGCCCATAGGCTGATCGACGCCGGCGTGGACCTGGTGCACGGCCACTCCTCCCACCACCCCATCGGCATAGAGGTCTATCAGCAGCGGGCGATTCTCTACGGCTGCGGGGATCTGATCAACGACTATGAGGGCATCAGCAGTGGCCATGAAAAGTACCGCTCGCACCTGCGCCCGCTCTACTGCGTGGACCTGGACAGAGAAAGCGGCGCCCTGCGACGGCTGGAGGTGATTCCGTTCGAGATGCGTCGCTTCCGCTTGCAGACGCCGGCAAACGATGACCGCGACTGGCTGCTCGGCACCCTGGACCGCGAGTGCCGCCCGTTGGGGGCGACGTTGCGACTGTCAGATAGAGGGGAGTCGTTCCTTTTGCACTGGTAGCCCAGCGTGCCCGTCAAGACCGTGGACGATGGGCACGTCGCTGCGCTCCTTTGACCTTCCTATGAGGCGTAGCCATTCGGATTCTGCGACTGCCAGCGCCAGGTATCTGCGACCATTCGCTCCAGGTCGAATTCGGCCCTCCAGCCCAATTCCTTCGCCGCCAGTGCCGGGTCGGCATAGCAGGCAGCGATATCGCCGGGCCGGCGCGGGACTATCTGGTAGGGAACCTCGCGGCCGCTGACCCGCTCGAAGGCGCGCACTATTTCCAGCACCGAACTGCCACGGCCGGTGCCCAGGTTGTGGGTGTAACAGCCCTCCGGCGTCTCCTTGCGGCGCAGCATTTCCAGTGCCGCCAGGTGACCGCGGGCCAGGTCGACCACGTGGATATAGTCTCGCACGCCAGTACCGTCGACGGTATCGTAGTCATCGCCGAACACCTGCAGCTGCGGCAGGCGCCCCACCGCCACCTGGGCCACATAGGGCAGCAGGTTGTTGGGGATACCGCGCGGGTCCTCGCCGATGGTGCCACTCTCGTGGGCACCGATCGGATTGAAGTAGCGCAGCAGGCTGACCTTCCACTGACTCTGCGGCGCCGCACTGAGATCCCGCAGCATGTCTTCCACCATCAATTTGCTGGCACCGTAGGGGTTGGTGGCCCCGGTGGGGAAGTTTTCGCGAATGGGTACGCTGGCCGGGTCACCGTAGACGGTGGCCGAGGAGCTGAAGATCAGCTGGCGCACGCCGAACTCCTCCATCACCTGGCACAGGGTCAGGGTACCGGCAACATTGTTCTGGTAATAGCGCAGCGGCTGCGCCACAGATTCACCCACCGCCTTCAGGCCGGCAAAATGAATTACCGCATCGATGGAATAGCGGGAAAAAATTTCGTGCAGCCCGGCGGCATCGCCAATATCGACCCTGTGGAAAGGCACCTGGCGCCCGGCGATGGCCTCAACCCGGTGCAGGGAGGCTTCGCTACTGTTGGACAGGTTGTCCACCACCACCGGATCCCAGCCCGCGGCGAGCAATTCGACACACGTATGACTGCCGATATAACCGGCGCCGCCGGTAACCAGGATCGCCATAACGACTTCCTCTAATCACATTGAGTTCTCAAGAAGGTGCCTAGTAGAGCGCAAAACTGCCGTCAGATTCAACCTATGTTGGCGGCGTTTCGCCGCCGCCGTTACACGGAAGACTATGCTGGAAGTGCAGGAAGTCATTTCGCCTTTGCTTCCGCGCGGCGGTGAGCTATCACTGCCACTGGTAATAAAGATAGTGTTTTGCGCCCAAGCGCATCCCAGAAACGCTAAGCCACCGAGAAGGCTTAGCGTCCAGGCCACAGCCCATCGGGTTAGACGCACTTTTGACGCAGTAGGCTGTGCATTCATCCAGCGCGACTGGCAGGACGCCGAACGCTGTCCGACACGCTACAGGGAGCCGTACATCATGACGATTTTCAATCACTACCTGGAGAGGTACGAATCCATCCAGGATGAAGAGCTCAGCATTCAGGAATACCTGGAGCTGTGCAGGACCGACCGCAGTGCCTACGCCTCCCCGGCCGAGCGCATGCTGATGGCCATTGGCGAGGCGGAGCTGGTGGATACTTCCCGCGACCCGCGCCTGTCGCGCATCTTTTCCAACAAGGTGATCAAGCGCTACGAGGCCTTCAGCGAATTTTACGGCATGGAGGAGGCGATTGAGCAGATCGTCTCCTTCTTCCGCCACGCGGCCCAGGGACTGGAGGAAAAGAAACAGATTCTCTATCTGCTGGGACCGGTGGGCGGCGGCAAGTCCTCTCTTGCCGAGCGACTCAAGGCGCTGATGGAAGAAGTCCCCATCTATGCCATCAAGGGTTCGCCGGTATTCGAGTCTCCCCTCAGCTTGTTCTCACCGAATGAGGACGGCCAGATACTCGAAGAGGACTACGGCATAGCACGGCGCTATGTGAATACGATCATGTCGCCCTGGGCAGTGAAGCGACTGCATGAATACAAAGGCGATATCAGCAAGTTCCGCGTGGTGAAAATCCGTCCGTCGATTCTCGACCAGGTAGCCATCTCCAAGACGGAGCCGGGCGACGAAAACAACCAGGATATCTCCTCCCTGGTGGGCAAGATCGATATCCGCAAGCTGGAGGATTTTCCACAGAACGATCCGGATGCCTACAGTTTCTCCGGCAGCCTGTGCCGCGCCAACCAGGGGCTGATGGAATTTGTGGAGATGTTCAAGGCGCCGATCAAGGTACTGCACCCGCTGCTGACCGCCACCCAGGAGGGCAACTACAACAGCACCGAAGGCCTTGGGTCGATACCGTTCAACGGTACCATTCTTGCCCACTCCAACGAGTCCGAGTGGCAGTCCTTCCGCAACAACCGCAATAACGAAGCTTTCCTCGATCGTATCTATATCGTCAAGGTCCCCTACTGTGTGCGGGTGCAGGAGGAAATCAAGATTTACGGCAAGCTGCTGGAAAACAGCTCCCTGAGCAAAGCCCCCTGCGCGCCGGACACACTGCGTATGCTGGCACAGTTCTCGGTGCTGTCCCGGGTCAAGAACCCGGAAAATTCCAGTCTCTACTCGAAGATGCGTATCTACGACGGTGAGAACCTGAAGGATACGGATCCAAAGGCCAAGACCATCCAGGAGTACAGGGACAACGCCGGCGTCGACGAGGGCATGAACGGTCTCTCCACACGCTTTGCATTCAAGATACTGTCCAAGGTGTTCAATTTCGACGCCACCGAAGTGGCGGCCAATCCGGTGCACTTGCTCTACGTCCTCGAGCAGCAGATAGAGCAGGAACAGTTCCCGCCGGAGGTCCAGGAAAACTACCTGGGCTTTATCAAGGAATACCTGGCGCCGCGCTATGTTGAGTTTATTGGCAAGGAAATTCAGACCGCCTACCTCGAATCCTATGCCGAGTACGGCCAGAACCTGTTCGATCGCTATGTTACCTATGCCGATTTCTGGATCCAGGACCAGGAATACCGTGACCCGGAGACCGGCGAGATACTCGATCGCGGCGCACTGAACGAGGAGCTGGAAAAGACTGAGAAACCCGCCGGCATTTCCAACCCGAAGGATTTCCGCAATGAGATAGTCAACTTCGTACTGCGCGCCCGCGCCAACAACCAGGGCAAGAACCCCGACTGGCGCTCCTACGAAAAACTGCGCGCGGTGATCGAGAAGAAGATGTTCTCCAATACCGAGGACCTGCTGCCGGTGATCTCCTTCAACACCAAGGCCTCTGCAGACGACAAGAAGAAACATGCCGATTTTGTCGCCCGAATGGTGGAGCGGGGGTATACGGAGAAACAGGTGCGCCTGCTTTCGGAGTGGTATCTGCGGGTGCGCAAGTCGCAATAGCGAAAACAACCATTTAGCCAAGGCGAGCCCGTACTGGACGCCGGATCAAATGCGAAGGACGTGATGCCGGTGGCCTTTTGCGGGACTGTCGGCCGGAGGGACCCGGCCGACAAGCCTACAGGGATGTATTCACGGCGTGTCCCGCGAAAGGCCACCGGCAGCACGGCCGCCACGGAGCCACAAGCGGACCACCTGGTCACAAGGCAGTAATATGAGTTACATCATCGACCGCCGCCTGAACGGCAAAAAGAAAAGCACAGTCAACCGCCAGCGGTTCCTGCGCCGTTACAAGGCCCATATCAAGAAGGCTGTCGGAGAGGCGATGAACAGCCGCTCCATTACCGATATGGATAAGGGGGAACGTATCAGTATCCCCACCCGCGATATCAACGAACCCATTTTTTCCCACGGTGCCGGCGGCCACGTCGAGCGGGTATTGCCCGGCAACAAGGAATTCATTTCCGGCGACAGGATTCCCCGCCAGGGCCAGCAGGGTGGCAGCGGTGGAGGCGGCGGAGCCGCCAGTGACAGCGGCGAAGGCGTGGATGAGTTCGTCTTCCAGATCTCCCAGGAAGAATTTCTCGACTTTATGTTCGAGGGCCTGCAGCTGCCCAATATGATCAAGCGCCGCCTGGCCGGCAACGAGTCATTCCAGGTGGTGCGCGCCGGCATCAGTAACGAGGGCACACCGGGCCGTATCAATGTGGTGCGCTCTCTGCGTGCGGCGAATGCGCGGCGTATCGCATTGACCAGCAGCAAGCGGCGCAATATTCGCGAACTGGAACTGGAGCTCGAACAGGAGGAAAACAAGGATCCGGCCCTGCGTGACCAACGCAGGATCGAGTCACTGAGCGGCGAAATTGCCGAGCTGCGCCGCCGCATAGATCGCGTGCCCTTCCTCGACGACTTCGATCTCAAGTACAACTTACTGGTGCGCCAGCCGCGCCCCCGGTCCCGCGCGGTGATGTTCTGCCTGATGGACGTGTCCGGTTCCATGAACCAGGCCACCAAGGATATGGCCAAGCGTTTCTTCCTGCTGCTGTACCTGTTTCTGCAGCGCAGCTATGAATACACCGAAGTGGTATTTATCCGCCACCATACCAGCGCCAAGGAAGTGGACGAGGAGGAGTTTTTCTATTCGCGAGAAACCGGCGGCACCATCGTTTCCAGTGCACTGAAACTGATGCGCCGCATCATGCACGAGCGTTACCCCGCCAGCGAGTGGAATATCTACGGCGCCCAGGCATCTGATGGCGACAACTGGAACGACGACTCAAGCACCTGCCACAAGATACTGATCGACGACATCATGCCCCACGTGCAGTACTACTCCTACGTGGAGATTACTCCGAGAGATCACCAGGCGCTGTGGGAGGAGTACGAAAGCGTGCGCACCCTGTTCCCGAATCATTTTGCCATGGAGCAGATAGTCGACGTACAGGATATCTACCCGGTTTTCCGCCAACTGTTCAGCCAGAAGGTTGCCGCCTGATGCTAGATACTTTTACAACCGAGACCGATGCGCCCAAGTCGGAATCCAGCGGCCCCATCTCCACCAGCTCGGAGTGGACTTTCGAGCTGATCCAGGACTACGACCGGGCCATCGGCGAACTGGCGGAGGAGTTTGGCCTGGACACCTACCCCAACCAGATAGAGGTGATCAGCTCCGAACAGATGATGGACGCCTACTCATCGGTGGGCATGCCAGTGGGCTACAACCACTGGTCTTTCGGCAAGCAGTTCATCAGCGTGGAGAACAACTACCAGCGCGGACTGATGGGCCTGGCCTATGAGATTGTGATCAACTCCAATCCCTGTATCGCCTATCTCATGGAAGAAAACACCATGACGATGCAGGCACTGGTAATCGCTCACGCCAGTTACGGCCATAACTCCTTTTTCAAGGGCAATTACCTGTTCCGCTCCTGGACAGATGCCAGCAGCATCATCGACTACCTGATTTTCGCCAAGAACTACATCGCCCGCTGCGAAGAGCGCCATGGCCTGGACGAGGTGGAGGCGATCCTGGATTCCTGCCACGCGCTGATGAATTACGGTGTGGACCGCTACAAGCGTCCATACCCCATCTCGGCGGTGGAAGAGGAGCGGCGGCAGAAGGAGCGGGAGGAATACCGCCAGCGGCAATTGAATGACTTGTGGCGGACAATCCCCAAACTGGGCGAGGGAGCGGAAGAAGCGGCAGTAAGGCGCTTCCCGGAGGAGCCCCAGGAAAATCTCCTCTACTTCGTCGAGAAAAATGCGCCGCTGCTGGAGAACTGGCAGCGGGAGCTGGTGCGCATAGTGCGCAAGCTGGCACAGTATTTCTATCCACAGCGCCAGACCCAGGTAATGAACGAGGGTTGGGCCACCTTCTGGCACTACACACTGTTGTCCGAACTCTATCGACGCGGCCGGGTGACCGAAGGCTTTATGATGGAGTTCCTGCAGAGTCACACCAATGTGATCTACCAGCCATCCTTCGACACCCCCTACTACAACGGCATCAATCCCTACACCCTGGGCTTCAGCATCTTCAGCGACCTGAGGCGCATCTGCGAAAATCCCACCGATGAGGATCGCCAGTGGTTCCCGGACATCGCGGGAAGCAACTGGAAGGAGACGCTGCAGTTCGCCATGCGCGACTTCAAGGATGAGAGCTTTATCCTGCAGTTTCTGTCGCCGAAGGTGATGCGCGACATGAAGCTCTTCTCCATCAGCGACAACGACCGCGAGAACGAGATAGTGGTCAGTGCCATCCACGACGAGGATGGCTACCGGGAGCTGCGCGCCAATCTGGCCGGGCAGTACAACCTGGGCAACCGCGAACCCAACATCCAGGTCTATTCGGTGGAAACCCGCGGGGACCGCTCCCTGACCCTGCACCACACCCAGCATCGCCGCCGCCCACTGGGCAAGGACACCAATGAGGTGCTACGTCACCTGCACCGCCTGTGGGGATTCGACGTGCACCTACACAGCCTGAATGGCGAAGAAATCACCGCCAGCTATCACTGCCCGGAACTGGGCAGGGACAGGCCCGACCGGGAAGAGGAATCGATGCTGGTTCCCAAGCCCATTTGACGAGTGGCCAGTGGTTGGTGGTGAGTGTTCAGCAGGGCTGCAGCCACTGACCACCAACCACTGATCACTAATCACACTTCGAGCAGCAACTTCACCTTGGCCGCCAGCTCGCTGCGCTCGCCCGGGTGGGCCACCAGGGCATCCGCCCCGGCATCCAGCCAGCGCTGCTGATCCCGCTCACCGGCCGGCGCTACCACCAGCACACGCACGTTGGCGTACTCGCTGCGCGAGCGCAGGTGATCCAGGATCTGGAAGCCGTTGACCCCCACCAGATTGGCATCAATCACCATCAGGGCTGGCTTACAGCCCGCCATCAGGGTTCCGGCGATAAAGCTGTCTCCGGCCACCTCGACATCGCAACCCACCTGCTGCAGGGCCTGGCGGCCGGCGGCGGTCAGCTCCGGGTCACTCGCCAGCAGCAGCACCTTGCGGCTGGCAGCGGCCAGCTCACTGGGCACCGGCATGGCGTTATCGCGCAAAAAACCGACAAAGTCGTCGACGCAGATACGGTGATCTCCACGACCAGGCAGCTTGTATGCCTTGAGCTGACCCCGTTCAATCCAGCGAATTACGGTGCGGAAATTCACCCCACAGTATCTCGCGGCCTCCCCGGTGGTAAGCACATGCAGTTCGTTCATCTTTATTCTTCCCCCAACATCCTGCAATTACTGACAGGCACTTTCGAAGTCCGCATACGCAACATGCGGCTGTAATTCACAGTTTAACGCGAATTTATCCTGTTTTTTCGAAATGCCCTTATAAATTATGCTGTTCAATGCTGCAAAACCAGCTTGAAACTCGGCCCATGTACTTTATTAACGAACGGCAGAGAAACCCCCTCAAAAAATAATGAATGGTAGAGTTGACAGTTATGGCAGGTTAAATAGAATGGTCACGAATCGGCAGTTCTCTTGGATGCCGAAGCGCCCACGGGCGCAGCCAGGCATGGCATCAGTCTCTTTGAATGGCGAACGGATATTCCCGAGCGAATACCCTAAGACCCTGGGCCCCCTTGTATTTTCGGGGCCTTTTTTTTATCTTGCCGAAACTCCAGATTTCACTCCTCTCGATATATACCGCTCCCGAGATAAGGGTGCGGCGCCGGAACTATTGGATTTATGGCAGTGCACAGCTCACCCCGGCAAACCATTCACCCCTCCCCGGAGCCCTCCCGATGAAGATATACCTGGTCGGCGGCGCCGTGCGCGACAGGCTGCTCGACCGGCCGATCCACGAGCGCGATTGGGTGGTAGTGGGGGCCGATGAAAAGCAGATGCGTGGCCTCGGCTTCAGCCCGGTGGGCAAGGACTTCCCGGTATTTCTGCACCCGGAGACCAGCGAGGAGTACGCCCTGGCGCGCACCGAGCGCAAGAGCGGCCACGGCTATGGCGGATTTACGGTACACGCATCCCCCGATGTCACCCTGGAGCAGGACCTGCTGCGCCGCGACCTCACCATCAATGCCATGGCTGAGGGAGAAGACGGTGAGTTGATCGACCCCTACGGCGGTCGCACCGACCTGGAGGCACGGCTGCTGCGCCACATCTCCCCCGCCTTTGCCGAAGACCCTCTGCGTATATTGCGCGTGGCCCGCTTCGCCGCCCGCTACCACCACCTGGGTTTTACCATCGCCGACGAGACCATGGCGCTGATGCGGCAGATGGTCGACGAGGGTGAGGTCCAGCACCTGGTGGCCGAGCGGGTGTGGAAGGAGATCAGCCGCGCACTGACCGAGCCGGATCCGGATGTCTTTGTCCGCGTGCTGCGCGAGTGCGGCGCCCTTGAGATACTGCTTCCGGAGCTGGAACAGCTGTTCGGTATCCCCCAGCCACCCCAGCATCACCCGGAAATTGACACCGGCGAACATGTGCTGATGGCCCTGCGCATGGCGCCGCCTGAACTGCCGGTGCGTTTTGCGGTACTGGTACACGATCTGGGCAAAGGCCTCACTCCGAAGGAAATACTGCCCAGCCACCGCGGCCACGAGTGTGCCGGCCTGCCGCTGGTGCGCGACGTCTGCAGACGCTGGCGCGTCCCCAAGCAGCTGACCGCACTGGCCACCGGCGTGTGCGAATACCACCTCCACTGCCACAAGGCTTTCGAACTGCGACCGCAGACCCTGATGAAGCTGCTGCGCGCCCTCGATGCCCTGCGCCGGCCGGAGAGATTCGAGCAGTTCCTGCTCGCCTGCGAGGCGGACGCCCGCGGCCGCAAGGGCCTGCAGGACCGGGACTACCCCCAGGTCGACTACTTGCGCGCGGTGCGCGAGGCCGCCGCAGCGGTCACCGCCGACGGGCTGATGGAACAGGGCTACGAGGGCGCCGAACTGGGTAAAGCCCTGGACCGCGCGCGCATCCGCGCCATTGCCAAGGTAAAGGAAGACCACCCCAATGCGTAACGCACTGATCACCGGCGCCGCCGCCCGCCTCGGCCGCGCCATCGCCCGCGAGCTGCACCGGGATCACCGGGTCATCATCCACTACCGCAGTTCAGCCGGCGCGGCGCAGCAGCTGGTGGAAGAACTGAACAGTGTCCGCCCGGACTCAGCCGTGGCGATCCAGAGTGAACTGGGCAGCGCCACCGACTGCGAGAGACTGGCCGAACAGGCCACAGACCAGTGGGGAGGAATCGATGTGCTGGTCAATAACGCCTCGGCTTTCTTCCCCACCCCGGTCGGCAGCGCAGACGAGCAACAGTGGGACCAGCTGATCGGCAGCAACCTGAAGGCGCCCTTCTTCCTGAGTCAGGCGCTGGCAAAAACCCTCTCCCGCGCCAGCAATGGCGGGGGGAGCGGCTGCATCGTCAATATGGCGGACATTCACGCCGAGCGCCCCATGCCGAGACACCCGATCTACTGTGCCGCCAAGGCCGGCCTGGTGATGCTGACCAAGAGCCTGGCTCTGGAACTGGCCCCGGAGGTGCGCGTCAACTCGGTGGCACCCGGCGCCATACTCTGGCCCGAACAGGAAACCGGAGACGAAGCTGCCCAGGCACAGATCCTAGAGCGCATACCCCTGGCCCGCACCGGCAGCGAGGCGGACATTGCGCGCACGGTGCGCTTTCTCGTCACCGAAGCCCCCTATATCAGTGGCCAGGTGATTGCCGTAGACGGTGGCCGCAACCTGAACATCTGAGCCGCAAGCTGGTACCGGGAGGCCGAAAAGAAATTTTTAGGACCCCGGCTGCTGCATTCACTCTCACGAGACAGGGGTAACAGGCACCCGCGGGCAGAGTGCTTCAGCCAGCCCGCTCCAGCGGCTGGCCGTTTTCATCCACGAACAACACATCCCTGACCGTCAGTGCCTCGCCGTCGGCGCTCTGCACGACCAGCGGCGCAATGGCTTCACCGGTGGCCCTGGCCACCAGCTGCATATCGTCCCTGTTGCCGTTCCAGCGCTCGCTCCACTGGCGCAGGGCAACCACCACCGCGAACAGGTCCCGCCCCTTGTCGGTCAGGCGGTACTCATAGCGGGTACCGTGCTCACCCACATTGACGCGGGTCATTACGCCATTGTCCACCAGGCGGGACAGGCGGTCACAGAGAATATTCTTGGCAATGCCGAGGCCACTCTGGAAATCCACGAAGCGACGCGTGCCCAGCATCGCCTGCTTGATCACCAGCAGGGACCACCAGTCACCCACCTCGTTCAGCGCGCAGGCGACGGAACAGCCCAGATCATCAAAACGTTTGCGTGTCATCGGCGCAGTATACGCGGAAAAGGTTGCATCAAGAAACCAAATACAGTTTCATAACGCAACCAGATTAACGGAGCCAGTCACCCGACTGGCCCGATTCCGCCGTTTACTGAAGCAATTCGGGAGAGTGATATGAGTGGTTCCCTGGACAGCCTGCTGCGCCCCTTCGAGCATAAATCCCTGAAACTGCGCAACCGGGTGGCCATGGCCCCCATGACGCGCACCGCCTCCCCGGGCTATGTCGCCAACGACCAGGTGGCCGGCTACTACCGCCGCCGCGCCGAGGGCGAGGTCGGCCTGATCATCACCGAGGGCACCTTCATCGGCCACAGGGCCGCCAACGGCTACGAAAACGTGCCCGCGATCTACGGCGATGAAGCCATGGCGGGCTGGAAGCAGGTGGTGGACGAGGTGCACGCGGCCGGCGGTCAGATAATCCCGCAGCTGTGGCATGTCGGCGCCGTGCGCAGGGAGGGCATAGGGCCGGACAAATCCGTACCGGGCTACTCACCGTCCGGCCTGTTCAAGCCGGGCAAGCCCAATGGTCACGCGATGACCAGGGAGGATATCCGCGAAGTGGTGCGCGCCTTCGCCGACTCGGCCAGGGCAGCGAAGGAAGTCGGCTTTGACGGCGTGGAAATCCACGGCGCCCACGGCTACCTGATCGACCAGTTTCTCTGGGAGGGCACCAACCAGCGCGACGACGAGTACGGCGGCACCATCGAGAACCGCAGCCGCTTTGCGGTGGAGATTGTCGAGGCCGTGCGCGAGGCGGTGGGCGAGGATTTCACCATCGTATTCCGCTACTCCCAGTGGAAGCAGCAGGACTACGACGCCAGGCTGGCGCAGAACCCGGAAGAACTGCGGCGCCTGCTGGCGCCGCTGGTCGACGCCGGCGTCGGCATCTTCCACTCCTCGCCCAGGCGCCTCTGGGGGCGAGAGTTTAACGACTCCGATCTCAATCTGGCCGGCTGGACCAGGGAACTCACCGGCAAGCCGGTCATTTCCGTGGGCAGCGTCGGCCTGGACGATGACTTTATCGGCGGCAACAACCAGGGCATGGGCGGCACCGCCAACCCCACAGGCCTCGGCGAACTGAGCCGGCGTATGGACAAAGGCGAATTCGACCTGATCGCGGTCGGGCGGGCCCTGCTGCAGGACCCCCACTGGCTGGCGAAGGTGCGGGACGGGCGCGAAAAGGAAATCGTTCCCTTTACCAGGGAAGCACTGGCCAGCCTGAGCTAATGGGGCAGCCCGCCAAACTAGAAAGCGGCCCCTATCGGCCGCTTTCTAGTTTGCTTTTTTTAACCGTGGCCTTTACCCACCCGAAGCGTCAAAGCTGACCGGCCACAACTCTTGCGAAGCCTGGTCGTACTCTTCCCACAGCTGCCGGTAACTCTTCCGCTCCAGCGGGTGGACGGCATCCGGCGCCAGCTCCGCCAGCGGCAACAGCACAAACGCATTCTTGAGGATCTCTCCACGCGGGAGTTTAACGCCGTCGACGGTACCGCTCAGGTCGTCGTAGGTCAGGATATCGATATCCAGGGTGCGGGCGCTGAACTTGGGTCCGGCGCGCAGGCGGCCGTTGGCATCCTCGATTTCGCGCAGGCGCAGGGCCAGCTGGCCCACCGGCAGGTCGGTGTGAATGCCGACCACCAGGTTGTAAAAGTTGTCGCCATCGAAACCCACGGCCACACTCTCGAAAACCCGCGAGACCTGCAATGCGCCGAATTGCCCTGCCAGCGCATCGAGCCCTGCGCGGATATGCCGCTCGCGATCGATATTGCTGCCGAGGCTGAGGAATACCTGCGCCACCATCACACCTCCGCCGCGGCGCCAGTGGCCGGCCTGTCACCGCGCTCGATGATGACCCCCACATCGCGGGAGCCGCGCACGGCGCCGGGTTTGGATAGTCGCAGGCGCAGCCAGGACACCGCGAACTCCTCCCGCACTATGGCCGCCGCCTGTTCCGCCATGGTTTCCACCAGCAGGAACTCACTGCCCTCGATAAACGCGATCAACCGCTTGGCCACCGCCTTGTAGTTGAGGGTGTGCCGGATATCGTCGGTGCGCGCGGCCTCGCTGATGTCGAAGGCCATCTCCAGGTCCAGGCTCACCGTCTGGCGTACTTCGCGCTCCCAGTCGTAGATACCGATAATGGTATCCACCTTCAAATCCCGTATATAAACGATATCCATGGGTCAGCTGAGACTCCCTTTCAATTCCGTCATCGGCCAGCGCGGCCGCACTTCTATAGCCAGGTCAGACTGTTCCCCCGCCTGCAGGCGCAGGCAGCCAGCATAGGCGATCATGGCGCCATTATCGGTGCAGAACTCGTGGCGCGGATAGAAGACCCCAGCCCCCTCTTCGCGCAACTTCGCCTCCAGGCGCGCACGCAACAGCTTGTTCGCGGAAACGCCGCCGGCGATGACCAAAGTCTTGTGGCCGGACGCCTTAATGGCACGGCGGCACTTGATCACCAGCGTATCCACCACCGCCATCTGGAAGGCGGCGGCGATATCCGCGCAGGTCTGCTCATCCGGCAGGCCATCCGCCAGGGCGTGGTCGCGCACCGTTGTCAATGTATAGGTCTTGAGGCCGGAAAAGCTGAAGTCGAGCCCCGGCCTGTCGGTCATCGGCCGCGGGAAGGTGAAGCGCTGCGGATCCCCCTTCTCCGCCAGTGCGGCCAGGCGCGGGCCACCCGGGTAGTCCAGGTCCAGCATCTTGGCCGCCTTGTCGAATGCCTCGCCGGCGGCATCGTCCAGGGACTCGCCCATCAGCTCATAGTCACCGAGGCCGCGCACATTCACCAGTTGGGTGTGGCCACCGGACACCAACAGGGCAACAAAGGGGAAAGCCGGCGGCTGCTCCTCCAGCATCGGCGCCAGCAGGTGGCCCTCCATATGATGGATCGCCACCGCCGGTATATCCCAGCCGTAGGCCAGGGCGCGGCCGGCGCAGGCACCCACCATCAGCGCGCCGACGAGGCCCGGCCCCGCCGTATAGGCGATACCGTCCAGATCGGTCGGCCGCGTATCCGTCTTGCCCATCACCTGACGCACCAGCGGCAGTAGCTTGCGCACATGGTCGCGACTGGCCAGTTCCGGCACTACACCGCCATAATCGGCGTGCAGATCCACCTGGCTGAAGAGGGCGTGACCGAGCAGCCCCTTTTCGGTGTCGTAAATGGCCACGCCGGTCTCGTCGCAGGAGGTTTCTATACCCAGAACTCGCACTTCATCTCTCTATATAACTGGCTCGAAGGCTTTCTATCTATTGGCCCGGAGGCTCTTTGTAGGGACCGGCCCGAAGGGGCGCTATCATACCCGAAAAGAGGCTTGCGATCGCCGATCCAAGTGTTTAGAATTTGCGCCCTCGCTGTGAACCGGCCGCCGGATTGCAACTGCGAGATGCGAAAAAGCAATTGCCGGAAAGGCCGAGAGAAACGAATTACAGGTAAACCAATGCCATCAGTACGACTGAAAGACAACGAACCTTTCGATATCGCCCTGCGCCGCTTCAAGCGCTCCTGTGAAAAAGCCGGTGTACTGTCCGAAGTACGTCGCCGCGAGTTCTACGAGAAGCCGACTGCAGTGCGCAAGCGCAAGGCTGCCGCCGCTGTCAAGCGTCACGCCAAGAAGCTGCAGCGCGAAAACCGCAAGTTCCAGCGCCTGTACTAAATAGCAGTCGCCGGGCGGGACAGATCCCGCAGCGGAATCCGAAAACGGCGTGCGAGCCAGACTCGCGCGCCGTTTTTTGTTTGGCACATCCCTGTGCCGCCCCTTCGGGGCAGTCTTCGGCTGTATAAATCGGCCCTCCTGCCGATTTTTGTTTGTCCGGGAAAGCGCTATTCTTGCCCTTCACCATAAGCTTTGACGAACACCCCCTGTAGGAGCGGCCCATGGGCGGACGGCCGCCCCGCCGCTCCTGCAAGTCTGTGAAACCCAGATGGCACATACGGAATAAGAACCATGAGCACACTCAAGGAAACCCTGGCCCAGGCCACCAAAGACGCGATGAAAGCCCGTGCCAAGGAGCGACTGGCTACCCTGCGCCTGGTCAACGCCGAGATCAAGCGCGTGGAAGTGGACGAGCGCATCGAGCTGGACGACGCCCGCATCCTCGCCCTGCTGGATAAGATGACGAAGCAGCGCCGAGATTCCATCACCCAGTACGAGAAGGCTGGCCGCGCCGAGCTGGCGGCGGTGGAGCAGGCGGAGATCGACGTCATCCAGGAATTCCTGCCAGAGCAGCTGTCCGAGGCGGAAATTGCCGAACTAGTGGCTGCAGCAGTCAAAGAGACGGGCGCCGCCGGCATGGCCGATATGGGCAAGGTCATGGCCCTGGTGAAGCCGCAGGTGCAGGGCCGCGCAGATATGGGTGCGGTCAGCAAGCTGGTCAAAGCCCAGCTGGGCTGATCGCCGGGAAGCAGTGAGAGCCTATGGCCGGCAAGATACCCCAGCACTTTATCGACGACCTGCTCGCACGGGCGGATATCGTCGAGCTGGTGGATAGCCGGGTCAAGCTGCGCAAGACGGGCAAAAACTATTCCGCCTGCTGCCCATTTCACGATGAAAAAACCCCCTCTTTTACCGTAAGCCCGGATAAGCAGTTCTACTACTGCTTCGGCTGCGGCGCCAACGGCAACGCCGTCGGCTTCCTGATGGAATACGACCGCCTGGGCTTCCCCGAGGCGGTGGAGAAGTTGGCCGCCAGCCAGGGCCTGGAGGTGCCGAGGGAGCAGCTGGCGCCGGGGCAGGAGAAGCGCCAGCGGGAGAGCCAGTCCCTCTACCAGCTGACCGAGAAGGCCGCCGACTACTACCGCAGCCAGCTGCGTGCCCACCCCTCAGCCGGCCGCGCCGTCGCCTACTTGCGCAACCGCGGCCTGTCCGGCGAGATAGCGCGGGATTTCGGTATCGGCCTGGCGCCGCCGGGCTGGGACAACCTGCTCAACGAACTGGGCGACACCGCGCAGAAAGCCGACCAGCTGGAACAGGCCGGCCTCGCCATCCGCCGCCAGGACAGCGACGGCAACAGCAAGTCGGGGCAGCGCCACCACTACGACCGCTTCCGCAACCGCATCATTTTCCCGATCCGCGACCAGCGCGGCCGCGCCATCGCCTTTGGCGGCCGGGTGCTGGGGGACGATAAACCCAAGTACCTGAATTCACCCGAGACCCCCATCTTCCACAAGGGCCGAGAACTCTACGGCCTGTGGGAGGCGCGCCAGGCCAATCGCAGCCTGGAGCGACTGATCGTGGTGGAAGGCTATATGGACGTGGTGGCCCTGGCCCAGTTCGGTATCCGCTGCGCCGTAGCCACCCTGGGTACCGCCTGCGGCGAAGAGCATATCAAGCTGGCCTTCCGCCACGCGCCGGAACTGGTGTTCTGCTTCGACGGCGACCAGGCCGGTCGCGCGGCAGCGCGCCGCGCCCTGGAGGCGGCGCTGCCACAGATGCAGGACGGCCGCAGCCTGCGCTTCCTGCTGCTGCCGGAAGGCGAGGACCCGGACACACTGGTGCGCCAGGTGGGCGGCGAGCGCTTTGAGCAACTGCTCGACGAACAGGCGCGACCGCTGGAGGACTTCCTGTTCGACCTGCTCGGCGAGGACATCAACCTGCAGACCATGGGCGGCCGTGCGCGCCTATCCAAGCAGGCGGCGCCGCTGCTCGACCTGCTTCCGGAAGGTGTCTACCGCCAACTGATGTTCCAACAACTGGCCGCCCGTACCGGCCTGGACAAGGAAACCCTGCAGGAGGTGATCAGCGCGGAAAAGGCCAGAGCCCGCGCGTCGCAGCCGCCGCCGGCCCAGCCACAAACCCGGCCGTCGCGCCAGGGCGATGCGCCCCCGCAACCGGCAGAGCAGCCACCTGCCCCGACAGAGTACGGCGACCTGCCACCAGCAGAGGAATACGATGCCCCGGACAGCGAACAATACCGGCCCAGTGCGAAACCGCGCCGCAGCGGCCAGTATCGCCTGCCGACGGAGCGAATGCTGATCGCACTGCTGCTGCACCACCCGCAACTGGCGCAGCAGATCGATGACAGCGAGCGCTTCCACAACAGCGGCGACCCGGATCTGCAACTCTTTGGCAAACTTGTGGACGTCATCAAGCATCGCCCCGGGCAAACCCTCTACCAACTGCTCGGCCATTGGCGCGGCCACTACCGCGATGGCAGCCATGAAACACTGGAGACCCTGGCCAGCTCCCCCCTGGTAACGGGCGCCCGCATGCTGGCACGAAATGGCAATTTTGAAGAGTACGCGCCCGAAACCGAATTCAGAGATTGCCTGCAACGACTAGAATTGGCAGTCAGCAAACAACACAAGCGCGGCCTGCTGAACCAATTAAAAAGCAGTAACGGCCAACTCAGTGCCGAGGAACTCGCCATTCTTGCGCACTGGAAACCGAAAAACTGAAAGTCACAGGTGCAGCCCTTGAAATACCAGGGGGCAGCACCATATCCAGTCACCCCGGACGGGATCGGGAGCCGAACAGCCCAGACATCACACCCAGGCTTTACTTGACAGCCAGAGTGGTTATTGCTATCGCAAATACGCTATAATCCCGCGTCTTTGTCCCGTATTTTCATCCCCAGAATTCAGGGTTGTGCATGACCGACAAAACCCAACAGCAGCAGACAACTTCCCGCATCAAGGAACTGATCGCCCGCGGTAAAGAACAGGGCTATCTGACCTATGCGGAGGTGAACGACCACCTGCCGGAGGACATCTCCGATCCCGATCAGGTGGAAGACATCATCGGCATGATCAACGACATGGGTATCAAGGTGTTCGAAAGCGCACCGGATGCCGAAGAGTTGTTGATGGCCGAGGGCGACAGCTCCGCCGATGAGATAGCCGCCGCCGAAGCCGCCGCCGCCCTGGCCGCAGTGGAATCCGACGTGGGCCGCACCACCGATCCGGTACGCATGTATATGCGCGAAATGGGCACCGTTGAGCTGCTCACGCGCGAGGGCGAAATCGCCATTGCCAAGCGTATCGAGGAGGGCCTGCGCGAACTGATGGCCGCCCTGGCCTACTGGCCCGGCGCCGTGCAGCAGATCATCGACGAGTACCAGCTGATCGAGAAAGAAGAGCGCCGCATCCCCGACGTCATCGCCGGCTGGCTGGACCCGGCCGACGAAGTGCCCCCGGGCGCACAGACGGGCCAGGCCGCAGCGCAAACCAGCAGCAGCGACAATGACGACGACGGCGATTCCGACGACGATGACGGCGATGACTCCTCCGAGGAAGAGGAAGAGAACACCGGCGGCATAGACCCGGAAGAGCTGGCCGAGCGCATGAGCAAGTTGATCGCCGCGCAGAAGAAAGCCGACGCCGCGATCAAGAAGCATGGCCGCGACTCCAAACAGGCCGGCGAGGCCATGGAAGCAGTGGGCGAGGTCTTCCGCTTCTTCAAACTGGCCCCGCGCCAGTTCGACCCGCTGTACAACGAGGTGCGCAGCATTCTCGACGATGTGCGCGAGCAGGAGCGCACCGTGATGAACCTGTGCATCAAGCGGGCGCGGATGCCGCGCAAGACCTTCATCAAGGAGTTCCCCGGCAACGAGACCAACGAAGAGTGGATCCCGGGCATCATCAAGAAGAAGCGCGACTACTCCGACGCCCTGCGCCAGGTGGCAGATGACATCATCCGCTGCCAGCGCAAACTGGCCCAGTGCCAGGAGCGCGCCGGCCTGGAAATCGGCCAGATCAAGGAAATCAACCGCCGCATGTCCATCGGCGAGGCCCGCTCGCGCCGCGCCAAGAAAGAGATGGTCGAGGCCAACCTGCGCCTGGTAATTTCCATCGCCAAGAAGTACACCAACCGCGGCCTGCAGTTTCTGGACCTGATCCAGGAGGGCAACATCGGCCTGATGAAGGCGGTGGACAAGTTCGAGTACCGCCGCGGCTACAAGTTCTCCACTTACGCCACCTGGTGGATTCGCCAGGCGATCACCCGCTCCATCGCCGACCAGGCGCGCACCATCCGCATTCCGGTGCACATGATTGAGACCATCAACAAGCTCAATCGCATCAGCCGCCAGATGCTGCAGGAGATGGGTCGCGAGCCGACACCGGAAGAGCTGGGCGAGCGTATGGATATGCCGGAAGACAAGGTGCGCAAGGTCCTCAAGATCGCCAAGGAACCCATCTCCATGGAGACTCCGATCGGCGACGACGAAGACTCACACCTGGGCGACTTCATCGAGGACCAGAACCAGTCCTCGCCGGTGGATACCGCCACCCAGACCGGCCTGCACGACGCCACCCGCTCCGTGCTCTCCGGCCTGACCGCGCGCGAAGCCAAGGTGCTGCGCATGCGCTTCGGTATCGATATGAATACCGACCACACGTTGGAGGAAGTGGGCAAGCAGTTCGACGTGACGCGCGAGCGCATCCGCCAGATCGAGGCCAAGGCACTGCGCAAGCTGCGCCACCCGTCTCGCTCCGAGCACCTGCGTAGCTTCCTCGACGAGAGCTCGTAAGCGCTTAACGAAAAGCCCGGCACTGCCGGGCTTTTTTATGACATTAAGATGACTGCGCCCTGCCCTCACTCTCCCCTCTCCCGCTTGCGGGAGAGGGGAGAGTGGCCGGGGGAGAGGGTGAAAAGAATGCGCCTAAAGAAAAACAGCATGCAAGAAGAATTCATCAACAAACCCGGCAAGACCGGCATCTCCCGACTGATCGACGCCACCACCTACTCCTGGCACGGCCTGCTCGCCACCTGGCGCAACGAGGCCGCATTCCGCCAGGAGGTCACCCTGGCCATATTCCTGATTCCGCTGGCACTGTGGCTCGGCGAGAGCGGTATAGAACGCGCCATACTGATCGGCGTCACCCTGCTGGTGATGATCGTCGAACTGCTCAACAGTGCGGTGGAGGCGGCCATCGACCGCATAGGCCCGGAAAAACATCCGCTGTCGAAAATCGCCAAGGACACCGGCTCCGCCGCCGTATCCATTTCCCTGCTGCTGTGGCTCTTCACCTGGAGCTGCATTCTGGTGCCGCGCTGGTTGCCCTGACCGCCTGTGGGAGCCCGGCTCCCACCCTTCCCTTCCGTCCCCCGCATTAGATCCCAACTATTCCGCCAGTTGCAGGAGGCTCGTCTAGACTTTTTCCCCGAACAATCCGATCAGTAAACCAGGGAAGGTTTATGGCCCCAAAGCGCCCGCGGCACCTGTGGATTCACTGCACCAGCCTGCTGCTGGCCGCCGGATTTTCCAGCCCCCAGGCACTCCTCGCCGCCTGCAGCGACAACACGCCCGCCAGCAACAGCAGCGTGCTCTGTGAAGGCACGGATACCGCCGGCGTACAGGCACCCGCCTCCAGCAATGTCACTGTGACCGTCGACAGCGGAGCCACCATCGATACGGCCGCCAGCCCGGCCATCGAGCTCGGCGATAACGCCTTAGTGGAGAACAACGGCACCCTGAACAGCAGCGGTGCCAACACCCTGGAGCTGTCCGCGGATGGCGACGACACAGTGACCAACCGAGGTAATATCAGCAACAGCGGCGGCCTCGCGATCGAATTTGGCGATGGCAGCGGAAGTGACACCTTCAATATGGAGGGCGGCCAGGTCAGCGGCCATATCGAACAGCGCGGCGGCGTCGACCACTTCAATATGCGCGGCGGCCTTATCGACAGCCTCGACCAGGGCAGCGGCTTGGATCGCGCTCTGATCGAGGGTGGCCGCATTGTCGGCACCCTTTCCGACGGCGACTTCACCACTATGACCGGCGGCCGCGTCGGCACCATCGACCTGCGTATCGCCAACAATGAGATGAACATGCGCGGCGGCCGGGTGGACGACGACATACTGGCGGGACTCCAGAATGACACGCTGCGCATGACCGGCGGCAGCGTCGGCAACGATGTGGATTTCAGTCGCGGCGACAACGTCATCGAACTCTCCGGCGGCGCCATCGGCAACCGGGTTATCACCGGTCACGACAACGATACCTTTACCTGGAGCGGTGCCGGCACAGTCAGCGACAGCGTGCAGCTGGGCGACGGTGATGACAACGCCACCCTGAACGCCGTCGCCACTCTCGGCAGCACCACACTCAACGGTGATCTCGGCAACGACAGCCTGCTGCTCAGCCATCAGTTCCTCGGCGACCCGGCACAACTGCAGCAGTGGGAAAGGGTGCGACTGAGCGACAACTCCGGCCTGCTGCTGAGCAACAGCCTAGTGCTCGGCGGTACCGATGGCCTGGACACAAAACTGCTCGTCGACGCCGGCAACCGCCTGTTGCTGCCGGGATTCAGCGCTAGCGTGACTTCCGCCGTGGGGCAGCCGCTACTGCTGGAAAACAACGGCACCATCGACCTGCGCGGCACTCCCGATCAAGGCGGCGCCACCGAAAACAGGCTGCGGGTCGCCGGCGATTACACCGGCAGCGGCCGGGTAATTCTCGATGTGATACTCGAAGACGACAGCAGCCCCGCCGACAAGCTGCAGATAGACGGCGGCCACGCGTCCGGTAGCACCCAACTGCTGTTCAATCAGATTGGCGGCCGCGGCGCCCGGACCGGCGACGGCATCAGGGTGGTGGAAACGCTGAACAGCGGCAGCACCGCTGGCGATGCCTTTTTTATGGTCGGCCCTCTCTCCGCGGGGCCCTACGAGTACTTCCTGTTCCGCGGCGCCGACGAACCCGACGAGGCGGACAACTGGTACCTGCGCTCCAGCCTGCTGCCGGGCAGCAATCCGCCCAGCGTCGCGACACAGCCCCCCTCCCCTGCACAGGCACCTGACACCACCCCGGTACCGCCGCAACCACCAGGCACTGTGCCTATGGTGGCCGCGGCGCCCCCGCTCGGCGCGGATCCGCTGCCCCTCTATCGCCCGGAAGTCCCGCTCTATGCCCAGGCAAAATCCCTCGCCCACTACCTCTCCCTGACGGAAATCGGCAGCTACCACAAGCGCCGCGGGGAACAGCGCAACTGGAGCGGCGGCGAGAATAGTGCCTGGCTGCGCCTCTATCGCGAGCAGGCAGAAAGGGACTGGGAGGGTGATGTCTACAGCCGCTTCGACGGCCACTTCAGCGGCTTTCAACTGGGCGCCAACCTCTACGCAGGCCCCAGCTGCCGGGGTTCCCAGGAGTTGGGCCTGTTTGTCGGCAGCAGTCGCGCCAACGGCGACGTCAGCGGCTTCGCCCGCGGCTTCCGGCACTTCAACGCCGGGCGCAACCAACTGCAGAGCCACTATGTCGGCGGCTACTTCACCGATTACCGTATGAACCAGAGCTACCTGGACCTGGTTGCCAAGGCTGCCTATGTGGAACTGGAGAGCCGCTCCAGCCGCGACGTCGACGACACCATCTACGGCGCCCAGCTCAGCCTGTCTGCCGAGCAGGGCCTTACCCTGCCGGTGAGCCAGCGGATAAACCTGGAGCCCCAGTGGCAGCTGGTGGCCAACTACACCAACTTCGACGCCTACCGGGACGGCATCTCCCGTGTGGAACCGGATGTGACCCCGGAACTCACATTCCGCGCGGGCCTGCGCGGCTACAACCGCGAGGGGCGTAACCAGTACTACCTGTTCGGCAACCTCTGGCACACCCTGGGCGGCGATGACGATATACAGTTCGACAACCGCGTCAAGCTGAGAAACGACCGCCAGGCGACCTGGGTCGAAGTCGGTGGCGGCCTGGTGTTGCTGCAGCGCGAAGGGGGCAGCGCCTACTTTGCCCTCAGCTACCAGCACTCGGTAGACAGCCTGGACTGGGAGGGCGGCAACGCCAATCTGGGCTTCAACTGGGCCTGGTAGCTCACCGGACCGTTAAAGGCGTTGATTTGCAAGGAAAAATCGAGTACTTTCCCCACCCGCTCGCAGTCATAAAGCGAGCATCTTGGGGGCCCTTAGCTCAGTTGGTTAGAGCATCCGACTCATAATCGGCAGGTCCTGGGTTCAAGTCCCGGAGGGCCCACCATCTTCTCTTCACCTTACACCATTGTTATTGAGACCTAAGCTTGTCCACTTTGACCAAGCAGCGGTCGCTTAGGGCATCCAAAAAGCCCGCATACGGGGTGAGGAGTTTCCTTCATTCTCGACATTTCCCCATCTCGCAAAGCTGAATGAAGCAGTGAGCGCCTTTCCATATCGGTGATAGACCAGATGCCGCTGTGAGTGTATCGATAACCAGTAAGCCCTCTTAGAAATAGTTGCGATTAATAATCAGACAATAATTTACAGAGGCCGCCTCGGGTAAATATTCGCAGGGTTTGGCAGCTTCATCGCCTCAATACTTACCATGTTTAACTAGCGCTATTTATACAACCAGACGTCCAACCCGCCCGGCCAGTGCAATCTCCACGGCCATCCTCGAATTGAACTCGATGGCATCGGCCACAATACCGTCCGAGAAGATCACGCCGCCTTCGGCCATACGGGAAGTCACCGTCAGAGATTGCTGGCGCTCGATCTTGCCAAACACCATATCGGTACCAGTGACATTGGATGGGAAGGGCTCCCTGACACTGAACACCAGTTCATCACTGTCCCAGGCAAGCCCTTGATCCCGGATTTTCTGGTGCAGGCTGCCGCCGGCGATGGAGGCGGCTCCGGTCAACACCGACCGCAACCACCCCGTTGACCCCAGCCCAGTTGAAACCAGCACGCCGGAGGAAGATTGCACTTCCCGCCGTCCAGCGTAAGCAATTTCATATCGGGCTGAGACAGGCAGCCTGGGGCCGATATAGATATCGTTAACTGCCAGTATCCGCTGCCCGTCATTCAGCATTGCCTCGGCCATGGAAATCGATTTGCAGCGGATATCGTTCCGCAGCACGGCCGCCACCACCTCCTCGGTATCGGCAACCTGAAAAGGTAGCAGCTGGCCATCGAACAATGACGGAGCAGGATTGACCGCCAGCAGTGGCTGTCCATTCAGATACTTGAGAGTGTTGGCGACCAATCCGTCCTGACCGGCCACAACGACGATATCTTGCGGGCCAAACAGAAAGTTGGGCAGGAATTCCCGCTCCAGCAGCTGCACATGGCCCAGCCCCCTGAGCCTACCGTTTAGGGCGTCCAGTGACGTTTTGAGCACACGGTCTTCCTGGTCGTACTCTTCAAAATTGTCACCCCGGCTCGTCACATAGAATCGCGCCTGCTCACGGGTATTGTGCCGTCGAACCAGCCCATCCAGCCGGGTTTCCCGGTGGATGAGCACTATCTTGCGTTCACTCCGGCGTTTCATGGGCGCGCCCTATCCATCAGGCGGTCGAGCAAGTCCGGGCTGATGTTGAGTTGCCCGATCTTGCCTGCATTGGTAGCCAGCCCCTTAAACGCCTGGGCAATAATGCGATCCGGCTCCATCCCGGAGGCGGCCATGGCTTCCACGAAGGTCGGATCCAGTCTGGAGAAGGCATCCATCATTTTCTCCATGGCATAAGCCCGCGCCTCCCTCTGTTTGCGCTCGTTTGCTGTGGCCACATCGACGAGCTGCTGGCGTTTTTCCTCCAGCGCCACGTCTGCATCCATCTGCTCGCGGCGAATCTGGCGCTCCTTTTCCTTGACGGAACGGTCGGCCTCAATCTGGCTCTCACGGATTTCCCGCTTACGGGCCTCCACCGCCAGTTCGGTCTTGAGCTCGCTTTCCTTGATGGATCTTTCCTGCTCAATCGCCGCATTGCGGCGGGCGTAGATAGCCTCGTCCGCCTCCTGCAGCATGGCCTCACGGGCTGCGGCCTCCAGTGCCCGGGCAGTTTCCGGTGCCGGGCGTATGGCCTGAATCGCGAAGTCCACCACTTCAATGCCTAGACTGGCCAGCATCTCGGATTGCCGAAGCTGTTCTCCAACGGACTGAACGAGAGGCCTTGAGGCGGCAAGGGCCTCTCGCAAGGTCAGCGTCTGAACCTCGGCCCGCAGCATGACCTGCACCAGATTGAGAATCCGGTCGGCCAGTTTTTCCGGGTCTTTGCTCTGGTAGCCTTTGCCATCCGATGACAGGGTGAAGTTCATCATGCCCGCCAAACGTTCCGGCTCGTTGACCCGGAATACCAGTTGCCCTTGCAGCGTCACTTCCTGAAAGTCCGCCGTGGATTCCTTCAGCATATAGGCCGCTTCCTGGCTCGCCACGGAAATGGCTACCAGTGCCGTACTCGGCTCGAAGTAGAAAAACGACAAGCCTAAACCCTGGCGCTTGATGGTCCCCTTGCGGTATTGCAGGACATAGGTGGTCGGATCTGCCTTGAAATAGTAAAAATTCAACATCTCACTTCCCCTGTATCAATTGCTTCCGGCACGTTCGCGCACTTGGTCAAAGGTCCAGTCCACCAGCACTTCACCGTTGCGGAAGACTTTCACCAAGACATTGCGCTGATCTCCCACTTCGTCCTCGCGGACAGTTCTATAACCCTGCCCGTTATTGATAAGGGCCAGACGGCCTCGCTTGGAACGTTTGCCCGGGTCCGTAATGGGGTCCTTGAAAACATCACGCCATTCCCCGTTGATACGGATCGCTGAGGCCTTCATGGCAAACTTCTGGGTATCACGGTTGATCTTCTGGAGTAGCTCACCGCCCATGCCAAAGGCCACATTGTCAGCGCTCAAGCCCCGCTCTTTCATCGCTTCAAGAATGGCTTCAATAGAGCGGGCACAGATGCCATCGCCCTGAATCAGGCGGACACAGGCAGGCAGTACTCGATAACCCTTGCTGTTAGTTTCAAAGCCGAAGCTAGCCATCAAGCGCTCTATGGCTTCCGGAACAACCTCGGTGGGCTCACCGGAATCCGGGCGAACCACCAGGGTTCCACCGAACTGCTGCACCTGCTCCTTGAGCTCGCTGCCCCAGATGTTGTCGATGGCATTCCAGAAGTCATAGGAGTCACTCACCACAGCCACCAGACGACCTTCGCCACCAAACTGCTCGATCATATTGGCGTAGGCAGCGGTCTCACCATCGCGCCCCCAGCTGGTGATGGTGCTGTGCTCGGCAGCCGGGATGGAAAAGCCAGCCATGTCGGCGTTGTAGTAGCGACGTGCGGCCATAATGCCGGACAGGGTGTCAGTGCCCATGAAGTTCACCAAGTGTGCAGCCCCGCCCAATGCAGCGGTTTCCTCCGAGCTGGCACCGCGGGCCCCGAAATCGTGTAGCTTGAACGGCAGGCCCTCGAAGCTTTCCGCCGTTTCCTCCATATAACGGGCAATCACGTCGCGGCAGGCACGGGAGACTGTGGCCACCGTGGTGGGATACCACACGGCTCTCAGCAGTGCGGTTTCGATATAGCTGGTCAGCCAGGCACATTTCGGATCGGTATTGATGACCTGCACCATGACATTCCCGGTTGGCAGGACCGCGCCTTCGGGAGCGGCTTCAATCTCAAGCGGCAAGTAGCCATCGTACTCATTGAGGATGTATTCCCAGCCCTCACGGTTAAACGGAACCCCGTGTAAGCCGCAAATCGCATCGGCCTCATCGATATCTGCCTGGGTGATCGGGCGGGTCAGGTATTCCTTCAAAAAAGCCTGCAGGCCGAAGAAAACAGTCTCGGGATAAACGCCCCCGCGAGTCTCGATGTAGCTGGAGACATACTCGGCACCCTGCGGGTACTGAGCAAAATGGGACATCTTGTAGGAATCGGTATTGAGAATCAGGTTACGCATGACGGAGTTCCTCCTGTCTGTAGTTGTCGGCGCCGGTCTATCCAGCACTCTCTGCAGCGATCCGCTGCCCCGTTCTGGCGCCTCCCGCCGTCCCGGTGGATATATAGTGGCTCAACGCCACTATATAGTCAACAAGTTTCCCCTCCGATTATCCCGGCTTCAATCATCCTGCTTGGAAAGCCCGCCCGGCGAGGGGCGCATCAACATCACGGCGCAATCGGGGCGTGATGCGCCGTTCAACCCAGATCAACGTCATCGGTCACACAGCGCGTCCCATTCAACCGGCGGGCACGGGTGGCCAGACTCGAGTAAAGTTCAGGCGACGCAGAGAAACTCACATCCAGAGACACGCGGCGGCCGGCACTATCTAGCCGCTCGGCACGAAAATACTGCGCGGTCTCACTGGCTATCACGGCCATCTCTGCGGAAACCGGCGCTCCCCAGCGGGCGATCTGGAATTGTTGGGATTCAAGCCAGCGAACCACACAGCCAATCAGATCCGTGTCATACGGCAGCAGCAGGTCCACATCGGACGGCGCCACATTTGCGCCCGCCAGCCACCGGGCAAAGCTGCCTATCAGCAGTATCTCGGGGAATTCCTGCTGGAGTTCCTGCGCTATCGTCAACGACGTCTCGAGATCACAGGGCTTCGCCCGATGTCGGGCGATCAACACATATTCATGGGCGCGATTACTCAAGGGAGATGCCCCATCATCATGGGGCTTGTCATACACAATGATCCTATCTTCAACAAAATCAAACCGCGCCATCATCAGTTTGGCCACATCCCACGCCTGTGGAATGAATTGTCCGCCAAGACGAATGTTTTCTACCGCAACGACGAGATAACCCCCGGGCTTGAGAGCGGCCTTCAAGGCGATGAGGGTGGTGCGGATTTTTTCCAGGTAGGCCCCATAGTTGCTCGCCTGATAGAGCTGACCGTCATTCTCACTTTCAAAACCGCAGCCGAAGTACGGCATGCTGGTCAGCACCAGATCAACCGGATCAAGGGTTCCGGCCAATGCCTCACTGTCACCCAGCAGCAGGGTGGCCTGATCCATACCCAGTGCCTCCAGACGTTCACGGGCAATGCAATAGCGGCTCTCTTCAATTTCGATCCCCACGCACCGACGGCCCTCCAAACCGGCAGCGACCAGGGTAGAGCCAAATCCGGAAAAAGGGTCCAGCACTCGATCGCCGGGTTTCGTGAATTCACAAATATAGGGCCGCATCTGCTCGACCCAGCCACAATCACGAGCCCCGAAAGGGTCGGCCCCAGCCAGATCTGACTGCAAAGCGTACGCCGCCTTCTGGGAATGAAGATGCATCCAGCTATTCGGCACTGTGAAGCCCCTCCCCGGCCGCAGAGAACAGAACATGTCGGTCCGGGTTCCAGTCCGCACACAGGTTGCCATTGGCATGAAAAACCAGTTTGAAGACACGCCCGGAATCATGCTTTTCGTGCAATAGGGTGTAGTCTGAGGACTCGAAGGTGATACGCAGTCCGCCATCATCGACTACCAGATTGGTAAAATAGTAGCCATAGGTGGACTGCTTCAGTTCCGGCAGGGCATCCCCATTTCTCTCCAGGAATTCCTGCATCAGGCGCCCGACGGATACCCGCGCGGAATCTATATAGCGATAGGTGGCGTTTGCCTTATAGCGGCGATCCAGCACCGACAACTCACGGAAGATGACGTGCTTTACGCCCAGTGAGCGCGCCCATGCCAGATAGCGCAACATCTCGGCAAGGCTGTCCACCCCATCGGTCTGAACGATGCAGACCAGCTTGATATCGGTAATACCATTGAGCAGGGCCACACTTTTTTCGAATGCCATATTGTCGGCGGCAAGACTGGACGAACGAAAACGCATGATCCCCTGGTTACTCTTCTCGTCATAGTGATGCCGTGACAGTTCGATCCAGCTGAACCCGAAATCCGTTATTGCCCGCGTCAAAACCGGGTCGTCCCCAAGGACCACTAACCCGGATGCATTGCTGTACAGCACCCGGCTCTCCACCGGATTCCCGCGCGCGGCATGGATTGCCAGTGTCTCCAGTAGCTGCAAAAACCAGCTCCGGTCGTCGGTCATCTCCAGCCCGGACAGGGAGTAGGACAGCGGTAAACCGCGCAGCTCCTTCAGCACCTGCTGCAATTGCGGAAAGTAATTCCCGGCGGGGCGAAGCAGGCTGGCGTGCCGCTCTGCCTCTTTCTCCCGAAGATTCTCCGAACAGAAAAGGCAACGGCCGGAACAGGGCCGCACCGCCGCGTAGGGCGTAAACGTCACCGGCTGAATCACCTGCCAGGACCTTGCGCCAATCGTATGCTGGCGCCAGCGCGATGGCTCCCCGCGCGGCTCCCGGAGAACAACGCTCTGTACCGCATCCCGATAACGACTGACGACGCTTTCCAGATCCATATGATTACCCATTAGCATTTACCGACCGTCCCTGCTGGTCGGCAATCCCCATGTGCGATTACACCAGGCCAAGAATGTCCTGAATGATGAAATAGTGATCTTCAAACAGCATTCCGGGATTCAGATCCGCCAACGGCACCCAGCGCGCTTGCCGGGCATCGTCTCCTCCTTTCACCTTCGGTAAATCGGCATTCGGCGCCAGCTCCATATAGAACACATGGGTGATGGTGCGACCACGCGCGGAACGGTAAGGGTCGTCATAGACGGCCTGGCGGCGGATAGAGCCCTGCAGAACCGGCGCGGGGACTTTCACACGGGTCTCCTCGCGCAGCTCGCGCAGGCAGGCATCCAGTAACCTCTCCCCCTGGTCCACAAACCCGCCGGGCAGGGCCCATAGTCCCTTGCCGGGGCTGGCCCGCCTCTCCACCATCAGCACGTGGCCCGACTGCACCACCACTGCATCCACCGTAACAAAGGTGGGCGCATAGGGCGCGTCACTCCAGGCGTCGCGGTACTTCCTGACAAATGCGATTTCATCGCGTACCTGTGCGAAACCGAGGGCATCGTTCCGGAATGCCTCCAGGTAGTCCGCAACCGGCCGAGGCAGGGCCTCCGCCTCCACCATAGTTCGCAGCACTGTTTCCGGCTCCTCCGAGAAGTAACGCTCCCTGATTGGCGTAGCACTGATTTTTCTATGATTCTCCACACTGACGCTGTCCCACTGTGGAAAGAGGTTCAGGTAAAACCCGGTGTGATCTTTCCTGTGGCCAATCAGTGCGATCCTCGCCCTGCGGTGCGGTGTGGTGTAGTGGGCAGTGACCATACCCGACACGGTCGACTGCACATTGCGCACCCAGGCCTCGTCGTTATATGGCACATCCATCAGTGGCAGGCACAGCAGCCGCCGATTGTCTTCCTCGGAGAGACAGGCCCGCACCATCTGCTCCCGCTCCTGATGGGACCAGGGGTTGCGGGGATTGCGTGGTTGCCAGGAGGATCCGATCAGCAGAATCAGTCGGTCGGCCTTTTCCAGGCCGGTACGTACGACCTGAAGGTGCCCGGAGTGGAAGGGTTGAAAGCGGCCAATGAAGACCGCGAAATCGAATTCGCGCTGCATACAGCAAGCTCCTTGCCGTGAATGAGATTGTCGGGTCTATCCCGCGTTCGGTAGCAGGTGGTACAGCCGCTTGTGCTGAATGGCTGCCGGGCATATTATTGGCCAACAGCCACTATATAGCAAGCCGCCATGAATCAAGGTATCACCGAAGCGCAGTTCCTGGATCAATACAATCCCAAGGATTACGACAGCCCGCTGATGACGGTGGATATTGCACTGTTCACCCTCCATGAATCGACTCTGCAGATTCTGCTGGTCGAGCGCGGCGATCATCCACACAAAGGGCGCTGGGCGCTGCCAGGCGGATTTATTGATCTGAAGTCAGACACCGAGCTGCACGACACCGCTAAACGCAAACTGCGGGAGAAAACCGGTGTTGATGTGCCGTTACTGGAGCAGGTAAACACTATCGGCAATGCCCGGCGGGACCCCAGGGGCTGGTCGGTAACCGCGCTCTACATGGCCCTGGTCCCACATGCGCCAACGGCGGAGTTTATCGAAACCGTCAAGGATGCCCGCTGGTGGCCAATTGACGAAGTCAGAAAATTGCCTCTGGCTTTCGATCATGCGGAATTGGTCCACCTGGCGCGAGAGCGCCTGAAAAACAAAACTGCCTACACAGTTCTCCCCATTCACGTACTCAAGCAGCCGTTCTCACTGACACAGCTTCAGCAGGCCTTTGAATTGTTGATGGACGCCACGCTGGAAAAGAAATCATTCAGGCGGCGCATTCTCAATGCCGAGATACTGGAAGAAGTGGGAGAAGGTGTGCCGGAGGGAGGGCGAGGTCGGCCTACGGCGCTCTACCGACCCGCGAAGAATTCTGAACAGTATTTGTTTACACGGGTTTTTGGCGACGCCGTTTCATCGTGATCGGCAGTCATTAGAAGTTATTATGATCACGCAGGAAGAAGAACACATGGATGCACTGAAAGACAGATTCGCCGGCGCCCTGCTGGGTCTTGCCTGTGGCGATGCCATTGGCACGACCCTGGAGTTTACTCCCCGAGGGAGCTTCCAGCCCATCACCGATATGATTGGTGGCGGTCCTTTCAGGTTGAAACCCGGGCAGTGGACGGATGATACCTCCATGGCACTCTGCCTGGCGGAAAGTCTGGTCGAGAAAGGGGGCTTTGACCCTGCCGACCAGATGACCCGCTACCTCAACTGGTGGCACTGGGGCTACTTAAGTTCCACCGGCACCTGTTTCGATATCGGCAATACCGTAAGGGCGGCGTTAACCCGATTTCAGGAAACCGGGGAACCATATTCCGGTTCCCGGGATCCCCGGGCTGCCGGCAACGGCTCTTTAATGCGACTCGCGCCTGTCGTGCTGTTCGCCTATGCCTCCCCCGGTGAGCTATGGACCCTCGCAGCGGACAGCTCGCGGACGACTCATGGTGCTTGCGAAGCCATCGAAAGCTGCCAGCTCTTTGCCCGGCTGATTTACCGGGCCCTGAGCGGGCATCCGAAAGAAACCTTGCTGACCGCAGTTCCTGGCGAATGGCGGGAAGACAAGATCAGACAACTTGCCACAGGCAGCTTTACCGGAAAGTCCTCCGCCGATATTAAAGGGTCTGGCTACTGCTTCGAGTCACTGGAAGCCGCGCTATGGTGCTTCTTCAATACGAATTCCTACTCGGAGGCAGTGTTGACCGCGGCCAATCTGGGCGATGATGCCGACACCACTGCCGCTATTTGTGGCCAACTGGCGGGCGCCTTCTACGGTGCCGCGGCGATCCCTTCCCAATGGCTGGATAAGCTGGCCATGCGTGAGGATATCGAGATGCTGGCAGCCCGGCTTTATGATAGAGCAGTGGGGAGCGGCATCGCTGACTCCTCTCATTGAGCCCTTTGAATACCAGCAGCTTCCGCTTCCAAACCAGCCTGAAGTGCTTCCCCGGCGTTGTGCATTTCCCCACCCTCCCGCCTGATTATTACCTGCAGCAACTGTGGCCAACTTCAGCAGTTTATGGCCAAATGGCATCACTGACGGCGCAAAAAAAGTGGCCGGATTTACGGACCACATTTTCAATAGGTGCCGACCAATTACTGCTAAACGGACCAAACATGAAAATAAAAACTGTCTTGGCACTCGCAATTACCCTGTCCCCACTGGCCACTGCAGAAGAAAAACAGGAACCTCTGGAAACCATGTCCAGATGCCTGATCATGCATAACTGGACCGCCTGGGGGCTCTGGCAGCTTGATGTCTACGCCCTTGCCGGGGATAAGATATTGATCGGGGACAAGGAAAATCACTTTCTGGTGACGGCGAGCGAACCCGGTTACCGCCACGTAATATCCGGAGAAGTAGCCACACATTACCCGGAGGCCACTTCCCTGTCAGACCTCGGCAGCGCCTGCAAGAAAAACTGCCCTACAAACCACCGGAAGCGCACCGGCTGGTTCAAGCGTCGTTGCAAGTCTTACTCTGCATAGCTTTCCTGTATCTCCTGTCAGTCAAGAGTGACGCGAATAGCACGGGAGAGCTTCCTCGCCAGCCCAGGGGCTGGCGCCAATCAACTCTTGTCTACTCTGAACATTGATCTAGCCGCATCCGGCTAGTCCCCGATACAGAGCCACAGGAGTGCAAGGATGCACGCAGCCAAGCCTTCCGCGGATTCTTCGAAGGCCACAGAGGCGGAAGCCCATATCAAACCGCTGGTCTTTTACGGATCGGTGGTCGGGATTGTGCTTTTCTCTCTCTGGGCCATGTTCTTTACCGATCAGGCCGGCGCCGCAATCAACTGGGCGTTGTCGCGCATTTCCAGTGGCTTCGGCTGGTTCTACTTTATTGCTGTGGTGGCCTACCTGACCTTTGTCATTGTCGTCGCGGTATCCAAGTTCGGCGATATAAAACTGGGCCCGGACCACGCGGAGCCGGAATTCAATGTGGTGACCTGGGCGGCGATGCTGTTCAGCGCCGGTATCGGTATAGACCTGATTTTCTACTGTATCGTCGAGCCGGTAACCCAGTTTATGGCGCCCCCCGTCGGCGAGGGCGGCTCGGTCGAGGCGGCCCGCCACGCGATGGAGTTGACCTTCCTGCACTGGGGGCTGTCAGGCTGGGGCGTCTATACCCTGGTGGGTATGGCGCTTGCCTTCTTCAGCTATCGTCACGGCCTTCCGCTGACGATCCGCTCCTCGCTCTACGCCCTGTTCGGGAAGCGTATCCTCGGAGGGCTTGGCAACGCAGTGGATATCGCCGCGGTACTGGGTACGGTGTTCGGCGTAGCCACCAGTCTGGGCATCGGTATCATCCAGTTGAATTTCGGCCTCAAGTATATGTTCGGCGTGCCGGAGAACACCCTTACCCAGGCGTCGCTGGCGGTGATGATAGTGGTCTTCTCGGCAATCTCTGCCGCCACCGGTGTGGAGCGCGGCATCCGCCGGTTGTCGGAATTCAATATGCTGCTGGCGGTGCTGTTGATGTTGTTTGTGCTCTTCAGCGGCAAGACGCGCTTCCTGCTGGACGCCTTCGTCACCAATATCGGCGACTACCTGCAGCACTTCGTCGAGTTGTCCTTCAATACCTATGCGTTCGATCCCCCTACCGACTGGCTGAATGCCTGGACGCTGTTTTTCTGGGCCTGGTGGATTGCCTGGGGCCCCTTCGTCGGGCTCTTCCTGGCGCGCATCTCCCGCGGGCGCACTATCCGCAGTTTTGTCGCCGGCACACTGATACTGCCGTTTACCTTTATGGCGGCGTGGATGGCATTCATGGGCAATTCGGCCATCGATATGGTGATGGGCGGGGCAACCGAATTCGGGCGCGAGGCCATGGCGAATCCGGGTTCGGCAATCTACCTGTTTCTGGAACAGTTGCCCTGGGCGCTGATAACGACCATCGCCGTCACCATTCTCTCCATCGTATTCTTCATTACCTCCGGCGACTCGGGGTCACTGGTGCTCTCCAACCTGACCTGCCGTATCGCGAATCCCAATCACGATGCGCCACCCTGGATGCGCATCATCTGGGCGGCAATTATCGGCATAGTCACCGTGGCACTGCTGATGACCGGCGGCCTGGCGGCACTGCAGGGCGCAGTGGTGATCATGGGGCTGCCATTTACTTTCGTGCTCATCCTGATGATGCTGAGCCTGTACAAGGCCCTCAGTCTGGAGGGGCTGAAAACCGCCAGTATGCAGGACTCCCTCTCCGGGCACCTTTCCGGTCGCACCATGTCCCGTGAAGGACAAACCAACTGGGCACAGCGCCTGGCGCGGGCGATCAGTTTCCCAACCGAGAAACAGGTGGCGCAGTTTATCGAGCGCAATGTTCACCCGGCCTTCGAGGCAGTAGAGCAGGAGTTGATCGATAAGGGCTACGCGGTAACCATCAGCGGAGAAACCGGCGAACGGTTGCACCTGGCCCTGAATGTGGACCTGGGCGGCGAAGTGGATTTCACTTACCAGGTGTGGCCGCGTCAATGCACCATGCCGGGCTTTACCCTGATGGCGGAGAAGGCGCGCTCCAGCTACTACCGGCTGGAACCGCATCTGCGGGAGGGCGGCCTTACCTATGACCTGATGGGCTACACCCGCGAGCAGGTGATTGGCGATATCGTCGACCACTTCGAGGCGCACCTGCAGTATCTGCATATGCGCCGCGAGCTGGCCGCGCGCACACCGGGTGAAGAGGGCCAGCCCGGCGCGATATAGGGAGCGATGATGAGCGACGTACAGCCATGAGCGAAACGCAGTTCGACCAGACCTTCGACTACATCATCGTCGGCGCCGGTTCCGCCGGCGCGGTATTGGCCAACCGTCTCACCGACAACACGAAATACAATGTGCTGCTGCTGGAATTCGGCGGCCGCGACAATTCCATCTATATAAAAATGCCCACGGCTTTCTCGATACCGCTGAATATGCCGAAATTCGACTGGGGCTTTCACACCGAACCGGAACCGGGCCTGCACGGGCGGCGCATTCACCAGGCGCGTGGCAAGGTGATCGGCGGTTCCTCCTCTATCAACGGCATGGTCTATGTACGCGGTTGCGCCGGGGATTTCCAGGAGTGGGTGGAGCGCGGCGCGAGTGGCTGGAGCTACGCGGATGTACTGCCCTATTTCAAGCGCGCCGAGGGCTGCGTCTACGGCGCCGACGAATACCGCGGCGTGGACGGCCCGCTGACCACCTGCAACGGCAACAATATGCAAAACCCCCTCTACCGCGCCTTTATCGACGCGGGCAAGGAGGCGGGCTACGGATTTACCGAGGACTACAATGGCTGTCGCCAGGAGGGTTTCGGGCGCATGGATATGACGGTGCGCGACGGCGTGCGCTGCTCCACCGCCCTGGCCTACCTGAAACCGGCGCAGGGGCGAAAGAATCTCGAGCTGAAGATGCACGCGCTCACCACCCGCGTGATCATGGAAGGCAAAAAGGCGGTCGGTGTCGAGTACCGCCAGCAGGGCAAAACCTTCAGGGCCAGGGCAAACAAAGAAGTCATTCTGTCCGCCAGCGCCTTCAATTCACCCAAGTTGCTGATGCTGTCCGGCATAGGACCGGCGGAACAGCTGCAGGAGCACGGCATTGATGTCGTGCACCACCTGCCCGGCGTGGGCCAGAATCTGCACGACCACCTGGAGTGCTGGGTGCAACAGGAGTGTACGCAGAAAATCACCCTGAACGGCTGGCTGGGACCACTGGCCAAGGCGTGGATAGGCGTCAACTGGCTGCTGTTCAAGCGCGGCCTGGGGGCCAGCAATCACTTCGAGTCCAACGGCTATATCCGCAGCCGCGCCGGCCTGCAATACCCGGATATCCAGTATCACTTCCTCGCCGGCGCCATCGCCTACGACGGCTCCAGTGCCGTCGAGGGGCACGGCTTCCAGGTGCACCTGGGGGCCAACAAGCCGCTGAGCCGCGGCTGGGTAAAACTGCAGTCGAGGGACCCGGAAGCGGCACCGCAGATGCTTTTCAATTATTTCGATCGCGAGGAGGACCGCCAGGCCTTCCGCGCCGGGCTGCACTTCACCCGCGAGATATTCGCGCAGCGCGCCATGGACCCCTACCGCGGTCGGGAGATATCGCCGGGGCCGGATGTACAGAGCGACGACGAGATAGACAATTGGCTGTCGGAAACCTGTGAGACCGCCTACCACCCCTGCGGCAGCTGCCGTATGGGTACCGATGAAATGGCGGTGGTGGACCCCGAGTGCCGTGTACGCGGAGTGGAGAATCTGCGCGTCGTGGATTCGTCGATCATGCCGACGGTGACCAATGGCAACCTCAATGCACCAACCATCATGATCGGTGAAAAGGCGGCGGATCATATTCTGGGTAGAAAAATGTTGGTGCCGTCGACGGCGGAAGTTGGTGTGGTGGAGGATTGGGAGAGCTCACAGAGGGAAGGAAAACCCGAGCGGCCGTTGAAATAAGGGGTCCAGGAGGTTCTCTTTGTAGGAGCGGCCCATGGCCGCGATCGATTTGGGGCTCGGCACTGCGCCGGCTAGTCTGATCGCGGCCATGGGCC
>NZ_JACZFR010000052.1 GCF_014904815.1 Microbulbifer taiwanensis
TTGTCCCGTCATACCGGCGAAGCCCGCTATCCAGTGCGGTGGCACCTGGATCCCGGCCTCCCCCGGAATGACGACTGCACCCTGTAGGAGCGGATGGCCGCCCCGCCGCTCCTACAAAAGGCAACTCTCTGTTAAATAGTTATAAACCTATCCGCTATTGATATTTCAAAGTTATTAGGCACTTTGGTAGATTCTGCGCCATTCGGGAGAGCCCTCAGGTTCTCCGATGGAATAGAGATAGGGATTTGCTGTGAAAATTACTCTGGTCAAGAAGATACTCGCCGACGGCTCCCCCTGTGCCAAATGCCGCGACGTACAGCAGAAGCTGGAGGACAACGATCAGCTGCGCTTTATCGACCAGACTCTGATCGCCGATGTGCGCGACGACGACAGTCCGGGAATGCAGATAGCCCGCGAGTTCAATGTCGAGCGCGCGCCCTTCTTCCTGGTGGAGCGTGAGGGGCAGGCCCCGGAGATCTACACCGTCTATTTCAAGTTCGTCAAGGAAGTACTGCAGAAGTAAATCAGCGAGTCGGAACAGGTGATCTGTTCTTCCTGCAAAAATTAAAAAAACGCAGCTCCGGGCCGCGTTTTTTATTGAGGTGGGGTTTCGCCTCAGTAGACCGGCAGCTCCAGCCCGGCAAACAGCTCATCCACCTCCGCCCGGGACGCCGCATGGGCCGCCTGGTCCACCAGCTCGCGGGTCAGGTGCGGGGCAAACTGCTGAATAAACTCATACATGAAGCCGCGCAGGAAGATACCCTTGCGGAAGCCGATCTTGGTTACACTGGACTCGAACAGCTCGCTGGCATCCAGGGCCACCAGGTCCTCGTCCTCTTCGTCGACGGCCATATCCGCGACAATGCCGATACCCAGCCCCAGGCGCACATAGGTCTTGATCACATCCGCATCCGCAGCGGTGAACACCACTTTCGGCGACAGGCCCTTTTCCAGGAAGGCCTCGTCCAGCTTGGAGCGCCCGGTAAAACCAAACACATAGGTGACAATCGGGTATTTGGCCACCTCTTCCAGTTCCAGCTTGCTCATCTGGCACAGAGGGTGATCCCTGGGCACCAGCAGGCAGCGGTTCCAGCGGTACACCGGCATCATCACCAGGTCACTGAACAGCTCCAGCGCCTCGGTGGCAATAGCGAAATCCGCGGTGCCGTCGGCGGCCATCTCGGAAATCTGCATCGGTGTGCCCTGGTGCATATGCAGGGACACCTCCGGGTAGCGGGCAATAAAGGACTTGATCACCGGTGGCAGCGCGTAGCGCGCCTGGGTGTGGGTGGTGGCGATGGCCAGGCTGCCCTTCTTGTCGTTGCTGAACTCCTGCGCAACCTGCTTGATATTCTCCACCTTGCGCATAATTTCGCCGGCGGTCTTGAGAATCGCCTCCCCGGCGGGTGTCACCCGTGTCAGGTGCTTGCCGCTACGGGCGAAGATTTCCACACCCAGCTCGTCTTCCAGCAGGCGGATCTGCTTGCTGATTCCCGGCTGCGAGGTATAGAGACTCTGTGCTGTTGCAGAAACATTGAGGTCGTGATGGGCCACTTCCCAGATATAGCGCAACTGCTGCAGCTTCATAGATTCTCCCTGCTCCCTAGAGTGCTGTGCCCGCGACACAAGCTCCGCGGATACCCCGATAGTTATAAAAACCGTCTAAGTTTATGCGGGAAAAGAATAGCAGTGAAACCATCGGGGAGCCAACCGGAAGAAAATTAATTCACCTGCCCGCTTCCTCCTGACACAAACTGACAGCATCCGCGGCTAATCTGGCTCCATTGATTCACTACCGGAGACGGCAATATGTCGCACAATGAAAATCCTTCGATCATGAGCCACGTATCCATCGGCACCAATCGTTTCGACGAGGCCATCGCCTTCTACGACCAGGTGCTCGCCACCCTTGGCGTAAAGCGGCTGCTCGATTGGCCAGAGGCCGTCGCCTACGGCAAGGCATTCCCGGAGTTCTGGGTGCACCCGCCCTGCGACGGCAAGCAGGCGAGCGCTGGCAATGGCACCCATTTTGCCTTCCTGGCCGAGAGCACCGGGCTGGTGGATGAATTTTACAGCGCGGCCATTCGCGCCGGCGCCCTGCCCGATGGCGAGCCGGGTCCGCGCCCCCTGTACGGCGATGCCTACTACGGTTGCTTTGTGCGCGACCTGGACGGGCACAAGATAGAGGTCATGCATTGGGACGAGAGTATGGCCGGCCACCCCGCCTGACTCCTTATGGCTACCCCGGGACCCGCCGTTCCGGTATGGTCCCGGGAAAACACCAGCCGCCACTGCAATGAATAAATCCGAACGACTGCTACAACTACTGACGCTGCTCCGCGCCCGCCGCACGGCGGTTACTGCCCGCGCCCTGGCAGAGCGCCTGGGCGTATCCGAGCGCACTCTCTACCGGGATATCCAGTCCCTGACCCTTTCCGGCGTACCCATCGACGGCGAGGCCGGTGTCGGCTACCGGCTCGGCAGGGGGTCCTTTGTCCCGCCCCTGATGTTTACCGAAGATGAGATCGAGGCCCTGCTGTTGGGCGTGCGCATGGTGCAGGGCTGGGGCGACGAGGATATGGGCAGCGCCGCGGATTCGGCACTGCACAAGATACGCTCTGTACTGCCGGACAAGATGCTGCAGGAGCAGGAGCGGCAGCGGGCCACCTTCCTGGTGCCGGACACACAGCGCCGGGAGAAGGCCAGGTACAGCGGAATAATTCGCCGTGCCATCAAGGACCGCCAGACACTGTGGCTGGATTACCGCGACGAACAGGGAAATCCGACCCAGCGGGAGGGAAACCCCCTGGGGCTTATCTACTGGGGCGCGGCCTGGACACTGGTGGCCTGGTGCCGACTGCGCGACGACCACCGGATGTTCCGCCTCGACCGTATTCTCGACCTGAAACCGACAGGACAGCAATTCCAGCTGGAAAGCCACCAGACCCTGGAAGCCTATATCCGGCAGTACGATCCGGAGTTTGTCGACAGGGCATTTTTGTAGGCTGGGCAAAGCGCAGCGAGCCCATCAAGGCGCCGCGGAAGATGGGCTCGTCGCTGCGCTCCTTTGCCCACCCTACGAGGGAAGAACAACTTAACAGAGCCGTCGTTAACGAGCCCTACTCCACCTCGTTGGCCACCCCGTGCGGCACATGACCGGTAGCCACATGCTCGGCCGCGGAGGCACAGTGGCTGGGCTGGTCGTCGAAGAAGACATCGGCACCGAAGGCACGCAGGAACTCGCCCTTGGGCAGGCCGCCCAGGAAAACCGATTCATCGATACGGATATTCCAAGCGCGCAGGGTGCGGATCACGCGCTCGTGGGCAGGCGCCGAACGCGCGGTCACCAGGGCCGTGCGAATCGGGCAGCTGTCCGCGCCGAATTCCGCCTGCAGTTTTTGCAGGGCCTCGAGAAACCCCTTGAATGGACCGCCGCCGAGGGGTTTCTGGGCCGAGGCGCGCTCGGCGGCGGCAAAGGCGGCCAGGCCGTCGCGCTTGAAGATTTGTTCCGCCTCGTCGGAGAAGATCACCGCATCGCCGTCAAAGGCGAAACGCAGGGTGTCGTCATCGCGCTGCCTGGCGCCGCCCGCGACCAGGGTCGCTGCGGCGATCCCCTGCTCCAGCGCGCGGCGCACGTCCAGCCCGTCGGTGGACAGGAACAGATGGCAGCCGAAGGGCGCAATATAACGGTAGGGGCTATCGCCGTTGCAGAAGGCCGCACGGGAAATATCCAGACCGTAGTGCTCGATGGAGTTGAACACCCGCAGGCCGGTGTCGGCGCTGTTGCGGGACAGCAGGATGACTTCGACCCGCGGATCGCCCTCGAGACGCTGATTGATCTGCAGGAATTTCTCCACCAGCGGGAAAGCATCGCCTTTCTCCAACACGTCGTTTTCGCGCTCTACCTGGTAGCTGGAAAAGGCCTCCAGCCCCTGCTCCTCGAAAACACGGTGGCTGTCCTGCAGGTTGAACAGCGCCCGCGAGGAGATGGCGATCACCAGCCTGTCCTGACGACCGGCCATCAGGGGGCCTCCACATCGTCGAGACCGGCGGGGCGCGCCTCGCCCCGATGCGCGTTCAGCATGGTGAACAGCATCTGCTGCAGGTCCTCGCGGGTACGGTCGGAGCGCACGCCGGCCTGGTTCACGATGACCAGGAAGAGCGCATGGCAGGTCTCCAGGGTAGCGCGGGCCAGGCGGTTCATTTCATTGGGGGGGCAGACGAAGCCAAGGCGCTTGTACATGGCGCTCAGGTGGCTGATAAGCAGCTCGTCATGGCGCTCATCCAGCTCGTGCAATTCCGGGATGCCCCACATTGCCTGCACCAGGGGCAGCAGGCCGCGCTGTTCGCGGTAGACCGCCACCAGGCGATCCAGCAGTTCGGCGAGAAACTGCTGCAGGTCAAGATTTTCCAGGTCCTGCTGCTCCAGCTCCTCCAGTGCGACAGTCATGCTGGACAGCCACTGCTCGCCCATCGCGTAAAGGATGGCGTGTTTGTTGGGAAAATAGTGGTACAGGGATCCCACCGAAACCCCCAGCTCCTTGGCAATCAGGATGGTGGTCAGGTCGTTGAGGCCCACTTCCTCGAGCAGGCGCCCGGTGGTATCGAGAATCTGCCGCGCCCGCTCCCGGGCGCGGGCCTGCACCGGCTCGCGGCGCGGGGTCAGCTGGCTTTTGCGTTTTCTCTGTTCGGCGTTGGACAAGGTCACTTCCCTATTTTGATCTGGCGCCAGTTTACCACCAATTGGGCGCACGACGGCTTCCGCCTTCAGATACAAAAAACCGGCGCAGGGCGCCGGCTTCCAGGGTCCATCCTGTGAGGTGGTCGAAATCAGAAACGATAGCTCAGGTTGTCACCCCGCACGCGACCGCGGGACGGATCCGTTTTCGTGGCCGGCAGGTTGTACAGCGCCTCGGTGTAACCCCAGCTGTAGTACTCCTCGTTGAACAGGTTTTCCGCATAGACACCGGCGGTCCAGCTGTCGTCGGCAGATGTCAGCGCAACCCGCAGGTTGACGACATCGCGGCTGCCCAGCTTTACGTCCTCAGAATTTTCCAATTCGGAGAACTGCTCACCGGTAAAGGTGTATTCGGCCGAGTAAGTGAGTTCACCCAGTCCGGTAGCCTGGTGATAGGTCAGCACTGTGGCGGAGGAGAAATTCGGCGAAAATGCCATCTCATTGCCGTCGCAGGCCTCGCACAGCTCCGCCGGCGCGCCGGTGAACTCGGTATCCAGCCAGGCCATGCCCAGATACAGATCCAGGTTGTCGGTGATCAGCCAGCGGGCGTCCAGCTCCAGACCCTGGCCCTGGGACTCGCCCACGTTGCGGGTTACCGCGGCAGCACCGATAAAGAAAGCCTGCTGCAGGTCCTCGTAGGTGTACTGGAAAGCGGCTGCGTTCAGTGCCAGGCGATTGTCCAGCAGGCGCGCCTTCAGGCCCAGCTCGTAGGAGAGCACACTCTCTTCGTCAAAGCTGTTGGGCTCGCCGTTGCTGGCATCCACTGTCCACTCGTACTCCTCCAGCCAGGCTTCACTGTCCTCGCCAAAGGCGGGGTCGGTAACCCGGTAAGTCAAGTAGTCGAAGCCACCGGACTTATAGCCGGTGGCGACGCTGGCGTAACCGGTAATGGCGTCGTTGAAGTGATGGGTCAGGGTCGCGCGACCGGAGACATTGCTCCAGGTATCGTCACCGGTGATGGGGCCATCGGTGAACATCGCCTGGTAGTTCCAGCCTGCTGTCCAGGTATCCGGCCAGGGGGAATCGACCGTATAGGTCTTATTGTCCTGGGTGTAGCGAATGCCCAGGCCCAGGCTGGTGGAATCGGTAAAGTCGAAGGTGGTATTGGCGAAGACGCCCCAGCCGGAGTATTCGCCAATGGTATCCGCCGCCTCAATGGACAGCTGGCCCGGTGCATACTCCCAGGGATCCCCGCCGGTGCCGAAGGCGTCATCCATATCGTCCGGATAGGCCAGCGCCAGCTCGGCACAGCTGGCCGCTGGGTTCACATCCAGCTCGTAGTCCACCGCCATCACACCGGAGCAAATAAAGTTCTCGTCATCGATACCGGCAAAGAAGGCATCGATATCCTCCTGGTAGTAGGAGGCGCCGAGGACATAGTTGAACATGCCGCTGTTGTTGGAAGTCAGGCGGAACTCCTGGCTGAAGAAGTCACCGGACTGATCGCGCACAAAAACGTCGACCGGGTTCGCGGTACCGTCGAAATCCTCGATATAGGTGTAGTTGTGGGTCTTGTAGCCGGTGATGGAGGTCAGGGTGCTGCCGCCGGCCAAGTCGTGTTCAACGGTCAGGATGACGTCGCCTATCTCGGACTCATCCAGCCCCTGCACGTCGTTGTATACCTGATCGTAATCACCATCGGTATCCAGCGCCCGGTAGATGGTGCCGTCGCTGACCCGGTCCTCATACTGGGCCATCAGGGTGACAGTGGTGCTCTCGAAGCCATCGTAAACGGCGGTGAAGCGCATGGCATCGGACTCGCTGGCACCCAGGTCGCGGCCGCCGGCCAGGTTCTCCACACGGCCGTCTTCCCGCTGGTGTATGCCGGCGATGCGCACCGCCAGATTCTCACTCAGGGGCATATCCAGGCTGCCCTCGAAGTCCTGGCGACCGAACTGGCCGGCGCCCACGGAAACTTCACCGGCGAAGCTGTCGCCGGGTTTGCGGGAGACCATGGAGATGGCGCCGGAGGCGGTGTTGCGACCGAACAGGGTGCCCTGCGGCCCTTTGACCACCTCGACTCGCTCCAGGTCGTACATGCTCGGCGTGGCGCCGGCGCGACTCTGGTAGACGCCGTCCAGGAAGACCCCCAGGGCCGGGTCGCTGCCGCTACCGAAGCTGTTGTTGTTGACGCCGCGCACGGAGACAGAATCGAAGAATGAGTCGCTGGTCTCGCCGGAAACGCCCGGTGTGAGCGCGAACAGGTCCTTGAAATCGTTCAGGTTACTGTTCTTGACCGTATCGCCGGTAAAAGCGCTCACGGCCATGGGCACGTCCTTGAGGGATTCGGCCCGCATCTGCGCGGTCACCGTCACCTCTTCGATTTCCGCTGCCGAAGCACCGGTGCTGACGGCGATAACCGCCGCCCCTATGGCCGAGGCCAGCGCGTGTCTGTTGCTATGCAGTGTTTTCGTTGATCCAGGCATGGTCGCCCCCGTCGTTTATTTTTATCGAGGTTGCTCATCCGATACGGCTGATGGCATCACCCCAGCGAGTGAACTGGTAGATCAGTTATCCCACAAACCGAACAATTATTCAAATATGAAATTCTTCTCCTAATTCCTGCCGTTACACCCCTCCTGACAGGGGCAGCAATCAGCTGCCCAGCTTGTCCTTGAGGCTGTAGTAGAGCATGCCCGTCACCAGGCCGGGCCAGCGCAGCAGTGTGCCACCGGGGAATGTCGGCGTCGGAATTTGCGCCAGTATATCGAAACGCTCTTCGGTGCCGGAAACCACCTCCGCAATCAGCTTGCCGGCAAAGGTGGCGGTGGGCACACCGTGGCCGGAGTAGCCCTGGCTATAGAAGACATTGGGCTCCAGGCGCCCCAGGTGCGGCATGCGGTTCATGGTGATGGCGAGGGTGCCGCCCCACCCGTACTCGATCCGCGTGTCCGCCAGTTGGGGGTAGACACGAAGCATGTATTTGCGCACGAAACTGCGGATATCCTGGGGGAAGCGCGAAGTGTAGTTTTCACCGCCGCCGAAGATCAGGCGGTTGTCGCCGGACAGCTTCCAATAGTCGATTACGAACAGGGTGTCCTGCAGCGCGTAGTCATTGGCGATCAGTTCTTTTGCCAGGGCATCAGGCAGCGGCTCAGTGGCCAGCACAAAGTTGTTGATGGGCATTATCTTGCCCGCCATACGCGGCTCCAGATTCCCCAGGTAGCCATTGCAGGCGAGCACGACATTCCTGGCCTTCACCTCCCCCTTTGCCGTCTCGACGACACAGGGAGAGCCACCGCTGTACCTGGTGACGCGACTGTACTCGAAAAACTCGACACCGGCCGCGGCCGCGGCCGCGGCGGGCCCCAGGGCGAAGTTCAATGGATGCAGGTGCAGCGGGGCGCTGTCTTTCTGCGCACCGAAATAGCGCTCGGACCCGACCAGACTCCGGACTTCATCCTCCTCTGCGTAGCGGATTTCCTCGTATCCATAGCGATCCCGCAGCAATTCGGCCTCCTCCCTGAGGTCGGCATTGTGGCTGCGCTTGGCCGCCAGGTGCATGATGCCGCGCTTCAAATCGCACTGGATATCGTGCTTGCGGATCAGGTCCTCGACCAGCTGTACCGCCTCTACGCCCATATCCCAGAGCTGCTTTGCGGTATCCAGGCCGAGCATCTTTTCCAGATCCTCCTGCCCCTTGCGCTGCCCTACCCCGACGTGGCCGCCGTTGCGGCCCGAGGCACCCCAGCCGACCCGTTCCGCCTCCAGCACCACCACCTTGTAGCCACGCTCGGCCAGGTGCAGCGCCGAGGACAGTCCCGTATAGCCGGCGCCGATCACGCAGACATCCGCCTCGACCGAGCCCTCGAGCACCGGGTATACGGGCGCCGGGTTTGCGCTCGCCGCATAGTAGGAGTCGATGTGGCCCTTCAGTTTATTTACAGTGCCATTGGCAGTCATAGATTCTTCTCCAGATAAGCCCTCGGGGGCCGACGGCTCGGAAAAAACCGAACGATTATTCAATTTATATTGAATGATAATTCGGTTTCTTGCCATAATCAAAGCCCGCGATCGAGTGAGCGCACTCGATCGCTACTCGGCCCGGCGCAGCTGGGCGATCCGCACTGAGCGCGATCGCACGGCACAGCCTCATCGGCGTTGGCTCCGGGCGTATACTAATGCAACCCAAACGGGGAAGATCATCCGATCAAGGTGCAAAATGGACAAGATTACAAAGTGGCTCGCAGAACACGATATTTCCGAAGTGGAGTGTCTGGTGCCCGATATGTCCGGCAATGCGCGGGGCAAATTTACCCCCACGGACAAGTTCCTGACCGAGGACAGTCGCCTGCCCGAGAGTATTCTGGTGCAGACGGTGACCGGTGACTATGTCGACGAACACAATGAGCTGGTGGATCCGGCCGATACCGACATGCTGCTGGTGCCCGACCCTGACTCCATACGGCTGAACCCCTGGGCCAACGAACCCACGGCGCAGATCATCCACGACTGCTATACCCGCGACGGCAAGCCCCACCCGATCAGCACGCGCAACATCCTCAAGTTTGTGCTGGAAAAGTACGAAGCCATGGGCTGGAAGCCGATTGTGGCGCCGGAAGTGGAGTTCTACCTGGTCAAGCGCAACCTGGATCCGGACGAGAAACTTTCCGCTCCTGTCGGCCGCTCCGGGCGCACGGAGAAAACACGCCAATCCTACAGTATCGATGCAGCCAACGAGTACGAGCCGATCATCGAGGATATGTACGATTTCAGCGAAGCCCAGGGCCTGGACGTGGACACGCTGATTCACGAGTCGGGTACTGCGCAGATGGAAATCAACTTCCTGCACGGTGATCCGCTCAAGCTCGCCGATCAGGTGTTTACCTTCAAGCGCACCGTGCGCGAAACGGCGCTGCGCCACGGCATCTACGCCACCTTTATGGCCAAGCCGATGGAAGACGAGCCGGGCAGCGCGCTGCATATTCACCAGAGCGTCGTCGATGCGAAAACCGGCAAGAATATTTTTGTCGATGACGACGGGCGCGAGAATGAGACCTTCATGCATTTTATTGGCGGCATGCAGGAATATATTCCGGGTTTCATCAGTTTCTTTGCCCCGAATGTAAACTCCTATCGCCGTTTTACGCCGGAAATTGCCGCACCGACGAGCCTGCACTGGGGCTACGACAACCGCACTACAGGATTGCGCGTACCGGACAGCTCCCCACAGGCGAAGCGCCTGGAGAACCGCTTTCCGGGAGCCGATTGCAACCCCTATCTGGCAATCGCCACCTCCCTCGCCTGCGGTTACCTGGGCATAGTCAACAAGATAAAACCCAGCGAGCCCTATAAAGGGGACTGCTCGGAGGAGCCAATCACCCTGCCCCGCACCCAGGAACACGCACTCAGCCTGCTGCTGGAATGTGACGAGGCCGCAGAGATGTTTGGCGAGAAGTTTGTACGCGCCTGGAGCGCCATCAAGCGCGACGAATACGAGGAGTTCAACCGGGTAATCAGCTCCTGGGAACGGGAGTACCTGTTGCTGAATGTATAGACTGTGTTGCCGGCCTCACGATTGCGGGTAATTGACTCTCTACTCGCCATCCCTGGCGCCACACCATTGCATTCAATCTGTCCCCGGCCCCGGCCCCGGCGGGTCGGCGGTCCACGTGCAAAGTGACGCTTTGCAAACGCAAGTTTCGGCCCCGCTATCGGGGCTTTTTTGTGTCCGTAAAGCGTTACCAAACTCACTCAAAGGTACCAGTTGATTAGGATGCGCATCTTATCTTTGTGATAAATAGCGCAAACTCAATCAAAATAATTCAATTAATAAAGTTTTCCATCCCCACTTTATTGCCTGTATGAGTACAGCCTGTACTCTCAAATACGTCCGGTAACCCCGGACATCCGGTTTGAGAAAGCGGCGCGCCCATTCCGTATCAACGGTCCCTCCCGGGCGCTCCGGTGATCTTCTGCAGTCTGACCATTCAAAGCAATTACCGGCCTGTACCGACACGGTTGCCGCCATTGTCGCGGCCCCTGTGTAGAGGCGATCCCTCGTCGATACGCGGTCGGCATTTCATAAAAGCAATAAAGGAATCAAATGCAATGAAGCATCTAGTAGGACTTACACTGGCTGTGGCGGTCAGTGCCCAGGCGGCAGATCGCGTTCCGGCGACCCCGGACATGCTTTCGCCCCAGGCACTCACCGCGGTCGCGGGATCGGATATCGCACTGGAGCAGGTGCGCTCGCGCACCCTGCCGAACGGCAAGGTCATCTCGCGCTACCGGCAGACCCATAAGGGTATTCCGGTCTGGGGAGAGACAATTACCAGCAGGGGCCAGGGGGTAGCCGCCCAGGTACAGGGGGATGTACTGACGGGCCTCACCCTCGAGGTGCCATCAATTCGCGCCTCCATAAAAGCCGACAACGCCCTCGACAGGGCCATGGGCCATCTGGTCAACCAGCGCGCCCAACAGGGACTGATTAGCGGCGCCCTCTCGCTTCCCGCCCTGAAACTGGCGGCGAAGAACCAGCAGCAGCAACTCTACATCCATGTGGATAAGCAGGACCGCGCGCGCCTGGCCTACCTGGTGAACTGGGTCGAGTACGGCGACGAGCCGTCCCGCCCCTTCTACTTTATCGACGCCATGACCGGCGAGGTACTGGAGCACTGGGATGGCATCGCCCACGCCCAGGACGCCACGGGCCCCGGCGGCAACCAGAAGACCGGCCGCTACGAGTACGGCACCGACTACCCGGCAATGACTGTCGACAACAACTGCCGTATGGACACCGCCAACGTGGAAACGGTGAACCTGAACCACGGCACCAGCGGCGGCAGTGTTTTCCAGTTCACCTGCCCGTACAACGACCACAAGACGATCAACGGTGCCTACTCACCGCTGAATGACGCCCACTTCTTCGGCAATGTCGTCTTCAACATGTACAACGACTGGTACAGCACGGCGCCCCTGACGCAGAAGCTGCGCATGCGTGTGCACTACAGCAACAACTACGAAAATGCCTTCTGGGATGGCAGCCAGATGACTTTCGGCGATGGCGGCAGCACCTTCCACCCACTGGTCAGCCTGGATGTCTCTTCCCACGAAGTCAGCCACGGCTTCACCGAGCAGAACTCCAATCTCCAGTACTCCGGTCAGTCCGGCGGTATCAATGAGGCCTTCTCTGATATCGCCGGTGAGGCGGCCGAATTCTATATGCGCGGCAGCAACGACTGGCTGGTAGGTGCGGATATCTACAAGGCCAGCGGCGCCCTGCGCTATATGGAGGATCCGACTCTCGACGGCAGGTCCATCGGCCACGCCTCTGACTACTACTCGGGCATGGACGTGCACTACAGCTCCGGCGTCTTCAATCGCGCCTTCTACCTGATCGCCAATAGCAGCGGCTGGGACACTCACAAGGCCTTCGATATCTTCGTGCTCGCGAACCAGATGTATTGGAACTCGACTTCGAACTTTACCCACGGCGCCTGCGGCGTGGTTTCAGCCACCGAAGACCTGAGCTACGACCTGGCCGCAGTAACCTCGGCCTTCGACACAGTGGGCGTATCCACTGCCAACTGTGACGGAGGCGGCAATCCCGGTGGCGGTGAACTGGAGAACGGCGTGGCTGAAACCGGCCTGTCTGGCAGCACCGGCGATGAAATCCACTACACCCTGGAGGTGCCCGCCGGCGCCAGCAACCTGAGCTTCCAGATCTCCGGTGGCAGCGGTGACGCGGATCTCTATGTGCGTTTCGGTTCCGCGCCGACCACTTCCAGCTACGACTGCCGTCCATACCGCAGCGGCAACAGTGAGACCTGTGATATCTCCAACGTGCAGGCCGGCACCTACTATGTCATGGTGCGCGCCTACAGCAGCTTTTCCGGCGTCAGCCTGGTAGGCAGCTTCGATGAAGACGGCGGTGGCAGCGGCAGTGGCTGGGAAGAAACCAATCTTTCCGGCAGCCAGGGCTCCTGGCAGCACTTCACCCTGGACGTATCCTCCGGTATGTCCTCCCTGGAGGTGCAGATGTCCGGCGGCAGCGGCGATGGCGATCTCTATGTGCGCCACGGCGCCCAGCCCACCACAGGCAACTACGACTGCCGCCCTTACCGCTGGGGCAACGATGAAAGCTGCAGCTTCAGCAACCCCCAGTCCGGCACCTGGTATATCAGCATCCGCGGTTACTCCTCTTACTCTGGAGTTACCCTGGAAGCCCAGGCGAATCCGTGACTTTAAACTGAAGTAACTAAAAAGGGGCAGCCAATCGGCTGCCCCTTTTTTTAATCCTCGCTCATATTTACTTATGGCTTGGATCCTTCCAGTACTCCTTCACCGTATCCTTCATCTCCCGCGCCAGCACGGAAATGCCGAACAGGTTGGGCAGCGTCATGATCACAATCGCCACAGCAGACAGGTTCCAGATGATTGTGGTGTCCTCAATGGCCGCCCAGAAAAAGGCCACGACATAGACCAACCGGTAGGGCATCACCGCCCTCGGGCCGAACAGGTAGATCATCGAACGGTCGCCATAATAGGACCAGGCGATCGCCGTGGAAAAGGCGAACAGCAGTATCCCCAGAGTAACAATCAGGCTGCCGTAATCACCAAAGAAACCACGCTGGAAGGCCTTGTTGGTCAGTGCGACCGAGTGCACCAGGGAATTGCCCCAGATATCCACATTGGGGTTGGCAAAGTTGCCGTCTACCACTGTCAGCACGCCACTGAAATTGTCGTCGCCCACACGGAACTGGAGATCCTCGGCTACAGAGCGTGCGTGAATCAGGGTGAATTCCTTCTGGTTCAGCGCCTGGCCATCAGCTACGACCACTGATCCGCTGTAGGGCTGCACACTGCTCTCGCCGCCGCTCAGGAAGTTGAAAAGCTCATCCACATCCTCCGGTTGCTGGTCGTTATAGCTACCAGCCACCGCAATCATATCGGCACGCTCGAACTTGTTCATGTGCTTTTCTGTCCAGACACCGGAGGACAGAATCACCAGGCCGGTCAGGGTGCAGATAATGATGGTGTCGATAAACGGCTCGAGCAGGGAGACCATACCCTCCGACACCGGCTCGTCGGCGCGCGCCGCGGCGTGCGCAATAGGCGCCGAACCCTGCCCCGCCTCGTTGGAGAAGAGGCCGCGGTTGACGCCGCGGTTAAAGGCGTAGGCGAAGCTGGCACCGAGGAATCCACCGGCCGCAGCACTACCGGTAAAGGCATTTTCAAATACAGCGAGGAAAGAAGGAATGATGTTCTGGTAGTTATAGAGGATCACTGCCAGTGCACCGATGATATAGAGCACCGCCATGACCGGGACTATCGTCGAGGTAACCTTGGCGATACGGGTAATACCACCAATAATCACCATGCCCAGCAGGATCGCTAGCACGCCGCCAGTCAGCGCCTTGTTCAAGCCGAAGGTATCGTGCATGGCCTGGGCAATATTGTTTACCTGCGGCAGGCTGCCGGTGCCGAAGGAACTGATCACCGTGGCAATAGCGAAGAGCACCGCCAGCCATTTCATATTGAGGCGACGCTCCATATAGAACATGGGGCCACCCGCGTAATAGCCGTCGGCGGCCTTGATACGGTATTTGTGCGAGAGGGTCACCTCGACGAATTTGGTCGTCATACCGAGGAAGGCTGTCATCCACATCCAGAAGAGCGCAGCTGGACCACCGAGGAAGATCGCCAGACCCACACCGCCGATGTTGCCGGTACCCACAGTGCCGGACAGCGCAGTCGAGAGCGCCTGGAAGTGGGAGGTATCGCCGGGGTCGCCGGGCTTGTCATATTTGCCCTGTACTATCTTAATCGCGTGGCCGAAATAGCGGAATTGCGGAAAGCCCAGGTAAAGGGTGAAAAAGAAGCCGACACCCAACAACACCCAGGGAAACCAGGGTGCTGAGCCGAGCATGCCGTCCAGCGACAACAGCAGTTGATTAAAGGATTCCAAACTAACCCCCACTACTTTGCATTATTTCTGGGCGCCGCTATAAATCTACTGTGCGCGCCTGGCGGCGTCCGGCGGTGCTTGCATGCTCATGTACTAAAGTACACTCCGCTTGCTGCGCTCCGGCGACCCCACCAGCCACCCGTTCGCTACGATTTATAGAGGTGCCCGTTTGATTGTTTTCTATACAGCTACTGCTGTAATTTGCTGCGCAGGTTAGCAGCTTCAGCAACTGTAGAACAGTAATAGCCCCACTCACAAAAGAAAAGGGAACTTTTCCCTGTGCGGGAACAATCCGAATTGACCGCCGGTATGCACGAATACCAGGTTTTTACAGTCTCGGTAACTGCCCCGGTGGAGCTCCTGCAGCAACCCAAAAAAGGCCTTGCCGGTGTATACCGGATCCAGCAGTAGCCCTTCCAGGCTGGCGATGTCCGCGATGGCTCGGTAGACAGGCTCTTCCGCCAGTGCGTAACCGGGGCCAATATAGTCGGCGTTGACGTTGATATTGAGCGTATTTTCATCAATGTCACTTTTGGTCAAGGCTGACCAATGGCGAACATCCGCGCGCACCTTGCTCTGGAAGTAGTCTGCGTTATCGCACACCGCATAGCCGGTGACCCGCGCGGTAGAAGCGAGCAATTGGCACCCCAACGTCAACCCGGCCTGGGTGCCACCACTCCCGGTTGCACAGACTATATGTTCAGGCACGAAACCGCGCGCACTGCAATCCGCCAGCAGCTCTTCTGATGCGGCTATGTAGCCCCAGATACCCAGTCCATCGCTGGCACCGGTGGGAATTGGAAAAGCCTTGTGGCCGCGCTGGGCATAGAATTCCTGCCAGTGGCTGAAGAGCTCCGGCAGTTCTTCGAAATACTGGCGCGGCGGGTAAAAAGCGGTAGAGGCTCCCGCCAGCTGATCTACCAGCAGGTTGCCGTCCGGAATGCCGTCCAGCTCACCGCGCAGGATCAGCTGCACCCGCATACCCAGACGGGCACCGACCAGGGCGGTGGTACGACAGTGATTGGACTGCACGCCACCACAGGTGATCAGGGTGTCGCAGCCCTGGGCCACAGCCTGTCCCGCAACAAATTCCAGTTTGCGCAGCTTGTTACCGGACATGGCTGTCTCGGTCAGATCATCGCGCTTCACCCATATACGCGGCCCACCGTGGGGCGTGGAGAATTTCTCCGTAATGCGGTCAAGGGGCTGCAATGGTGTCGGCAATCGGGCCAGCTGAATACGCGGTGGATAGGAAATTTCCATATTGATCCCGATACAAAAAACCCGGCAGTTTGCCGGGTTTTCGCTAATCGAAGCGCTGCTGCGCTTCAGATTTTCTTGATGGTGCCCTTGGGCAGAATTGCGTGAACCGCCACCTTCTGGAACTTGAGCGACATATTGTCGGCGACCTCCAGCACGATATAGTCGTCGTCGACCTTGTCCACCCGCCCCAGCATACCGCTGGTCATGACCACTTCATCGCCTTTTTTCAGCGCACCGACCAGTTCCTGGTGCTCCTTCTGGCGCTTGCGTTGCGGACGGATAATAAAGAACCACATAAACGCAAAAAGGCCTGCGAACATCAGCAGGGTTATCATCGGATTACCCTGCGGCGCAGGAGCAGCCTGTTGTGCCACAGCAGAGGGAATAAAAAAGCTCATGCAAATCCTCAAAGAGTCAGCTTGTAAAATTGCCGCCAACTCTAACGGGTTTGCCCTGCCGAGGCAACGCATCGCGCCGGCCCCAAACGGGGCCAGCCGCATCTAACCTGTCAGAAACGCTGACGAACCTGGCGGCGGTATCCGGTTGGCGACATACCGGTCCAGCGTTTGAAAGCACTGGTAAAGCTGGTTCTGTCGGAGAAGTCCAGGATTCGCGAAATCCCATCCACACTGAGCGCCGTGTCCTTCAGGAAATGCACCGCGTGGCGGAAACGGACATGATCGCGCAACGAGGCAAAGCTGAGGTTGTGCTCCTGCAGGCGCCGCTGCAGAGTGCGGGTGGACATGCTGAGATCGGAGGCCACCGGGCGAATGGCCAGGGACGCCTTGCCGATACGTTGCTCCAGTACATCGATCACCCGCGCGGCGATACCAAAGCTGGTAGCCTCCGGCGGGGCCAGCAGCTGGTCAAGGATATTGGGATCTCCGGATATCCTGGCCTGCTGAAGTGGCTTGTCTTCTGAGAGCGAAGTCTGGTCGGGTTGAATATGGTTCATCGAGCTGCTCCTTTTGAGTTCCGTGAGCCGCAGTTATTTTTCTAGTCCGCCTCCTGCGAATCCCTATTGCCTCAACCTGCCCCCAACACAGCCTAGGGGGACGGGCTACTACCCGGGTGCGGGGATGCACCTGAAACTGACATCGAATCCTTCACAGAGCTGTACATTTTTTACACTAACTGCCCCGGCATCGTCCCGAAGGGATACCACTCTGGCGCCGGCGCACCTTTCCTTCACATCAGCCAGTATAGACCAAGAAATAAGAATGCAAGGGGCGACAGCAAGTTTTTTTAGATCCTGTCACAAAAGACAGTTCAGCGCCATATAAGTACGAATGTACCCATTATCGCAACAAAATGATGATTTTTACGCAAGAATGGAGGGAAATGGTGCCGGGAGCGACTCCACTGCCGCCCCCTGTTGGGAAGACTGAACCGCGATCAGGCCAGGTTTTCGGAAATCCAGCTCAACACATCGTCGTGGTGGGATTTGGTCTTCACCTTGTCGATGATGTGCTGCAGGCGACCACTCTTGTCGATGATGAAGGTGGTGCGCAGCAGCCCCATATACTCTTTGCCCATAAATTTCTTCAGGCCCCAACAGCCATACTTGTCGGCAATTTTGTGCTCTTCGTCGGCGAGCAGGTCAAAATTCAATTCGTGTTTGTCGATAAACTTCTGCAGCCTGGCTTCCGGGTCCGGGCTCACGCCCAGCACTACGGTATCCAGCTTGTCGAAGTCAACGGCGCTGTCGCGAATGCCGCAGGCCTGGGTGGTACAACCGGGTGTAAGTGCTTTGGGATAGAAGTAGAGCACCACATTGCGCTTGTCGCGAAAGTCTTTGAGCGAGACCTTGTCGCCATTCTGGTTGCTAAGAGTAAATACCGGCGCCAGGTTGCCGATCTTGGGAAAGGCCATGGATACCCCCGTAAACTGCTGCTGAAATGAGCGGCGTATTATAGCGAAAACTTCGCGCCACTATCGGATCTGATAGCCGGAATCAAAACTCCTGCAATCGATAGCCCCTCTCCCGTCGCGCGCAGATACCGCACTCGTTGAGCTTCTGCACCAGGCTGGCCCGCTCGGCATCGGTCAGGAAATCTCCCACCTCCAGACATCCCTCCGGACCGCTGAAACTTACCGAGGCGGGCTCGCTTGCGCTGCCCCCCATGCGTACCAGCACCGCCAGGCTGTCGCGGGCAAACTCCCGGTGATACACACTCTGCTGCCGATGCCCCCTGCAGCAGTCGAGGACCACCCGTTCACCGCTGATCCGGATCACCTCGCGGCGAGTGCCCTCCAGGTAGACGTAGCCGAAAAGCACCGCCAACAGCAGAAGCTCCAGGCTCGCAAATGGCAGAATCATCCAGGCCCCAGCCAGTGCGAAAGCAATGCTGATCCCCAAGGATACGGCGACCAGCGAGATGAACACCCACAAATTGCCGGAGAGGGACAGGGATTGGTTGGGCTGTAGCAGGATGCAGGCACTGCGATACGAGGTGCGGCCGACTTCGGTGACCATGACAAAGGTTCCGGGAAGTGCTTTTTTTCAGTGTAGTGCGGATGCCGGTCGCCCACACATCCAGGCCATTTATGGCGAGATCACTCGAGTTACATCGGGGAGCATGGAGTCAGGGGCGTTTCCGTCTTTTTGAGGGCACAAAAAAACCCGCACCGAGATGCGGGTTTCCTGTCGACAGGCCGCATGTCTTGCGGCGCGCGATTGTTACGGCAGCAGGTGCGCTACTGCATCGCGCTCTTCCGCCAATTCCTGCTCGGTGGCAGTCATCTTCCCGCGGGAGAATTCATTGATATCGACGCCCTGGACAATTTCCCAGTCACCGTTCTTGCAGGTGCAGGGGAAGGAGTAGATCAGGCCTTCCTGGATACCGTAGGAACCATCGCTATACACGCCCATGCTGGTCCAGTCGCCATCGGCGGTGCCAAGGGCCCAGTCGCGCATATGGTCGATGGCGGCGTTAGCGGCGGAGGCGGCGGAGGAAGCGCCGCGGGCCTTGATGATGGCGGCACCACGCTGCTGTACGGTGGGGATAAAGTCGCTCTCGTACCAGTCCTGAGCCACTTTATCCATCGCACTTTCACCACTGACCTTCGCCTGGTGCAGGTCCGGGTACTGGGTGGAGGAGTGATTGCCCCAGATGGTCATATGGGTGATGTCGTTGACGCTGGACTCGGTCTTGTTTGCCAGCTGTGACAGCGCGCGGTTGTGGTCCAGGCGGGTCATCGCAGTGAAGTTGCGCGGATCCAGGTCCGGTGCATTGCGTTGGGCGATCAGCGCGTTGGTATTGGCCGGGTTGCCGACAACCAGCACTTTCACATTGCGCGAGGCGACGTCGTTCAGCGCCTTGCCCTGGGCAGAGAAGATTGCGGCATTGGCTTCCAGCAGGTCCTTGCGCTCCATGCCGGGACCGCGCGGGCGCGCACCAACCAGCAGAGCGTATTCGGCATCCTTGAAGGCCACGGTGGCGTCGTCGGACTGGACTATGCCCGCCAGCAGCGGGAAGGCGCAGTCTTCCAGCTCCATGGCCACGCCTTTCAGCGCTTCCAGGGCCGGGGTGATTTCCAGCAGCTGCAGGATAACCGGTTGATCTTTGCCCAGCATTTCGCCGGAAGCGATACGGAACAGCAGCGAATAGCTGATCTGACCGGCGGCGCCGGTAACAGCAACACGAACAGGTGCTTTCACGATAGTTCTCCCTCGTTTGTAAGCGGCCCGCATTATAGAGCCTTGCGAGCAAATTTCATCTCGCGCGGAGATATTCCAGACCTAGGTCGTAGGATGGTGCATGCGCAATAATTGATCGATGCACAGGCGCGGCTCAGGCGACGGCCAGATCGCGGTAGCGCTCCTGCAGCGCCCTGTAGACCTGATCGCTGTAATCTGCGGCAGAAGTGTTCAATTCGCCGGCAATTTCGGCGAGATGCTCATTGTCCTCTCGCCCGGACCAGTTCTTTACGTAAGTGCCGTCCTTGTAGCCGTTGTCCTGGCGGAAACGGTTCAGCACGTTCTTGCCCACGTAACGCTGGTAGAGTTCGTCGAAAGCCATTTCGGCATCCGCCAGCAACTGCGTAAAGCCGACCAGGTCAAACTGCCTGCTAGCCAGGGTATTCAGGGTGAAGGTCTCGAGGTTTGTACGGAAGTCCCCCGCGCTGCACCGCCCTGCCCCCAGTTCTTCCAGCATGTGCTCGGCCACCTGCTCCGGGCTGCCCTGCTGTAATTCCAGGCTGAGACCGAAATGCCAGATATCCACCAGCTCCAGTTTCACCTGATCCATATCCGGCTCCTGCTTCTTCCACCACTTCCAGCCGTAGTGGTCCAGCAGCTCCGCGCTCTCAACCCAGATGGCCCGATACCAGGCGAAATTCTGTGCGCGCCAGTTGTCGTTGACCAGCGTATTGATTTCGTCCTGCAGCGCCAGCATGGTCTGCAATTGCTGTTTCATCATCGGGGCTTACATCCAGTTGCGTCGGGCTCAGGCGGCCCGGGGAAATAATCGATAAAAGTTTTCGGTAGTGATTGCGGCCAGCTGCTCGAAGGGGATGCCGCGCAGCTCCGCGATAAATTCCGCAACCTCGCGCACATAGGCGGGTATATTTGGCTTGCCGCGGTAGGGGACCGGAGCCAGGTAGGGGGAATCCGTCTCCACCAGCAATCGATCCAGCGGTACCTTTCGCGCGACATCGCGCAGTGCCTCGGCATTCTTGAAGGTCACAATACCGGACAGCGAAATGTAGTAATTGAGATCCAGTGCGGCCCTGGCCATTTCCCAGCTTTCGGTAAAGCAGTGCAGCACCCCGGCGTGCTCCGGGTCTCCGTGCTCGCGAATCAGCTCGATGGTGTCCTCGCGGGCGTCGCGGGTGTGGACTATCACCGGCAGTTCCGCCCGGCCGGCCGCCTGCAGGTGGGCGACAAAGCTCTGCTGCTGAACTTCCCGGGTCTCGGTGCTGTAGTAGTAGTCGAGACCGGTTTCGCCAAGAGCCACGACATTGGGCTTCCGCGCCATCTCCAGCAGCCTGTCCACATCGGCGAGACCGGAATCCACATCCAGCGGGTGCACGCCCACGGAGCAGACCACATCGTCGTATTTTCCGGCCAGGTCCACTACCCGGTCGACGTTATCCAGGCTGATCCCCACGCACAGGAACTTGCCCACGCCGCGGCTGCGCGCCAGGTCCAGCACCGCGTCCAGGTCGCCCTCGAATTGATCCAGTTTGAGTCTGTCGAGATGACAGTGGCTGTCTACAAGCATGACTTCCTATAGCGTGACGGGGTTACAGCGTGTGGGTGGGCCGGCTGGATTCCAGGGATCCCGCCAGGTAGGTTTCGATCTTGTTCTGGGCGATATTGTCCTTGTCACTGAACTGCACGCCGATCCCCGGTGTGCGGTTGCCCTGAGCGCCGCCTGGCGTGATCCACACCACCTTGCCGGCCACCGGAACCTTCTCCGGCTCATCCATCAGGCTCAACAGCAGGAATACCTCGTCGCCAAGGCTGTAGGACTTATCGGTGCTGATAAACAGGCCGCCATTCTTCACGAACGGCATATAGGCCGCGTAGAGCACGGACTTGTCCTGGATCTTCAGCGATAGGATACCGTTGCGGGCACCGCCCCCCATGGCTTTCATAGCCGGACCTCGTTGTTCTTCATTGTGACGGTAACTTATCTGAGCGTGCCGGTTGTGTCCAGAATTGCGGGGCTCGGGACTCACCGTAGGGTGCGCCGTGCGCACCATCAGAGTCAATTGGTGCGCGCGGCGCACCCTACCTGTACAGTTTTGCCCAACGGACCGCCAGCTCTTCGACCAGCAGACGTTTGTTCGGGTTGGCGCCACCGATCAGGGCCTGGCGCGCCTGCAATAGCTGGTCATAGAAAGTGAACAGGGGGCGCAGGCACTCTTCGCCGGTGCCCGGCAGACGCTGTAACAGCCCCATGACCTGCTCATCGGCCGTCAGATCGCAGCTGCGCGCGCGCAGCATCTGTGCCAGCCACTGCAACCAGAATTGTAAAAGCTGGCTTAACTCCACGCCTTCCGGAGGACTCTCCCAGCGCCCAGCCAGGGAGACGGCACTGCTGTTCCCCTGGGCCAATGCGGTGAGATCGGACAGAAACTGCTCCCGCGCCTCGCGGGATTCCGGTTCCGCCAGCTCCAGCGCCAACAGCGGCGCCCCACCGGACAGAACCAGCGCGCGCCGCGCCGCCTGGCCATCGAGCCCGCCCTCGTGTAACCAGCGCAACGCCGCCTCCTCGCCCGGCGCGGGGAAGGCCACCGACTGGCAGCGACTGCGAATGGTCGGCAGCAGGCCCGAAGGGGAGTCGGTGATCAACAGGAATATGACCGAAGCCGCCGGCTCTTCCAGGTTTTTCAGCAGTGCGTTGGCCGCATTGACATTCATCGCTTCCGCCGGCGCCAGCCACACTACCCTGGCTCCCTCCCGCCCACTGGTGCGGCCGACAAAGCTGCCCAGTTGGCGAATCTGCTCCACCTTGAGTGGTCCGCCGGGCTTCTCCGGCTCGACACGCAGGAAGTCAGGGTGAGAGCCGGCCTGCCACAGGCGGCAGCCGCGGCACTGGCCGCAGGCGAGGCCATCGCGCGGCTGCTCGCACAGTGTCAGCGCGGCGAAGGCCTCGGCGAAACGCCGCTTGCCCAGCCCCGCCTGGCCACTGAGCAACAGCGCGTGCGGGCAGCGGCCGGCGCGCCACTGGGCGCCGAGGCGCTGCCACTGCTCTGTCTGCCAGGGCAGTGGCGAAGGGACTGTCGATTGTTCGGTTTCAGACACTGGGTTCTATCTTTCAATTTTCTTGTAGGAACGGATGGCCGCCCCGCCGCTCCTACCTAAGGAGTTTTTCGAGTTCTGACTGCAGCTGCTGCTGCACCTGCTCCAGCGGCCGGCTCGCATCGACCACCGCATAGCGTTCAGGAGCGGCCTCGGCGCGCTCTCGATAAGCGGCGCGCACGCGCTGGAAAAATGCCAGTTGCTCGCTTTCGAAGCGGTCTGCCGCACCGGTACTGGCAGCGCGCTCGAGGCCTACTTGCGGATCCAGGTCCAGCAGCAAGACCCTGTCTGGACGCAGATCACCCTGCACCGTCTCCTCCAGCTGCGCGATCAGGGCGCGATCCAGCTGGCGGCCGCCCCCCTGGTAGGCATAAGTGGCATCGGTGAAACGATCGCAGATTACCCAGTCTCCGCGTTCGAGCGCCGGTTTGATCACCTGGGCCAGGTGCTGCGCCCGCGCGGCGAATACCATCAGCAGCTCCGCCGTTGGATCCACGGCCTCCTCGCGCCGGCTGAGCAGGAGCTCACGCAGCTCCTCCGCCAGGGGCGTACCGCCGGGCTCGCGGGTCTGCACAAACGCAATGCCCTTCTCCCGCAGCCATTCGGTTACGAACTGCAAATTGGTGGATTTGCCCACCCCTTCGCCGCCCTCGAGGGTGATGAATTTTCCTCGCTGCACTCTCACTATCCTTTTCAGTTTTCCTTGGCCGGGCTGGAACGATAGTCGGCGCGGCGCTTCAGTTGGAATTCGCGCACTGCCCTGTTGTGCTCGGCGAGGGTAGCGGAGAAGTGGTGCGAGCCGTCGCCCTTGCCGACGAAGTAGAGACTGTCGCCGGCTTTCGGATTCAGGGCCGCGCGAATTGCCTCGCGCCCGGGCAGCGCAATGGGTGTCGGCGGCAGGCCATTGATTACATAGGTGTTATAGGGGGTGGCCTGGCGCAGGTGGGCACGGGTCAGGTTGCCGTCGAAATCGTCGCCCAGACCGTAAATCACTGTCGGGTCCGTCTGTAGGCGCATGCCCATGTTCAGCCTGCGCACAAAGACGCCGGCAATCTCACTGCGCTCCGAAGGCTGGCCGGTTTCCTTCTCAATCAGCGACGCCATGATCAGTGCATCGTAGGGGGAGCTGTAGGGCAGATTGTCCCCGCGCGCCTGCCACTCCTCCTTCAATACCTGCTGCATCCGCTGGTAGGCCTGTTGCAACAGGTCGATATCCGTAGTGCCGGAACGGTAGATGTAGGTATCCGGGAAAATCCAGCCCTCTGGGCTCTCATTGTTGGCATCGTCGAAACCCAGGGCCCGGGCGGCGGCATCTGCTGTCGAGCCGGCCTCCGACTGGACGATATTGCGCCCCGAACGCACCTGATCCAGGGCCTGACGGAAGGTCCAGCCCTCTACCAGGGTAAGGCGATAGCGGGTGACGTCACCGCGATTGAGGCGGGCCACCAGGTCCATTGCATTAGTGCCCCTGGGCAAAAGATATTCCCCGGCGTGTATGCCGGTTTCCCCCTGCCAGTAGGCATAGGCCAGCACCAGCCGCGGCCACCTGACTACACCCTCTTTCTGCAGATCCCGCAGGGCGCGCGACAGGTTGCTGCCGCTGGTCACCTCGAAACGCAGGCCATCCTCGTCAACCGCCAGGGGCTCTACCAGGGCTGTCCTCAACGCCCAGAGTGCCGCCGCTGCCGCCAGCAGTAACAGGAATGTGGCGCCAAAGAACGCGCGCCAGAGCCGCTTTCCTGGTTTCGATGAGGTCTTTGTCTGTTTTTTCTTCACCACAACCGTTCCGTTATCAACTGCTGCAATCGCCGCGTCTCCGGGCCTATGGACCAACGACAGTGGCCGATCAGTTCTCGCACCGGCATTACCCCACGCACGCTGTTGCACAGGGCTACCTCCATCCCGGCGCACAGGCTCTCGAGATCCATATCCACCTCCTGCAACGGGACGCGGTCGGCCAACCAGTCGCGCATCACGCCGCGGACGCCGCAGCGCCCCAGATTCGGCGTGACCCAGCCGTCGCCCAGCCAGACCAGCAGGTTGCAGCGCAGGCTTTCGATAACCCGCCCCGCGGTATCCCGCATCAGGCCGTCGCACAGCCCGATCACCGGCAGTTCGTCTTTGGCGCGATTATATCCTGTGCGCAGCAGTGATTTGCAGCCCGGGTTGGCAGTATTGAGTGTCCGCAGCCGCGTACTGCAGGGAAACAGCATCACGCCCTGCTCCAACTCCGGGGTCGACTCCAGGGACAGCAGGCTGAGATCCCACTGCCAGCGCCCCTCGACTGCGCCGCAACGAAGTCGCATTTTCGCCGCATCTTCAGGGCAATTTGCTGCAACGGCCAGTAAAAACGCCTCAATCCGGTCCAGATCCACTGCGTTTACCCGGCCACTGCGTTGCAGGCGCTGGCGGTGCAGCGCCCACAGGGGCAGGCACCCACGCTGGCAGCGCATGGTCTCGAGGAGCCCGTCGCGGTAGACGCAGTCCTCCGGCAGGGCGTTGACGGCACGGCCTAGGGAATAGAGTTGCGGGAGCTGGGGCATGCTTCCCCCCCGGGAGAATTGCGCCCGCCCAGGTGAATGACCTGGCGGCGGGCGCAGCGAATCAGGCGCGCTTGAAGATCAGCGAACCGTTGGTACCGCCGAATCCAAAGGAGTTGGAAAGGGCGGCATCGATGGCCATCTGCTGGGCCTCCAGGGGCACCAGGTTGATGTTGTTGCAGGCCTCATCCGGGTTGTCGAGGTTGATGGTGGGCGGGCCCACCTGGTCGCGGAGCGCCAGCACCGAGAAGATCGCCTCTATCGCGCCGGCGGCGCCGAGCAGGTGCCCGGTCATAGACTTGGTCGAACTGACCGCAATCTTGTCCGCTGCACTGCCGAAGATCGAGTGCACCGCCTGGATTTCCGCCTTGTCGCCCAGCGGCGTAGAGGTGCCGTGAGCATTGATGTACTGGATAGCGTCCGCCGCCAGGCCCGCATCATTGAGGGCATTCTGCATCGACAGGGCCGCGCCGGCACCGTCCTCCGGCGGCGACGTCATATGGTGGGCGTCGCCACTCATACCGAAACCGCTCAGTTCCGCGTAGATTTTGGCTCCGCGCGCCTTGGCCCGCTCGTACTCTTCCAGTACCAACACGCCGGCGCCCTCGCCCAGCACAAAGCCGTCGCGATCCCTGTCCCAGGGGCGGCTGGCGGCCTGCGGGTCATCATTGCGGGTGGATAGCGCGCGCGCAGCACAGAAGCCTCCCAGGCCAACCGGAGTGGTCACCATTTCCGCACCACCGCACACCATCACGTCGGCATCGCCGTATTGGATGGTGCGCATACCCAGACCTATCGCGTGGGTACCGGTGGTGCAGGCAGTCGTAGTGGACAGGTTTGGCCCTTTCAAACCGTATTTGATCGACAGGTTGCCGGCGACCATATTGATGATGGCGCCCGGCACAAAGAAGGGGGATACACGGCGCGGACCTTTTTCCGCGATCAGCATTGCATTGTCTTCGATGGCCTGGATACCGCCCATACCGGAACCGATGCAGGCCCCAATCCGCGGGGCGTCATCGATACTCACCTCCAGGCCGCTGTCTTCGATGGCCTGAATACCCGCGACCATACCGAACTGCAGAAACACGTCCATTTTGCGCGCTTCCTTGGCCGGCATATAGGGCGTCGGATCGAAGTTCTTTACTGTGGCCGCAAAGCGGGTAGAAAATGCCGAAACATCAAAAGTTTCAATCGGCGCAGCACCGCTGGTGCCTGCGAGAACGGCAGACCAGGTATCGTCCACAGTATTACCCAGCGGACTGACCATACCTATTCCGGTTACGACAACTCTTCTACGCGACACTCGTGTTCCCCCGAAATTCTCTATTGCACTACCGTAAATACCCTTGTGGGGCCGCCGAACAAAATCGGATACAGCAGTCACAATTTCTCAGTGCTAATAAAAGGAGAGCCGTACTATGCAACATAGAACGGCTCTCACAATACACTCGGTCTCGAATAGCAAGCGGCTAACGAAACCCTAAACTGCCCAGCGGGGATTAACCAAGGTTTTCCTTGATGTAATCGATAGCCAGCTGAACAGTGGTAATTTTCTCGGCTTCTTCGTCGGGAATTTCTGTTTCGAATTCCTCTTCCAGAGCCATGACCAACTCAACTGTGTCGAGGGAGTCAGCGCCCAGATCTTCAACAAAAGAGGCTTCAGGCTTAACGTCTTCTTCCTTCACGCCCAGTTGTTCAGCAACGATCTTTTTAACGCGCTCTTCAATGCTGCTCATGATTCAATTTAACTCCTAGTGGATAAAAATCTGTTTTAGCCGTTATTGTTCTTGCACCGCAATGAGTTGCGGAGATAACGACCGGCTCACACAGCTTCTGGTAAATGCGAGGCGGCATTGTACCCCAACTTTTTAGGGATGTAATGCGCCGCCTTTCACCGCCGTCAGACTGAATGCAAAATCCTTAAAAATCAACTAGTTATAGAGGATTTTTGAGGAAAAGGCTCACGCCATATACATGCCGCCATTGACGTGGATCGTCTCTCCGGTGACATATCCGCCGGCGTCGCTGGCCAAAAATGCGACAACCGAGGCGATCTCTTCCGGCGCACCGAGACGGCCCAGCGGAATCTTGCTCATCAGGGCTTCGCGCTGCGCCTCCGGCAGCACCTTGGTCATATCGGTATCGATAAAACCCGGTGCAACAGTGTTTACGGTAATACCGCGGGAGCCGACTTCCGCCGCAAGCGAACGCGCAAAACCTGCCACGCCGGCTTTGGTCGCCGCGTAGTTGCTCTGACCGGCGTTGCCCATGCTGCCCACTACCGAGCTGATATTGACGATGCGCCCCCAGCGTGCCTTGGTCATATCGCGCAGGCAGGCCTTGGTGACGCGGTAGACGGCGGAGAGATTGGTATCGATGACCGAATCCCACTCGTCGTCCTTCATGCGCATCAACAGGTTATCCTTGGTGATGCCGGCATTGTTGACCAGTATGGTCGGCGCGCCAAATTCACTTTTGGTTGCGGCGAGCAGCTCGGCGAGGCTCTCGGCACTGGTGACATCCAGCACCCTGCCGGCGCCGGCGATACCCTTCTCTGCAAAGCGCGCACTGATCTTTTCCGCGCCCGCGGCACTGGTGGCAGTACCGATAACAGTGGCGCCCAGTGCGCCCAGGGTGTCGGCAATGGCAGCGCCTATACCGCGGCTGGCGCCAGTGACCAGCGCTACCTTTTCATTCAGAGAGTTTGTTAGTGTCATTGTCACTCCAGGGTGATTCGGTGATACATCAATTGGCGCCTTTACTCGGCGACGGCCAGCAACGCCTCATTAAACTGCGCCGGCGTATCGATATTGTGACTGCCGAGGCCACGATCTATGCGCTTTGCCAACCCGGCCAGCACTTTGCCGGAACCGCATTCCAGCAGTTGTTCGGTACCGTCGGCGGCCATGGCCTGCACACAGGAAGTCCAGCGCACCGGGCTGTAGATCTGCTCAACCATCAGTGCCTTGATCGCCTGCGGATCAGATTCCGGCCTGGCATGCACATTGTGAATAACCGGGATTTCCGGCGCGTGAAAGACCGTGGCCTCGATCTGCGGTGCCAGCTTTTCCGCCGCCGGCCGCATCAACTCGGTATGGAAAGGCGCACTGACCGGTAGCGGCATGGCGCGCTTGGCGCCGGCAGCCTTACAGGCTTCGATGGCGCGCCCTACGGCGGCACTGCTGCCGGCGATCACCACCTGACCGGGCGAATTGTAATTGACCGCGGCAACCACTTCGCCCTGAGCCGCATCCTCACAGGCCCTCTCCACCGCGGCATCGTCGAGGCCGATGACAGCGGCCATGGCGCCCTCGCCTGCCGGCACGGCCTCCTGCATCAGGCGGCCGCGTTCGCGCACCAGTTGCACGGCGTCGGTGAACGCCAGAGTGCCGGCGCAGACCAGTGCTGACCACTCGCCCAGGCTGTGGCCTGCCATGCGCGCGGGATGCACCCCGCCTTTGGCGCACCAGGCGCGATACAGCGCAACACTGGCTGTCAGCAACAGTGGCTGGGTGCGTTCGGTCAGATTGATATCGGCCTGTTCGCCGGTCTGGCACAGGTCCCAGAGGTCGTAGCCGAGGACGTCGGAAGCCTCGGCAAAAGTCGCGTGTATTTCGGGAAACTCAGCCGCGGCTTCCGCCAGCATACCTATCTGCTGGGAGCCCTGGCCGGGAAAGACAAATGCGAGCCTTGCATTGGTCATGGAACATCCTTAAACCTGTTTGGCAGTATTTCGAAAGGGAGATCTATGGCTGTGCCAGAGCCCGACCGAGCCTCGTGGCCAAATCGGCCTCGGCGCACTCTTTGGCAGTGATCATGGCCCGGAAGAATGCCTCACTGCTGGCACCACCGTGACTCTTGATCACATTGCCTTTCACCCCTAAAAAGCTGGCGCCATTATAGCGGGAGGGCTCCACCTGTGTACGCCATTTTCGCAACAGCTTTATGGCTAACTGGCCAAAAAAACGCTTGAAATACCCCTTTTTCTCGATGGTGAACGCTTTTTGACCCATCAGTCGGATCACGCCCTCGGCGGATTTCATGGCCACATTCCCCATCAGGCCATCGCAGACGACCACATCCACGACGCCGGTAAAGATGTCATGCCCCTCAACGAAACCGGCGTAATGAATCCCCGGATCCGCCTCCAGCAGCCCCGCGGCGCGGCGGATCTCTTCCGTCCCTTTATGCGCCTCGGCACCGATGTTCAGCAGTGCCACTTCGAGATCCCGCCTGCCGGTGTGCACCCGTTGCGCCTCTACCCCCATGCGGGCGAATTGCAGCAGGTCCTCGGCACTGCAGTCGATGTTAGCACCCAGGTCGAGCAGAAAGCAGGACCCCCGCTCGGTCGGCACGGATTTGCCCAACGCGGGTTTGCGCACGCCCTCAATATTGCCAAGGATACTGCGGCTCAGCGCCAGCAATGCGCCGGTATTACCCGAGGTAACCATCGCCTGCACCTCGCCACCGGACACCGCCTGCAGCGCCATAGCCATGGAGGATTCACGCTTGTGGCGCAACGCCTGGCGGGGATTACAGCTCTGGGTGATAACCTGCTCGCAGGAGACGATTTGCAGCCGGTTGCCGAGTTGCTGCGGCCGGGCTTCATCGATGAGGTCTTGGAGTTGGGTGCGGGGACCGAAAATCTTCAGTTCCGCCTGGGGGAATCTTTGCAGGAACCTGATACAGGCCGGAACGACAGAGCGGGGACCTAAGTCCCCGCCCATCGCATCCACGGCCAATCGCAATTGGCTGGACAAAGTTTACTCTTCTTCAGAGCCGCCGACTTCGATCACCTTGCGACCGCGGTAGAAACCGTCTTTGGTCACGTGGTGACGACGGTGCTTCTCACCGGTAGTCGGGTCAACGGACAGGGTCGCGCCGGCGCCCAGGGCGTCGTGGGAGCGACGCATACCGCGACGGGAACGAGTCTTCTTGTTTTGTTGAACAGCCATGGCTTGCTCCTAAAATAAACAAATTACACTGGAACCGGGGCGCCTACCGGCGAGCCCAAACTCATCCAACCGCCCTCAGGACTTGTTCGATGAACCCTTCAACTGTTCCAGCACTTTAAAGGGGTTTTCCCGCTGCTCACCAGCCTCATCGGTCTCCTCCCCGCAGTGGAAGCGATCGCGAGCGATGCACTCCTCTTCGTGATAGGCCACCATGGGCAGGTTGAGCAAAATCTCATCTTCCAAAACCTGATACAGGTTCAGCTCATCGCCATCCTGTATCACCGGATCCAAATCCCGGGGCAGCGCATTGCCCTGCTCTTCGGACCACACTATCCCCCAGCGGAACTCCGCCCGGACTTCCTCGGCCACCGGCTGCAGACAACGCTGACACTGCAGTTGCACGCTGCAGTTCAATTTGCCACTCACCACCTGGTGCCGCTGAAGATCTCGCCCGAACTCAAGGTCAGCACGGACATTCCCATCGATCGACTCCACCGCAGCGCACAGCCGCTCCAGCGACTCCTGCGGCAGTATGCCGACCAGATGCTGCTCGCGCTGCACCAGTTTGCGTGCATCGACGCTCTTGGGAAGCGCTGCTGTAGAGGGGGGTATCGACATAAGCGCGCAATTCTATGGACAAGCCCTACCCTTGTCAAAACAATTCAACCGCCGCAGTATCGGGCATCACAAACGATTTCAGTCAGCTCCAGTGGACACCCTCGCTTATGGCCCGCCCCTTGATTCTAGCTTCCAGCTCCCCCTACCGGAGAGCGCTGCTCGAGCAGCTGCGAATCCCCTTCGAGTGCGAATCTCCACATATAGATGAAGAAGCATTACCTGGAGAGACACCGAGACAACTGGCCCTGCGCCTGGCACGGCAAAAGGCATGCGCACTGGCGCTCCGGCACCCGGACGCCCTGATCATCGGCTCTGACCAGGTCGCCGAGTGCGATGGACAGGCACTCGGCAAGCCGGGCAGCTGCGAAAGGGCCATGGCGCAACTGCGGGCCTGCCGCGGCCGGCAAGTGCATTTCCATACCGGTATCAGCCTGCTGGACGCGGCGAGCGGGATCCAGCGCACCGAAGCGGAGACTTTCAGTGTGCATTTCAGGCAACTCAGTGAAAGCCAGATTCAACGCTACGTAGAACTGGAGTTGCCGCTCGACTGCGCAGGTTCGTTCAAGGTGGAAGGTCTGGGGATAGCACTATTCGAAAAAATGGAAGGTTCGGATATGAATTCCTTGATCGGTCTTCCATTAATTCGATTAGTTACGATGCTGCAGGAGTTCGGAATCGACCCGCTCGCACCCATGGAATAAGGCGCTCATCGAGGCCCCTCAGGGAACCAGGGGCGGCCATTGGAGCAATTCGGAGAAATGATCGATGATCACCTTCGGCTTGAATGCGGCCAGGCGCTCCGGGTGATGCACGCCGTAACTCACGCCGATAGAGTCCATACCCGCCGCAGCCGCCATCTCCAGGTCGTAGACCGTGTCGCCAACCATGACTGCCTCTCCCGTCGCGCAACCGGTTTCTTCGAGCAGCTCGCGCAACATTCGCGGATCCGGCTTGGATGCCGTCTCATCGGCACAGCGACTGGCGACAAACAGCGCTTCCAGCCCGTGCTCTTCAAACTCCCGGCTCAAGCCGTGGCGACTCTTGCCTGTGGCCACTGCGAGCTGGTGACCCGCCCCGAGCAGCTGATCCAGGGTCTCCAGCACACCATCAAACAGCGGTAAAGGCTCCGCCCGGGCGGCCAGCCACTCCTCGGAGTAGAAGTCGCGCAGCTGCTGTCGCTGTATAGCGGCAGCTTCCGGAAACAGGGATCCTATCGCCTCCGGCAAACCCAGGCCGATGATATTGCCAATGGCCTCCGGTGCCAGCACCGGCAACCCCACCCTGTCGGCGGCGCGCAGCATACAGGACACAATGCGCGCCTCCGAATTGCATACGGTGCCATCCCAATCGAGGATTACCAACATAACTGCTCCTACAGATCCCGCAGTGCCGCCAAGACCACCTCTAACTCCGCCGGAATCGGCGCCTTCACTTCAACAAGCTCCCCGCCGGGCAGAGTACTGCGCACCAGTGCCGAATGCAGGAACAGGCGCTTCAATCCCAGCTCGCGAAACTCCCGATTGACGGCATCCGCGGTGTACTTTGCATCCCCAGCCAGCGGGCAGCCGACAAACTGCGCATGCACGCGAATCTGGTGCGTGCGGCCGGTCACCGGCTCAGCGGCGACCAGGGTCGCCCCCCTGAAGCGCTCCAGCACCTGGAAGCGTGTCTCCGACGGCTTACCCTCCGGGTCGACCGAAACCATGCGCTCGCCACTTTTCAGGGTGTTCTTGCGCAGCGGCACCTCAACTACCCGGCGACCGCGCGGCCACTTGCCCGCCGCCAGCGCCAGGTAGGATTTGCCGACCCGCCCGGCGCGCAGCTCCGCCTGAACGTGCTGCAGCACCGAGCGCTTGCGCGCGACCATAATGGCACCGCTGGTATCCCTGTCTAAGCGATGCACCAGCTCGATAAAACGACTCTGCGGGTACATCTGCCGCAACACCTCGATCAGCCCCAGGCGCACACCGCTGCCACCGTGCACTGCGAGCCCCGCGGGCTTGTTGATCACCAGCAGGCCCCCGGCATCATAAAGTATGGATTCTTCCACCAGCTTGCGCAGCTGCTCGCCGGCAACCGGGGCCGGCGCCTGCTCGGCAGCACGGATCGGCGGCACCCGCACCAGGTCACCGGCCTGCAGCTTGTACTCCGCCTTCACCCTCCCTTTATTTACCCGCACCTCGCCCTTGCGCAGGATGCGGTAGATACGCGAGCGCGGTACGCCCTTGAGGCGCGCCTGGAGAAAGTTGTCAATGCGCTGACCGGCCAGCTCGTCGGGCACAGTCAGCAACTGCACGCCGCCGGACGGGCTCCAGCTATCGGTCGGGGTGGCCGAAGAGGCCGGATCGGCCGCCGGGGCCGACTTGGGAGGAGGGTTACTTCGCATGGGGCGCATGATAGCGCCCCCTCATATTCAATAGAAGCGCCGAGGCGCGTGCAATTGAAGCCGCCCGCGGGGCGTGCTATATTCGGCCGGCCTGAATTGGGCTGGTTTTCGGCGGTGCGCGGCTTTCACATTACAAGCCACAGGCATCGTTCCAGAGAAAATACCGCCAATCGGCCGGTGCGCGCCCGGCAATACTGAGCTGAGCCGCGTCATTGACAAAACTTCGCCGACTAGGTTTGCCCCGCCTATACAGTTTCCGGGCGCCTCGCCGGCTACAACAGCCCGCCAATGTGCGGGTATTTATCGCGAAGGTAAGACGGGCCGTAGCCCGCAGCGCTTGAAAGGACGACTCAGATACTTGCGTCCCGCTCTGTAGAAGCCGCCAGCGACCGCACTGGCAACCCGGGTGACGACGGTTACACCCACCCGGCGATACAACACACAGAACCGAGGGGGTTCGGCCACAAGCCGACCTGACAGAGCCGAACGAAAGACGCAAACCTCGCCGCCCGCAACAACCAGAGGGCGGCGCCCAGCCGGAAAGAGCCTGAATGCTATTGCAAAAGGCGCCAAGCCAGAACTGGGTAGTACGCAATAAAAGGTACTAAAGGTACAGGTACTAAAACTAGAAAGTACCAACAGATACTGCGCCATTTGCGCGTATCCAGAGTTAAAGCAGTGTGACAACCGGGCTGAACCCCGCCCTGCCCCACCCGTATAGGTTTTGCTGTCGGCTGTGGGCAGCGCCTCCCGGAGTCCCTGCGGCCCCACGGTCCTGTCCGTGAGGCAGCCAATCAACAAGCCTGCGAACTTCGGTGTCCTGCCTTTGCGCAACGCAAGGAAACAAGACACGCATGAAGAGAATGCTGATCAATGCAACTCAGCCCGAAGAGTTGCGCGTAGCCCTGGTCGACGGCCAGTGGCTCTACGACCTGGATATCGAAAACCGCACCCGCCAGCAGAAAAAAGCCAATATCTACAAGGGCAAGATCACCCGCGTAGAACCCTCCCTGGAAGCTGCCTTTGTCGATTACGGTGAAGAGCGCCACGGCTTCCTGCCGCTGAAAGAGATCTCCCGCGAATATTTCATGAAGCAGCCCAAGGACATCGAGGGCCGCATCAAGATCAAGGATGTGGTCAAGGAGGGCATGGAAGTCATTGTGCAGGTGGACAAGGAAGAGCGCGGCAACAAGGGCGCAGCTTTGACCACTTTTATCAGTCTCGCTGGCCGCTACCTGGTGCTGATGCCGAACAACCCGCGCGCCGGCGGCATCTCCCGTCGCATCGAGGGCGACGAGCGCTCCGATCTGCGCGACGCCCTTTCCGCCGTAGAAGTACCTTCCGGTATGGGCATTATCGTGCGCACTGCGGGCGTCGGCCGCAGCGGCGAAGAGCTCCAATGGGACCTCAACTATCTGCTGCAGCTCTGGGATGCAATCAAGACGGAAGCTGACACCTCCAAGGCGCCGCACTTCCTGTTCCAGGAGAGCAACGTCATCATCCGCGCGATTCGCGACTATATGCGCGACGATATCGGCGAAGTCATCGTCGACGACAAGGGTGCCTACCAGCTGGCTGCGGAGTTTGCGCGCCAGGTGATGCCCCACTACGCCAACAAGGTGAAGTACTACGAAGACGCCATTCCGCTCTTCAATCGCTACCAGATCGAGAGCCAGATAGAGACCGCCTTCGAGCGCGAAGTGAAACTGCCCTCCGGCGGCTCCATCGTGATCGACGTGACCGAAGCCCTGGTATCCATCGACATCAACTCCTCCCGCGCCACCAAAGGCGGCGACATCGAGGAGACGGCGCGCAATATCAACCTGGAAGCTGCGGACGAGATCGCCCGCCAGCTGCGCCTGCGCGATATGGGCGGCCTGGTGGTCATCGACTTTATCGACATGCAGAACAAGGGCAACCAGCGCGAAGTGGAAAAGCGCATGGAGAAGGCGCTGAGCATGGATCGCGCCCGTGTACAGATAGGCCGCATCTCCCGCTTTGGCCTGCTGGAAATGTCCCGCCAGCGCCTGCGCCCCTCCCTGGGTGAAACCACCTTCCGTGTCTGCCCGCGCTGTAGCGGCCAGGGCACCATTCGCGGCACCAAGTCCCTGGCCCTGTCCATACTGCGCCTGGTGGAAGAAGAGGCGAAGAAGGAGCGCAGCGCAGAGATCCGCGCGATCACTCCCGTGAACGTCGCCACCTACCTGCTGAACGAAAAGCGCAAGACCATCTCCCAGATCGAGTCCCGCAACAACACCCGCGTGGTCGTTGTGCCCAATGCCGAGATGGAGACACCACACTTCGAAGTCCAGCGCCTGCGCGACGACGAGACCGGTACCGTGGAAACCTCCTACAAGATTTCCGGCACCGTTGAAGAAACCATCGCCAAGAAGGAAGAGGAGCCGACTCGCGCTCCAACGCAACCGGCCGTCCAGCAGATTGCACACACGGCTCCGGCCCCCACACCGGCACCGGAGAAAAAACCCGAGCCGGGTCTGTTCAGTCGCCTGATCAGCGCCATCGCCGGACTGTTTGAGGGCGAAGGCGACAAGACCAGGAAGCACAAGAAGACCAAGGGCCGCGGCAAGGACTACCAGAAGCAGCGCAGCCGCGGCCAGCGCAGCGGTCGCGGTGCTCGCGGCAGTCGCCCCTCCCGCCGCCGCGAGGATCGGCGCGACGAAGGCAAACAGGAAGGCAAGCGCGACGCTCGCCGTGAAGAGCGCAAGGAAGAGAAACGCTCCCCTATACGCGAGGCCAAAGCCGAAGAGAGCCGCGAAACCGGACAGGAGCGCGCGACCGGTGAAGGCCAGCGCCGCAGGCGCCGCCGCCGTGGCGGTGAGGGCAGGCGTCGACGCGAAGAAGGCAAGACTCCAGCTGTAGAAACCGAAGTCACTGCTGAGAGCACCGAACAGGTAGAGGAAACCAGCGAACAGCGCCCTGCCCGCCGCCCCAGCAATGTGCGCGGTCGTCCCCAGGCCCGCCGTCGCGGCCGCCGCGGAGACAATGCCGCTGCAGCAGCTGTGGCCCAGAGCCAGGAGGAACTGGAGCGCGAGGTCAATGAAGCCATAGATGAAGCCGAGGGCGAAAGCAAAAAGTCCGAAGCCAAAATCGCTGCGACCCGCGAGCCACAGGTAATAGCTCCGACACCCGCCGAGCAGAAGCCTGAGAAAGCTGTCGAGGCCGAAAAGCCCGAGCAGCCGATTGCGGAAGCCGCAAAGGCAGCTGAGATCACCGAAGCGCCCCTGCCCTCGGAAACTCCGGCAGAGCAGCCGGCGGTTGAGGTTGCAGAAGAGAAGGCACCTGTAGCTGCAACTGAAAAGCCCGAACTGCAGCCGGTAGCGGAAGAGGCGGCCACGCCCGAGGAAGTGAAATCCGAAGTCGCAGAAGTCGCAGAGGAAGCCTCTCCGGCAGAGACAGCGGCCGAAGCGGAAGTTGCCCAAGTGACCGAAACTGCCGCAGAGAAGGAAGAGGTAGCCGCAGTGGAAGTGGAAACTGCAGTCACGTCGGAACCGGTAGCCGAAGCACCCCGCGGACGCGCCGGCAACGACCCGCGGGTGAACCCGCAGCCGCTGCGCGAACTCGCAATCGTCACTGAGCACCGGGATCTCGGCCAGCTGCAACCCCTGGACACTGCCCAGCCCGCAGCCATCGAGCACAAACCGCGCCCGCTGTCCCGCCCGACCAACGACCCCCGCGTCGCCCGTCAGCCAGTGCAGGCGAACGATAGCGTCGACAACAACTCGGCGGAGGCTAGTTAAAGCGGGTTTTCAAGTGAGTTAGCTGGTTTATTAACCAGCTAACTCATTGAACTAGCTAAAAAAATCGTCCGCACCCTTGTACCGGAAAACTCGCCCGGTATAATGCGCCGGACAATCTGGTGGGGTGGCTGAGTGGTCGAAAGCGGCGGTCTTGAAAACCGTTGACTGTAACAGGTCCCAGGGTTCGAATCCCTGCCCCACCGCCATTTCTGAACGTAAGGCCCTGATTTTTCAGGGCTTTTTTATGCCTGCTGTGTTTGCTCCCCCATCTGTTCCCCCACCACTGTAAAACTCCTTGCCAGTATGTGGGGGAACGAGTAGCTGGAATTTCACAGTGGGGGTGTAGGCTGCCGGCGCCGTATGGCCAGCCCGACCGCAGAAAGCACCGCGGGGGACCCGGCATTGCGGCACAGTGCCTTCCTCCCATGGACGCTTCAGCTCGCCCCGGCACACGCGTCTGTGCTCAGTACCCATATTGTGCCAGGGGCGTAGGAACTGAATTCCCGGGAGAAAAAGCAGACCGCAAGCCGACCGCCCAGGGACACCCGGACGCCTCGTCTGTGCTGCATTTCGTCCGGACTGCTGGAGAAGTGCCGAGGGCACCCCTCGGTCGCAGAGGAAAGCCGTAACTGGTCGGTGGACCCGTTCAGCGCACTAGCGGCAATCTCCCCCAGCCTTCCCACAATTGGACTGAGCCCCCAAGCTCCCCCGTGGATTTCTTGGGCCTACGATCGCGCCCTCTTCTCGCTTATTTACTATGGGTGCCTGCTTTGCTGTAATGGCGAAAAAATCAGACCAAGGGCTTACAAGGATGAAAGCGACTCATAAATTCGCAGAAGATAAATACGAAACATTGAGAGACAGCGCGCGGAACCTTGCGGCAACGACACTGCCGCGCATCATGTCGAACGGTAAGGGGCAGGCTATAAGCTTGCGTGAGTCTGTCCGGCTCGCCGGAATAGACCTCCACACACGGCTGAAAGCGAAGAGCTGGGACGATTCACCATTCAGGCAAGTGACTTGGGATTGGTCGGATTTGGTTTCAGATTATGTCCGGCTCCACCCAAAGCGCTTCGAGCTTGCCGTCTGGTACCGCGACCTGTTCCTGTGCGGCCTTTCCATTGGCAGACCCACATGGAGCGACAATAAATTGCGACTGGACTTTATCGAAGCCAGCCCAGAAGAGACGCCGCTTACCGGCTTGATTACCGATATCACAATCGCAGCCGCCGAAGCCTACGCGGATGTGATAGGGGTGGTACAGTTGCGAATTATGAACCCGATCAATGACAAGGTGCGGGCGCACTACTTGGCAAAGGGGCGCGGCTTTACCTATGACCGGCGGGGCAATTACTGCTTCAAGGATCTGGCATGAAACAGCATCGACCGAAACCCGGCACCAAAGAGTTTGATGATTGGCTCCTCGAGCGCGCCGAGGCCAGAAGTAAAGAGCTATTCAAGAATGGCCCGGCTGATTTCGATGAGCGCGGAGCAATCTCCGGAAGCGAGGAGTCTCTAACGTCCACCGACGCCGAGGCATTCCCGGACGAGTTGGAAGAGTACCGCCCGGAGGAGAGAAAGCCGCGGCTAGTTCCGAAGAAGAAAAAAGACTGAGCCTGTCGCATCCTCGACGCTTCCGTGTACCCTCCCGGCATCGGCCGCCCTCGCCTGCACGGCCGCCAAAATGCGCCGGCACTAACGCCGTCCCAGATTGATATTCGAGCCGAGCGGAACGCCGCCGCCGAGGTGGCGCCCGGCCACAGAGGCTAGACCGCAATCACGCGGTGCGGCGAGCCAAACCTGTGGATACTTTCAGGCATGGATTTTAATTCAGTCTTTAAATAATCCCACATGTGAATAAATCCACATGTGTGGTAATTTAATAGAATTTTGCACGAATAACGAAATGTTATACAGATTCTAAGCGTTAGAATCCAGGGATTTTATTTCGTTATCGGCTATTTCTGCCGATCTATCCGGACCTATAGATAGCCGCCTAATATTCTTATATTTACCTCAATTTCTACACAGCGCTGTACTTCCATACAGCATTCCTAAATTTTTGCAGTAACGAGAAAATCGAAAACCGTAGCGGGTGTGCTACTTGGCTCGGTGGATAACAGCGGCTCGCGTTGGCCCGTGGTCCTGCGATTTCAGTCGGAGCGGCCCGCGGCCGGCAGCTCCCGGAGCGGGTTTTGGGGGTCGGGCGCGGTCACCGCTAACGGAGGGGGGCCCGGCCGCCCAGCCGCGGTCAGCGTCGCCACGGGGGGTGCCCGCCGTCAGGCCGCGGGGCCGCCTGGTTCCCGGCAATGTGGCGATCCCGGCGCGAAGCCGGGTCGCCGTCGGAGCGATGGCCCCCCCCCGGGTGGTCGGCAGCGTGCCCACAGTGGTGCGTCGTCGGGAGCCCTCCCCATCCGGGTAAATTTCGCTCCAAATTGCTAAAAACTATTAAGGCCAGGTACTTAATGTGTTAAGGAAACTTAACTTTTGTGCGAGGACCGGTCGGTCACAATGAAAACTCCGGCCGGGGTGGGGGGCTCCGCAGTACCTTTTCGCGCCAGAAAGTGATATTTTGACGCCAAAATCTATGAAAACGCGCCAAAATTAAGCATAACGGCGCTTAAGTTAATGATCTTCTCGACGCGATAGTTTCTTCGAGCCGCTTAACTGCTTTCTGGTAGCGGCGGTTGGCTTCTTCCACACGGGGGCGCCCCAGGGCTTGGGAATTTGTGTAGCCGTTAGCCTCTTCTCGCTCGAGCGCGCTCTGAAAGACGTCATTGGCGTCGCCAATGGCAATAAGCAAGTCGTGAGTCTGATTGTCTAGGACTAGGCCACCTTCGACAGCGATGATAGCTTCCTCTACAGCTCCATACTCTCGAGCAGCGTTCAATATAGCAGTGACTCTCTGGCGCTCCGCATTGATTCCTTGAAGGAGGAGGTCTGCATAAAGAGCGGGGCTCTGTTGCTTCAGCGCTCTAATGTCCATAGGGGAGGTCCTTCTCTGTATTGGTTAGCTGTCGATAAATATCAAGTTTTTCTGCCGGGCTAGCAGCAGCTGCGGCGCCTTGAATGAGGCGGGTTCTTTCCGTAGCGATGCCGATGCCGCGGATTGCCTCGGCCAACTCAGGGTTTTCGGCTCTGAATTTATCAAGCTCGTCATGGTTCATGGGTGCATCCTCTTAGATGGGTAGTGCCCCGCTCACAATAGGGCGGGGTTTCGGCGAAGCTGCCGAATCCACAGTGTAGTCGCAGGTTATTCGCGTGCGCCGCCGGTCTCGCGGCAAGTCTGGGCCGCTATGAACCAGGTTCGGCGCCGGCAGGTTTAGTGACCGGCACCATTCAATGTTATCCGCGGGGGTCTATGCGCTGGCGGAGCGGCTCAGGCCGGGCGGCGGGCTTCGATAGTTCGCCATCCGCAGGAACCGCCATCCCTGTCCGCTCATCGAAAGCGAGCTTGCGGGGTGCCGGTGCCCTCAAATCGGCCTGCTGGTGGACCGCCCCGGGTACTGGCGCGGCCGGCGCCTGCTGCGATTGGTCCCCGTCGGCCGTGGTTGCAGGCTGCTCTTCGGTGGTCCTGCTAGCCATACCGCGGGCTGTCTCGGCCAGTATGGCGCTGCCCGCGCTTAGGGACTTGCCGTGTGGCCCCGGCGACGGGATCAAGCCCAAGAGCTGCCGCCTCAGGTGCATATCTTCAGTAGCGCTCATTACCGCCTGCACCCAGGTTGCAGAGATCGCCCGGTCACCCACAGGCACAACGGAGCGTTTCAAGCTTTCGCGCAAGCTGTGCCTATCGTCAGTGGATAGCAAGCCCACAATATCGGGAGTATCGAGGCCGATAGAAGCGGGGGTAAGAGCATCCTCGCGGTCCGCCAGCGTTCTGGCCAGTTGGTCGATCAGTTTGACGGCTTTATTCGTGAGCTTGTTGTACTCCTCGAGGGCTTGGTCGGCTGCGTCGGCGATGCCCTCTAACAGCGTCTTGCGGCTTTTGGCACGGTCTGCAGCGGCCTCGGCGGCCAGGCGCTCCTGCTCCAGCTTCTCGGCCCGCTCCAGTATGGTGAGTTTCTCACGCAGTTGTGCGCGCTTGCTGGCTATCTGGTCGATATCCGAAAGGTCCGGGGCCGGCGCCAGAGCCTGTAACTCCACTTCGGTCTCGGCTTTTCGCTGCCGAATTTCGGTTAACTTGTCGTCCATTGATTTGCGCCTCCGTAGCGCTAGTGTTGTGGTCACAATTGACCGTTTTGAAAACCTCATCCCCCCACTGGGAAATTCACAGGGGAGCAGTTGCAGCGAATGCAGCAGTTTTTCTTAATATGTTGGATACTTTGTATATGCACATACATATTTCTCTGTACGTTACTTCCTATAGAAAAACTGCTGCATCTGCTGCGTAGATAATCCATATCTGTCTGATACTGTCTAAAGCGTTCCAGGATTACGCAGCAGTTACGCAGCAAAACGGCCAAAATATGCAGCAGTTGCAGCAAGGCTCTGTGGAAAAACGCGCCTTGAAAATTTTCAGGGATTTTAAAAATTCCCAAAATTTTCGATTTTTGGAGACGCAGCAGTTTTTGCAGCAGTTTTGCAGCATACCTGCTGCGCGTTTCTCACCGGCTCGGCCCAGGAAATGGGGCCACATTTCCGACAGCTCCCCCCGTGGATTCCGTCACCCCCACGCCGTAAAAGCCACGCATCCGTTTTCCATCTACCAGCACCGATGCAGCCCGCCGCGCACCCTTCCAGCGCAGCGCATCAGCCAGGGCGGTCAGCATGCGCCGCCGCGGCATTTGCTGGTAGCCGTTCCCAGCTGCCCACAGGCGGTATGCCCCCCAGAGCGTCTCGTCGCTGGCTCTGTGATCGGGTCCGCAGATCAATACCGTATCGATAAACTCAGCCATGCTGCCGTCGGGAGCCGCCAGGGTGGCCAGTTCATCGAGGGAAGATTGCGGCAGCTCGAATCGGCCACGCGCGGCAAGGCGTTTCCAGCCTTCGACCGCCCACGCGGCAATGCCCGGGAGTTCCCCCTGCAGGCGCTGCACCAGCGTGGGATCCTCGCGGCCGATAAAACTTTGATCGAATACGAGCGGCACGAAGCGGTGGGCCGCGGCGGCGCTGTCATCCCACAGGGTGGGGGCCGAGTTGCACGCGAAAAACAGTTTCGTCGGAATCGGAGCGCTCAGGGCGTGTTGCTGGTAGAGCTGTGGAATATCCACGCTTTCCCCGGCGGTGATTCGTTTGAATAGGCCGAGGACGGCGCGCGCATTGCGAGGCGCTGGACCTACCGCATCTGAATCAATGCCGACGTGCGCACGGGCAAGGCTCGACAGAACTTTAGGGTTATCCAGTTCCCCCAGTGTGAAAGCCGCAGCGCCAGGCGCCCCACCGTGCAGCGCTTCGAGAATGGCCAGTAAAACCCCTTTGCCTGCGCGCTGCGGACCGATCAGAAGAACGGCTTTGTGTAGCCCGAGGCTCGCCCGGCAAAAGGTCCAACCGAAAATCTCCTGTGCCAGCGCGATACGTGCGGGCTCGTTGGAGAATATTTCGGCGACCCACGCCGAAAACCGAGGCGCGATCGCAGCGGGATCATAGTTCACGGATAGGGTGCGGGTATTCCGATCCGCGGGGCAAATCGGGCGTAAAGAACCGGTACTTAATTCCAGGGCGCCATTCAAGAAAAACGCCACAGGTTCCGTAGGGTCTGGGGTTCCGATCCGTGGGGCTTGATCCTTCAGCACTTGCAAAGTGCCGCTCAGTAGATTGTGCGTTACCGCTTTCGGGCCGCTGGAAAGTGCACGGGCCATAACCGCCCGCAAGTCGCTATCTGGTACCGGCTCCCAGGCGCACCCGTTGAACCAATGAAGCGCACCGCCCAGAATTCCAAGGCGATTCCCAAACGTGCCGGAAAGCAGTTGTAGCGCATTTGTTAAATGGTCGCCGCTATTGTGGGTGGGCGCGGGGGCGACTTCCGGAAAAGGTAGTAGCGGGAGTGGTTCACCAAGTACGATGGGGGCAGGCGATGATTCCACACTGGGGGACTGCTGCTGGACGGAATAAACCGTCTGCTGTCGGGCCACGGCGTTTGAAATTGTGCGGCGTAGGTATTCCATATCAGCGATTCCACTTGTCCCGCACCAGGGCCGATTGCCACATCAGCCGGTGCACAGCCTCGCAGTTGCGGCCGGTCCAGAACGCAAGGTGTTGGGCAAGAGCGGCGTCTGCGCTGCTCCGGTCGTATATATCCCCTGTAGCGCTGGGATAGGCGCGGGCCAGTGCGTCTTCGTTGGCTGTCCACAGATCCCAGAAAGTCGCCCGGCCACCGAATACGGCACCGCCACTCGTAGCGCTGCAGGCTTTTTCGATGATTTCCTCATCCGTCAGGGGTGTCCATGCCGGGTCTGGCTCGGTTGTCCATTCGGCGCCGTTGGGCGCGGAGTCGTGGTCTAGATGTAGATAAGTTTCAACCAGCCAGTCGAGGGCCTCAGGGGGCGCGAGCGTCGAAATATCCCCGCTGGCGTTGGTGCCCGTCAGAGCTACGAAGCGGCCGCCTGTATAAAATTCCACGTTGCCGCGGCGATTGCGATGGGGCCGACTGGGGCGCCCAGTCCCGATAATGTGGATACCGGTTCCACTGGTGCTGACTTCGTAATAGCAGCCAGGAAAGCGAGCGATAATCTCGCCAGCTTCTTCAGATAGTGCGCCGGTCTGCGGGTCGCGGCAGTGGTCCAGGTCGATCAGAAAACGACCGTCATTTTCGTAGAAAAACAGCCCCACGCCGTACTCAGGACCTAACGCGCGGGCAACCGTCGCAGCCGTCGCGTAATCTGTGCAGTGCTCGTCCGGGGAGCCCTGCCAGTCGCCGCCCTTGAGAAAGGGCGTCCCGGTGCGGGGGTCGATCGGTATTTTCTTGACCTTAGGTGTGCCGGGGACACGTCTCCACACTAGGTGGCGGTTGGGTGTTGACGCCTCGGATGTGGTATGATTCATGGGCACCTGCTTCTTGCTTCGGATCGGGTGACAAATTCCATCGCTCAAGCCCCTGCAGTCTCGCCACTCAGGGGCTTTTTCTTTTATGCGCGGCGTTGGGAAAGCTTGCCCCGTATCCAGGCGTCAATTTCACGACTGTCCCAGCCAACGGCACGAGGCCCAAGCTTCACATTTTTGGGAAAGTCGCCTTTGCTCATTAGCTCGTAAACAGCGGACCGGGGAAGCCCTGTTTTGCTCTGCACTTCCGGCAGGCGAAGGATTCGGGGAGAGATTGTTTCAGTAGTCACGGCTAGCTCCGAGGATTTCCGAGAAAGAACGCTAGCACTATGGTGGGAGGAGCGGCCTCAAACAACGCACGGAGGGGCCTTATTTCGGAAGTTAGGGGCCTTATTTCGGAAAGGGCGGGCTACTGCGACACAGCATCCAAATGCGCGGCAACCAACCCGGAAACTATATTCTCTGCCTGCCTCGGTGTCGGTTTCGGCCCTTCGCCGCACCTAGCGAGTGCTCTTCTGACAATTTCAGCCCTGGCCCCCCGTTTATCTAAATCCCCACAATCCCGCACTTCTCTACGTGCGAACTCACGGAACTGATCATACTGCCTCCCTTTCCGTCCACCTTCGGCGCCACATGTGCGCGCGCGCGCGGCACTCGCGTCAATTGAAAGCTGCGTTGCGAGGCGCTCAATTAGCAGACGGAAATTCCCATTTGGGTTTTCAGGGTCCCGGTGTTTATCTATCTCCTCGACTGCGGACGCCAGCAGAAACGATTGGTTATTAATTAAGACTACGGCCGCGTGCATATAGCCGCGTATCGTCTCAAACTCCTCAGCCAATCCAGCCTCCTTAATCCGCTCTAATGCAGAATCAGCGTCCAAAGCGACTGAATCAAATTTGATTAAAAGCTCTTTTATATTCTCTCTCACGCCGTTACCTCCCTTGTGTGGAATTCCAAAATTTTTCCTTTCCGGCTAGCCGTTACAAAATCAGCCCATTCCCGCATTAGCTGCCGCCGCAGTTCCAGCAGATCGCCACGACGGTAGGCCGCTTCCACGTCATCGCCGATGGTATGCGCCAAGGCCATTTCGCAAACATGATTCGGCGCTTTGCTACATTCCGCTGCCCAATCCCGAAATGCGGAGCGAAATCCGTGCATGGTGATCACGCTGCCGTTTTCGTCACGCCACCCAATGCTGTCTTCAGCATGTTTTATTTCGTCCAGGCCTCGAATTTTCATTAGCATGGCCATGTTGGAAAGTGGCCGCCCTGCCCTGGCGCCGGGGAATAAGTAATCACAGGATTCCACACGGGGGAGGCGCTTTAGTTCAGCTACCGCGGCTGGCGAAAGCGGGACCCGATGGTTCTTGCCGGCTTTCATGCGCTCACCGGGAACCATCCAGATTTTGCCCTCGAGGTTAATCTCTTTCCACGTAGCCCCAAGCACCTCGGCAGTTCGCAGCGTGGTCAATATCGTCAACCGCACCGCCGCCGCGCTCAGGTCTTCATGCGTGGCTATCGCGCTCCAGAATTCCGGGGCCTGTTTCCACGGGAGAGCGGCATGGTGGCCGCGGGTGCCCTGCTTCTGCCGGGTCAATAGCAGCTCCAGGTGCCCACGCCAAGCGGCGACATTCTCGCCCTGGCGCAGTCCCTGTGCCTTCGCGGCGTTCAGGATGATCTCTATTCGGTTTCGCACTCGGCGCGCGGTTTCCGGCTTGCTATGCCAGATCGGCGTGAGTACGGCGAGAACATCCTCTGTGGTTATCTCGGCGGCCTGCTTCCGTCCGATCACGGGGAAGGCGAATTTCTCGAGGGTGTTCTCCCACTGCTGGGCATGCTTGGCGCTCTTCCAGCCCGGCCGCTGCGCCTCGATATAGGCGCGAGCCAGCTCCGAAAAGCTCGGCTGTGTCTTCTCCTTCGATGCCCGCAGCATCGCGGCCCGCTGCGCTCTTCGCTCCTCAACTGGATCAACGCCGTTCAGGATCAGCCCGCGCTGCGCCGCCGCGGACACACGGGCCTGCTTGAGGCTGACGGCCGGAACAGAGCCAAGGCCCATTTCCCGGCGTTTCCCGTTCAGCTGGTAACGAAAAACCCAACTACGACTGCCGTTGGCCTTAACGACCAGGCGCAACCCGTCGCCATCTTCATAGGTACCCGGTGTGGATAAATTTTCGACCTGCTTGGGTTTCAGTTTGGCCATCTGTTCCCCCACTCCTCCGCTGGTTGGGTTCGCCCCCACTTCTCGGGGTGTTTCTGAATTACTCCGCCTAACTCTCTGTTCCCCCACCTGTTCCCCCACTTTGAGTCAGAAACAGGCGGAAGGCCTTAGACGTCCTTGGATTCAAGATAGTCTACAGGCCCCGTGATTGCTTTGCATTGCTGGATTTTGTTGGAACTTACCAGAAACTAATTTGGAGGACTGCCCCACCGCCATACAAAAAAAACCGGCCTTTTGCCGGGTTTTTTTTTATGGGGGTGGGGGAGGAAGTGGGTGGGGAGCCCCGTTCGAGCCGGAGGGCGCAGCCCGGAGACCAGCGAGCGCAGCGAAGCTAATCCCTGCCCCAACTGTCATACAAGGAAAGCCGCCTTTATACCGGTTTTTTTGTATGGCGGTGGGGCAGGATTTGGATGAGAACCCCCGTTCGAGCCGAAGGGCGCAGCCCGGAGACCAGCGAGCGCAGCGAAGCCAATCCCTGCTCCCGCCGCCATACGAGGAAACCCGGCTTTATGCCGGGTTTCCTCGTATGGCAGTGAGGCAGGTCTGAATGAGAACCCCCGTTCGAGCCAGAGGGCGCAGCTTGGAGACCAAACTATTCAACGCCCGCCATGACTTCGCCATTCCCTCTATCTGGTGACAAATCCTGGTTGGGCACTGAGGGCGTTGTAGGTGTCCTTATATCAATGGCGTTATTGATCAGGAGCCCCGTCAACTCCATTACTTCGGCTGTATCGAGGCCGCCATTGGCTTGAAGCTGGCACAGTCCAAACATGCCAATACCCAAATAGGTATTTCTTTCCGTATTGTTTCGGAGCGACACTATTTCATTTGTAATAGTAAGTGCTAAAGCCTTCTCTTCTTCTGAACTTTTATTTGAGACATCGAGCCCCTTTAGAACCCCCAAGAGTTCATTGCTGACATTCACATTCCCACTTTTCTCATGGAATACCTCAGCGCCCTGAATACACCCACTTCCGTCCTGGTTTACAAATGCGACGCTATTTTTTGGGCTCCATACGAAAAGCCTTGAACTTGGAGATTTCCCATCACTGCCCGCTGGACTCAATTCAGAGAACGACATCATAGGTTTAGTTTCACCATACCATCCTTCGAGAACGCTGGTACAACCTGAAATGAGCGCGACCAGCAGAAACAAAAAACCCTTCTTCATTGTCAACATCCTTACTTTTACCCTGAAACCTATCGACATACCCCAAAGTGCAGGCCGCTATACCTGCACGATCCTGCAAAGTCACTCTGAATTTTCAACCTCCTTTCCGCGTTTTATTCCTGGCACCTCCCTTGCAACTTCTGACGAGTTCACCAGCTCCTCAACACACCTTTCTGCAACGAATTCGGCATGTTTTCATTACTCAAGACTTGAAGTCTTCTCACACACCGAATATCACCTGACGCTCTATCAAGCAAAATAATCCCCTCTATCTACTTTTTATGACAGATTAATGAATCATCCCGCAAGGTATTTATTCATGGGCCGACACAGTTGTAGATTTCCTCAATCAGCAGTACATTGATCGAAGAAGCCGCCAGAGAAGAGCGTTCAAATTACAGGCCGCCTCCTCAAGCTGCGGGTAAGGATAGCACTGATGCATGAAGCCACCGGCAGTTGGCGCAGAACAAGTCTCACTCAAAATTAATTCAACATCTCGCCCACTTCGATGGCAGCTATTTTCCACCCCCGCCCCTCTGTTTACGTCCATCTCAACGCGCCAGATTCCCCCGCAATTCCTCGAGAAGGAGCACAGGCTGTATGCAGATTTCCGCGTTCATAACCTCGAAAAATGTCTCGTTGTATTCCACCAGCTTTGCCTGCTCTTTCTCTTCAAAAATGAATGTTGCCGCCCGCTTCCCATCCGAAAGGTGAAAATAGGCGGCTTCCGGATTGGCCGCCTTAACAAACTCCTCGATAGCCGCCGGCAGGGATCCATCGGCCACCCCGGCATTCCCCTTATCCACCGGTATCAAGACTTGCATCATCAGTCGCATGACTCCTCCTCAAAAGTGGGTAACTCGTTGCGTCCAACCATAGACAGGTATTTTGATCTGTTGCTGATTCTGGAGACAATTAAGAGGAGAGATTTGGAGGACCACATCAGATTCTTCCTCTAAGATTGCACACAGATGTAAATTTTCAGGAAGGATCTATGGACGCCAAACAGGAAGCGGAAATTCTCGGAATGAAAGATGCATGGTATGCCGCACTGAACGCGATGCTGGAAGGTGATCCCGGGCCATTTTCGGAGATCTACTCCCACGCTGAGGATGCCACCTATCTATCGGCAATGGGAAGCATATGCATTGGCTGGAACAATATCTGGAAAGACTGGCAGCAACAGGCCAGGGACTCCCGCGGCGGATTTACCGAGGAAATTGAAAGTCACATTCATATGATCGGTGATGTCGCAGTGATCCATAGTCTGGGGCGTGCATTGCTGAAGGAGGACACCGGCGCCGAGGGGGAACACCAGGTGCGCGAAACCTCCGTTTTACACAGGGATTCTGGCCAGTGGAAAATTGTGGCACATCACGCCGACGCCCTCCTTCCACGCTGAAGCTGTGACCCGGCTACCGGCGCAAAGACCAGGTAGCCGGGCGGCGGAAAACCACCATGCTCTCTAGAAATTGCGTGTCACGCCAAACACCCAACGCCCATCAGTCAACTTTGGACTCGCAAAAAATGAATCCACGCCGTCAGTATCGTACCAGCGCAGGTCGAAAGAGAAGTCGCCGCAGGTCTGGGTAACTCCTACGTCGTAGTAAGCGAAGTTCAGGAAGTCGAATCTGCCTTCAAAGGTCTGCTCACCGATACGGCCGGAAATGGAAAAATTGCGCGGCAGATCGTAGCCCAAGGTAACCTCATAGGCGAAGGCGGACACTTCATCGAGAAAGTCCTCACCGAAATAGTTATCTGCGTACCAGAAGCTGGGACTGATGCTTAATTTGTCCTTCGAATAGCTCGGCGTCAGGTAAATTTCGGCGTAGTCGAGATTGGACTTGGAGCCCGGGTAATTGTAGGACCAGTAGCCAAGATCAAAGCTGAAGTTCGTCTCGCCGATATCCCGGGCTATGCCGATATAGGGGTCCAACTCCATACTGTTGCCCGTGCCACCGAAATCGGTATTGGATAACCAGAGCCCTATATAGATACCGTTGTCGTGGGACCAGTTCATGTCCCCCTGGACCGCGGGGCGATTGTTGGAGTTGGAAATGCTGCGGAACATATAGTCGGTGGTGAACAGCAGACTGCCGCTGACATTGTCCAGGAAACCGTTTCCGTTTTCCTCGGCACCGTAGGCCGACCCGCCGCCAACGACCAGGGCAAAACAGCCCGGTGCCAACGCCTTTAAATTCGGACACTTCATACAATGGTCCTTCAATATCGCCATTCCATTGGCGGGATAAGTTGCGGCAGTCCTTCTTTTCCCTGCAATGCGTATAGTCACTGGGCTGCAATATTCAAGATCCCGCCCCCAAAGTGTCGTCCCTGTCGCCGGGACCGGTCGGTCCAGTCGTCAATGGCGTTCATACCCGCAATCTGTCGCGGTTGGCTAGTCTATAAATTGGCAATAACCATTTATGCGCATTCGAATCGATTGCGAGCGGTGGCATGACGGCAAAGTATTCAGCGGTATGGCTCATCCTGGCTTGCACCCTGGCGGTGTCCGTCGCCGTCGGATTGCTGTTCTACTTCGATCTCGATGACCGCATCATCGAGGTGCTCCAGTGGCTGGAGGCGCGTGGCTGGCAGGCCAGCCTGCTGTTTATCCTGATTATCGCGGTGGCCATAGTGGTGCTGGCGCCCGGGGTGATTTTCACCATGGGGGCGGGCTTTGTGTTCGGCGTGGTCAAGGGCACCCTGCTGGTGATTGCCGGCACGGTACTGGGCGCCACCCTCGCCTTCCTGATTGCCCGCTACCTGTTCGGTGAGCGCCCCTCCCGCTGGCTGATGTCCCACATCAAGCCGCCGACAATCGGTGAGGTCATACGTCGGGAGGGTTGGAGAATGGTCATGCTGACACGCCTGGTGCCACTGTTTCCGTTCAAGCTCTCCAACTACTTTTTCGGGTTGACTCCGGTGCGCCTGTGGGACTTCGTGCTCGGCAACGCTCTGGGGATTATTCCGATCACACTGCACAATGTTTACCTCGGCTCCATTGCCGCCGACCTCACTACAATGGGGCAACTGGATGAACGAACACCGGCACAGTGGGCATTCTACGGAGTGGGATTCGTACTGGCGGTGATAGCGGTTATCGGCTTGACGCGAATGGCGCGCCGTGCGCTCAAGGAAAAAATAGAAAGCGAGGATCTGTGATGCCCTGGATGAAATGGCTCCCCTGGCGATTCTTCGTGCGCAGGTTTGCCACCTCGCACGGATTCCTGGACCCGCTAGCGCTAATGGCACGCCTGCAGCGTTTCGCCGAGCCCTCGGAAGTGAGCGAGCCGATCGAATTGCTGCGTGCCGGCGCCATCTTCCACGCTCGCGCGCTGATCAACAGCAAGGTCATTCAGCACAATCTCGACTGGGTATGGCCCTACTGGATAGAGCGTCAGTTCGACCCCCGCGACGAGTCCTTTATTCCGCGCGCCTTTTCCATTACCCATTGCAATCTCAGCCACCGCAACTGGACGGCCGTGGGTGTGCCGGACTGCGAGGAGATGCCGGTGGTGGATCCCCGCGGCATGTTGACCCCTCACTACGACGGCTGGTCGATTGACGCCTGGGTGATAGGCGCGAACGGCGAGCAGCTGATTCCGTCAAAGCTGAAAGACTGTGATCAGCGCCTGGAAATGGACGAGAATATTTCCGTCGTCACCGAATCGGCACAGGGCAACCTTAAGCTGCACAACTGCGCGCGGGTGGAAAGGGACAGCGCCGGTGCCCACTGTTTACTGGACCTGAAAGCCGAGAGCACCGACGGCGGCTGGCTGGCAGTGGCACTGCGCCCCTGTAACCCCGAGGGTGTCGCTTTCGTACACAAGGTGCGCCTGGACGACAACCGTCGCCACTGGCTGGTCGAAGACAAGCTCGCAGTGGATTTCGAGCGGCCGGTGGATAAACACCTGGCCTCCGACTACCGTCACGGTGACATCTACCTGCACCTGCAGGACAAGGGCGGCCGCGTGCACGGCGAATGCGAAGTGGGCATGGCCTCGGCGGCGGCGCTGTTCCGTATCGAGGCCGGTGAGCCGGTGCATATCGGCGTCAGGATTCCGCTGCACAGCGACAGGCGAGGCAGCCACAAGCCCGTTGGTTGGCCGGACAGCCTGCAACACCACTGTGCCATGTCGGTGCCGGACGAGCAGTTCCAGTTCCTGTATGACGCCGCTATTCGCACCCTGGTGCTGCACTCACCCAGGGATGTCTACCCGGGCCCTTACACCTACAAGCGCTTCTGGTTCAGGGACGCCGCCTTTATGATCCAGTCGCTGCTGCAGGCCGGCCTGGTGGAGCGGGCCGAGCGGGCGCTGGACCAGTTCCCCCACCGGCAGAAGCGCGACGGCTTCTTCCACTCCCAGGATGGCGAGTGGGACTCCAACGGCGAGGCACTGTGGATTTTCGATCTCTACTGCCAACTCACCAACCGACCGCTGAAAACTGCCTGGCGCGACCCGATATTGCGCGGCGCCAGCTGGATCACCGGCAAGCGGTTGCCCAAGGACGGCAGCCGCTGCGGCGGCCTGCTGCCGGCGGGTTTCAGCGCCGAGCACCTGGGGCCCAACGATTGCTACTACTGGGACGACTTCTGGGGCGTCGCCGGTCTGCACGCCGCTTCAAATATCTGCGAACGCGAGGGCCTCGCCAACGACGCCCACACCTTTAACGCCCAGGCCAACGATTTCCAGCAGACCATTGACGAGAGCCTGGCCGCGGCCATGGAGCGCCTGGGCAGGCCGGCGATGCCCGCCTCCCCCAACCGGCGCCTCGATGCCGGTGCCATAGGGTCCATCACCGCCGGCTACCCGTTGCAGCTGTATCCACCGGATGACCCGCGCCTCACCGACCTGGCGAACTATCTGATCGACAACTGTTTCGTCAGCGGGGGCTTTTTCCAGGACATGATCCACTCCGGCATCAACGCCTACCTGACGCTGCATATCGCCCAGGTACTCCTGCGCGCCGGCGATCCCCGCTGCCTGGATCTGATGCGCAGCGTGGCACGGCTCGCATCCCCCACCGGCCAGTGGCCCGAAGCCATACACCCGCACTCCCTCGGCGGTTGTATGGGCGACGGCCAGCACGCCTGGGCCGCGGCCGAGTGGGTGGCCATGCAGCGCAACTGCTTTGTGCGCGAGGAGGGAGACACCCTGGTGCTGGCATCCGGACTGCCACCGCAGTGGCTGGCAGACGAGGCGGCACAGGAGCCAATCCGCTTCGGCCCCGCACTCACCCGCTTCGGCAAGATCACCCTGGAGATCACCCCCGGCGCCAGTCCCAGGGTGGCCTGGAGCGCGGACTGGTACCGGGATGCGCCGCCGATCGAGGTGCGTGCACTCGGCTTCAAGCCGGCTACTGCCGTGCCGGAGTTGGACCATGTGGAGCTGTCGGCATAGTGAATATCGTCATGCTCACCAATACCTACCTGCCCCACGTGGGCGGCGTAGCGCGCTCTGTGGCGGCTTTTAGCGATGAATACCGCCGGCGCGGGCACCGGGTACTGATAGTCGCGCCGGAATTTGCCGAAAAGATCAGCGACGAAAAAGACGTGGTGCGTATTCACGCAATCCAGAATTTCAACGGCAGTGACTTCTCCGTGGCCCTGCCCTTTTCCGGTCACCTGAGTGAGCGGCTCGACGAGTTCCGTCCGGATATCGTTCACGCACACCATCCCTTCCTGCTCGGCATGACCGCACTGCGCATAGCGCGCTCGCGGGAGTTGCCGCTGGTGTTCACCCACCACACCCTCTACGAACGCTACACACACTATGTGCCGGCCGACTCAGAGGCACTGAAACGATTTGTCATCGAGCTGGCCAGCCGCTACGCGAATCTGGCCAGCCTGGTATTTGCGCCAAGCACCAGCATCGCCGAACTGCTGCGCGAACGGGGCGTGAAAACGCCTATTGCCGAAGTCCCCACCGGGGTCCAGCTGGAGAAATTCAGCGGCGGCAACGGCAAAAAGGCGCGCGAAAAGTACCGCATCCCGGAATCGTCTTTTGTGCTCGGCCACCTGGGCCGGCTGGCACCGGAGAAAAACCTGGAGTTTCTCGCCGCCGCGGTGGCGGAGTTCATGCAGGGGCACCCCGATGTACATTTCCTCCTTGTGGGTAGCGGGCCCACAGGGACGCAGATCGGCAATCTCTTTGCCAGCCGCGGCCTGGGCGCGCGCCTCCATATGTCGGGCACACTGCGGGGCGAAGAGCAGCGCGACGCCTACTGCGCCATGGACGGCTTTGTATTTGCCTCCACCAGCGAGACCCAGGGCATGGTGTTGACCGAGGCCATGGCCGCCGGCGTGCCCGTGATCGCCCTGGACGCCAACGGCACCCGCGAAGTGGTGCGCGACGGCGGCAACGGCCGTCTGCTCAAGCGTGAGGATCGCGCCGATTTTGCCGCCGCGCTGCAATGGCTCTACAAACTGCCACAGTCGCGCCGTCGCCAACTCACCGTCGAGGCGCGGCGCACCGCCGAGGACTTTTCCATGGAAAACTGCGCCGGGCGCGCGCTGGAACTCTACGAACCCCTGCTCAAGCACAACTGGCCCCTGGACGACTCCCTCTACGCCCAGTGGCAGCGCCTCGGCAAGCTGATCGGCGCCCAGTGGGAAATCCTCGAGGGCGTGGGCGCCGCCGCCGGAGCCGCCTTCCAGAATACGACACCGCGGTGAGCCTCCGGCCATGCTGACGCGCATTGAGACAGCCCTGCGCCGCTGGCGCCGCCGCTTCAGCCGCAGCGAGTGGATGGCGCGACTGCTCAAGCTGCCCACCAGCGAGAGCCACCCCAGCGCCCACGGCCTGGTGCTGATCCAGGTGGACGGTCTCGCCTATCCGCAGCTGCAGAAAGCGCTGGCGAAAAAGCGCATGCCCTTCCTGCGCCGACTGATCCGCAAGGAGCACTACCACCTGGAACACCTGTTTCCCGGCGTGCCCTCCACTACTCCGGCAGTGCAGGCGGAACTCTTCTACGGCCAGCGCGCCGTGGTGCCGGCCTTCGCCTTTATGGTGCGCGACACCCAACAGCTGGTGCGCATGTACGATCCCGAGGCGGCCACGCTGGTGGAAGAGCGCCTGAAGAAGATCGTCTCCGATCCACTGCTGAAGGGCGGCAGCTGCTACCTGAGCCTGTTCCGCGCCGGCACCGAGGACGGCGAGGCCCACTTCTGCCCCGCCTCCCAGGGCTGGGGGCCGTCCCTGCGTGAGGCCAGCCCCTGGAAGGTGCTGCTGTTGCTGCTCAGCAATATCTGGGGCCTGCTGCGCACCCTCGGCCTGCTGGTGGTGGAGACGGTGTTGGCGCTGGTGGACCTGGTGCGTGGGGTTATCCAGGGTCAGGATTTCTGGCGCGAGTTGATGTTCGTGCCCACCCGCGTGGCGGTGACCATACTGATGCGCGAGCTGTGCACCTTTGGTGTCAAGATAGATATCGCCCGCGGTCTGCCGGTGATTTACATTAACCTGCTCGGCTACGACGAGCAGTCCCACCGCCGTGGCCCCGACTCCGCCTTCGCCCACTGGACCCTGAAAGGCATCGACGACGCCATAGGGCGCATCTGGCGCGCCGCGCACCGATCCGAGCGACGCCACTACGATGTGTGGATCTTCTCCGACCACGGCCAGGAGCACACGGAGGCCTACGAAAGCCGCCATGGTCGCAGCCTCGGCGACGCTCTGGCAGAAGCCCTGGCGGAATTGCCCAACCGCCTCAGCGACTACCGCTCCGCCGGCCGCCGCGGCGTGCAGCTGGAACCCGCGCGCATGTTCGGCGCCGAGTGGATCGGGAAATTTATTCCCGGCGACTCCCCGGATCATCCGCACAGCCAGTCGCCCCTGGCCCTGACCGGTCTGGGTCCGGTGGCCATGCTCTACAACCTGGATCTGAACGGAACGCCGCCGGCCGACGTGGCGCGGTTGATCGTGGAGAAAGCCAGGATTCCACTGGTCCTGTACCGATCCGGACCGGAAACAGATGCGTCGGTTCTCGGCTGGTGCAAGGAGGGCCCGGTGCGGCTGCCGGAAGACGGCCCGCGTCTGTTGGGCGAAGACCACCCTTTCATCGAGGAGACGGCGATAGACCTGGCGCGCCTGTGCCGGCACCCGGACGCTGGTGAGTTCGTGATGTGCGGCTGGTGCGCCGGCGAGAAGCCCATGACCTTTGCCGTGGAAAACGGCAGCCACGGCGGTCCCGGCCCCAATGAGACCCACGCCTTTGCCCTGCTACCGGCGGATTTCCCGCCACCGGAACAGGGCCACTGGCGCGCCGAGGACCTCAGGCTCGCCGCCCAGCGCTTCCTGCAGGAGATGGAACCGGCACCGCCAATGCCGCGCCCGCAGAGCTCCAGAACCCTGCGGGTGATGACCTACAACGTGCACAGCTGCCTGGGCCTCGACGGTAAATACTCGCCGCGCCGCGTCGCCCGCATCATCGCCCGCTACCAGCCGGATGTGGTCGCACTGCAGGAGCTCGACGTGACCCGGCCGCGCAGCGGCGGTGTGGACCAGGCGGAGCAGATCGCCAGGTACCTGGCCATGGAATACCAGTTCCACCCGGCCATTCATATGGAAGAAGAACTCTACGGCGACGCCATTCTCACGCGCCTGCCGATGCGCCTGGTCAAAAAGGACATTCTCCCCGGGCCGCCGCCGCGCAGCGGCGTCCGCCTGGTACCCACGGTGGACGAGCCCCGCGGCGCCATCTGGATCGAAGTGGAGCTGAACGGCGAGAAGATACAGATTCTCAATACCCACCTGGGTCTCGACAAGGCCGAGCGGTTGCGCCAGGTGGACGCCCTGCTCGGCCCCGAGTGGCTGTCACACACAGAGTGCAGCGGCCCCAAGATACTACTGGGAGATTTCAACGCCCTGCCCAGCTCCGCCGAGTACAAACGCCTGTGCGGCCGGCTGCACGACGTGCAGTTGCACGCGCCGCGACACAAGCCCCAGGGCACCTTTCCCAGCCGCATGACCCAGGTGCGTATCGACTACATCTTCGCCGAGCGGCACCTGAAGGTGAAAAGAATCCTGGTACCGCGCAACGAGCTGACCCGAGTCACCTCGGATCACCTGCCGCTCATTGCAGATATCCAGCTGCCGAGGATCGGGAAATGGAAGAAGACCGGAGCATCCAGCCAATGACTTGATGGTCCCGTCCCCCACCTATATGATTCATCCAACTATTCACTAGCAGGAGTCGCTAATGCAGCCGCAAGTCTATTCACAATCCGGAGCGCTGGACCGCCTGGAAACGGCCAAGGTACTGCGCAATACCTACGCCCTACTGGCAATGACCGTACTTTTCAGTGCCGTAACCGCTGGCATCGCGCTGGCGCTGGGTATGGGTCGCGGCATGGGCCTGATCTGCTCCATCGCTGCCATAGTGCTGGTCTGGTTCGTTCTGCCGCGCACCGCCAACTCTGCCGCCGGTATCGGCGTGGTCTTCGCCTTCACCGGTCTGCTGGGCGCCTCCCTTGGCCCCGTGCTGAATTACTATATTTCCGCCGGCAGTGGCCAGGTAGTCATGCAGGCACTGGGTACCACCGCGCTGATCTTCTTCGCCCTGTCCGCCTATGTGCTGACCACCCGCAAGGACTTCAGCTTTATGGGCGGCTTCCTGTTCGTGGGCCTGATCGCGGTACTGGTCTGCGCCCTGGGCATGATGATTGCGAGCTTCTTCGGCGTTCATATGCCGCTGGCCAGCGTGGTACTGAGCGGTGTTATCGCCCTGCTGTTCTCGGGCTTCATCCTGTATGACACCAGCGCGATCATTCACGGCGGTGAGACCAACTACCTGATGGCCACCACCCGTCTCTACCTGGATATCCTGAACCTGTTCACCGCCCTGCTGCACATCATCGGTTTCGCATCCGACGATTGATACAAGCCGGTGAAACAGCACCCGATGCCCCGCCCATGCGGGGCATTTTAATATCTGGCCCCCCATGAAATTTTCCCTAGCCGTCTACGCCGCCCCCCACTCGTCGCAATCCGCGGCCAGCGCCCTGCGCTTTGCCCGCACGCTGCTCGAACAGGGGCACCAGCTCTATCGCGTATTCTTCTACTGCGACGGTGTACACAATGGCAGTGCAATCGCGGCGCCACCTCAGGATGAAGCCAACCTGGTCGGCCAGTGGCAGGCCCTGCAGAAGCAGTACTCCCTGGACCTGGTGATCTGTATCGCCGCCGCCCAGCGACGCGGTGTCCTCAACCGGCGCGAGGCCGAGCGCCTGGAGAGACCTGCGGCCAACCTGGCCGAGGGCTTCGAACTCGCCGGCCTGGGCCAACTGGCGGACGCCGTGGCCAACTCCGACCGGCTGGTAACTTTCGGGAACTGATCATGGCAATAAAAACGCTGGCTATCTGCCGCCGGGCACCCTATGGCAGCGCCCTCGCCCGCGAAGGACTGGAAGCTGTGCTCGCCGGTGCGGCCATGGAACAGGCGATAGATGTATTGTTTATGCGCGATGGCGTCTTTCAATTGATGGAAGCCCAGGCGCCCGACAACATCGAGCAGAAAAACCTCTGGCGCAACCTGCAGGCGCTGCCGATGTTCGGCGTGGAAACCCTGTACGTCTGTGAGAGCAGCCTGACAGAGCGCGGTATCAAGCTGGACAGATCCCGGCCTGCTGGCTCAGAGATAAAATTGATCGCCGATACCGGCACTTTTATCGCCGCCTACGACCATGTACTGAGTTTTTGAATGACCCTGCATATCGTCAACAAATCGCCTTACAGCTCCAGGGCACTGGCCGACTGCTTCGCCAGCTTTGCCGATGGCGACGCCCTGCTACTGATCGAGGACGGCGTCTACGCACTCACCGGCTTTATTGCGGACAACATTGCCGTCGCGCCCGTCTACTGCCTGGAGGCAGATGTCCGCGCGCGCGGGCTGCAGATGCCCAAGGGCATACAGTCCCTGGACGACACCGGTTGGGTGAAGCTCTGTACCGAACACAATCCGATTGTAAGCTGGTTTCAATAATGAACAGGATTCAGGTGGAGGGCCGCGAAATAGAACTGGACAAGGAGGGCTACCTGCGCGACCTCGACGACTGGAGCCCGGCTGTCGCCGAGCAACTGGCCAGTGCGGAAAACATCGAGCTCAGCGATGCCCACTGGCAAGTGATCAGACTGCTGCAGGATTTCTACCGCGAGTTCGAACTGTCGCCGGCCATGCGCCCGCTGGTCAAGTATGTCGGCCAGCACCTGGGCGCTGACAAGGGCAAGAGTATCTACCTGATGCAGCTGTTTCCGCCCAGCCCGGCCAAGGTGGCGAGCAAGATTGCCGGACTGCCGAAACCGACGCACTGTATCTGATCCCCGCCGGTTCCCGTGACCGTGTAGGAACCTGCTTGCAGGCGAACGGCTACGGAGTTCCGTTCGATTACGAGGCACATCCCTGTGCCTCGCCCTCCGGGCAGCTACGTTGAGCCAAATTGCTCCAGGCAATTTGGTCGCCTGCAAGCAGGCTCCTATAGGCACGGCTCCCTACATATGCAGTATCACTCGCCGCTTGCCGCGGTGGTGCCTGCGCTCCCGCAGATGGTACACGTAAGTGACTAAACACCAGGCATTTCTCAAGTGCTTAGGATGCATGGGCTTGGGAGTGAATCGTTTTGTCAGGTAGTTCTATGAGAAAAACACTATATTGGACCGATTTGAATTGTCAGGTACTTCCAGGTTCCGATGGCTAATTATCAACCACCTCGGCGCGCGGCTTACTCTACAAAGTAACGTGAAGTTTAGCGGCGAGCTTCAGCAAGTCTGCGCAAACGGCTTATTAAATTGTGTTTTGTTTCATCTCTTTCCATTTTGGGCCGCGTAAATCTTTTATCTTATTCTTTTTTATACTTTTCAGCTGAGACAAAGGAATTTTGTGGTTTCCACCAAGAAACAATAGACTTAAATCTCTTATTTGAACTACCTCGCCTATGTCTTCAATATTATTGTCAGCCACACCAAGCTCTTTTAGTTTTTTAAGGCGAAAAATCCCTTTTAGTGAATCAATACCTGTATGCCACAAATAGAGCGAACGAAGATTACCAAGTTCGAAAGCGGGGCTTAACACATCAATTGGATTTTCTGATAAATTCAATGCTTGGAGATTAGGAGTTTTAGATAGAAAATCAATACAATGTATCCTGTTACCACTTAGATCCATATGCGTAAGACCAGAAAGTAGACTCTCAAATCTAATGACTGTTATTTTATTTCGAGACAATGACAAACTGTTTAAGCTCTGTAATTGTGACAAGCTGGGTAGATCTGTTAAAACATTATCGCTAGCTGATAGTACGCGGATTCGATTGATTTTTTTTAGCGGAGATAAATCACATATATTATTGGTATTTAGGTTTAGAAGAGTTAAAAATAAGCACTTCTGCAGCGGAGTTATATCAGAAATTTGATTATTTGATAGGTTTAGCCAAGTAATTTTTCGATCGCCACCAAGCGAGTCTACATCTCGGATCCGATTATTACTAACGTCGATTGCGGGAAGACGTGTCAAATTTTTTAACGGGCTTATATCCTCGATCTCATTATTCTCTAAAAACAGGCCTGTCAATTTATCAAGGCAGCTTAGCGGGCCTAAATCTGATATATTATTTCGTCCTAAATGCAGCTTGCGTAGGTTCACGAGACTCTCTATGCCTTGGAGGCTTTTAATACCTCTGCGCCTAGCGTCCAATTCAATGATTTCTTCAGCATGATCTACCCCACTCTCTTGTATGGCTGAGGCCAGACCATTATCTTGTATCGCTGACAGATCTTTCACAATGCACTCCCTTTATCAAACACTTCACAATATAAATAGACTTACTCACGAAAAATAGGCGCATTTCACGAGCACTTCGCATAATAGCTTTCTTCATACTACTGGGGACTGAGATGGCCGTTGGCAGAGTGGCGGCACTTCCAGTTTTAGAGAATTTCAATACGTTCAAACATGCAGGATTACGCCCTTCCTTTCGTTGTGATGTCCACCGTATACAGGGACTCCACTTTGAGTCCGGCGGACAAAGACACGGTTGCCGAATTATTCCAACAGTTTCTCTTCAGGCTTATGCTAGAACGGACGCTTTGCCTCAACAACAAGTGCCGGAAATACCCCGAGCGATATCGCATTCCACGATCTTAGTGCGGAATCAGAACAAGCTCCACACCTCGGCCTTACAAGACCTTCTGGAATGCGTCGATGATCAGTTGGTGAGCCACGGACGTCCAAGGTACAACCCACAGTGTTACACGAGTACAGGTCCAAGATGACAGCCAGCTAAGCATTGCCCCGGTTGAGCTTGATGTAGGAGGTGTCTGGTATCCACTTCTCATTCAGGTGCTGGCGTTAAAATTGCGTCGGTGTAGATTGCCTTTGCGATCCCTCAATCCAGCAATTGCTCGATATGTTTGGCGCAGCCTTGGATACCATTTTCCTGTAACTCTACCGTATACGTTAGTGCACCACAACGTTCCTTAAACTGTCAGAAGGTATTCACAAGGACTTCCTCCACTATTATAAGCGCCAATTCTCTCAGGCAGTCGATATCCGGTTGCGCCACTTCCCTTAACCGGTGCGACCCACACCGGGCCACATACGAATACGGATGGCTGCATGCTCCACCCAAGCAAAGCATCGATACCGGCGCATCTCACCACTTTTCACTGGAGAAATACGCCGTCGCTGTTCTAAGGAATTCGTACTTTTCTTTAAATTCGGAAGCTTCCGCTTGAGTTAATTGCACTTATATCCTCTACGCCATATAAAGAATGGCATTTAAAGCTTGTCCTGAACTACTCAAACTAATCCATACCATTCTCTGTGTTATGAATTCTTTACGTAGTATTTCTGTCGGCTTCATCAATAAAACATTATCTAACAGCATTGAGGTTAGAAGCCGAAATGACTCCGAGCGCCAGAACTGCTGCAGACGTAACTAATATTCCCTCCGATCCATGCTCATCGAATATCAACCCACCTCCCGCTGAACCAATTGCGATCGCTAGGTTGCAGGTCGCGACTAAAAGGCCGCCACCACTTTCAGCTTCATCAGGTACTGCGCGGGTGACCCAAGTTGACCATGAGACCGGTACAACGCCAAAAACAATCCCCCACGCCGCTATCAATGCCGCATCCCCAATGGCATTTCCACCTAGCACGGAAAGCAATAGTCCCAGAAAACAAAGAGCTAACGGCATAGCTAATAGTGTCGCAAGCATCGATCGTTTAATTAGCCAGCTACTTAATGAGTTACCCAAAAATGTTCCAACCCCAAAAATGAGCAGGATTAAGGTAACTCCGATTGGATCCATCTTCGTCACATCTTCGAGGAAGGGGCGCAGGTAGGTGAAGAAGACAAAATGGCCAATGAATACAAGAAGTAGTGAAAACATTCCCAATGCTACGTTTGACCTACTTAAAAGTAAAACAATAGTGCCTAAATTTGCAGAACCGGATGAGGGCATCGATGGGAGTGCTAGAAACTGTACGACACCGGCCGCTACTCCTACGCCTGCCGCGACATAGAAAACATTACGCCAACCAAACAGATCCCCTAAAAAGGTGCCAAACGGAGCAGCGAATACTGTTGCCGCTGAGACTCCTGCAAAGAGAATCGCTAGTGCCTTTGGCACATCGTTCTCGGGCACCAACCGCAAAATCACAGCGGGTGACAGCGCCCAGAAACCGCCAAGAGCAATACCGAGTAACATTCGTGCGAGCAATAATGCCATCAAGTCACTTGCTGAAGCGACAAGAAGATTAGATGCAACGAGTAGTAACGTAAAAAACATTAGAACATTTCGGCGGTCTATACGACCACTGACGACTGTAACAAGCAGACTCGCAATAACGCCCATGCCAGCGGTTACCGTTACGGCCTGCCCGGCCATTCCCTCAGAAATGTCAAGCCCATTGGCAATTGGAGTCAGAAGACTGGCAGGAAGGAATTCAGCTCCCACAATCCCAAAAATACCGAAACTCATTGATACTACAGCGGCCCATGCAGGAGCTGCACCAGTTCCAGATGACATCAAAAACACTCGCTTTAAGCGGCACAGAAAATCAATGCCACCGTGAACAGGTTTATATTTTTGGATTAAATTTAGATTCAGTCCAGAGCCAAATGTGCGAAGTTTCGCGATCCCTACTGCGTCATTTCAAGACAATGCGTTGTGCATTGGAAATGTTGGCTAAAAGTTCTGCCTGTGCTTGACGCTCCTGTTTCCACGCCGGTTGACCAGGGGCGGTGCGCCAGGACTCATTGAGAGGGCTGTTGTCGACAGTATCGAATCCGAACTGGTCGTAAAGTCGTTGCACTAGCTCCACCGCTTCAGGGAAATCGCTTGAAGCAGATAGCGCCAGGCGTTCGGGACTTCCTGACGGCTTCCCCCAAGCGATGATCCGGGGTGCCTGGATGTGCGTAAATGCTTTGACCACTTTTGACGTTGGAAGCTGCTCTTGGCGTATTTCATGCACGGTCTTTTCACCCGAGTCAATGGCTGGGATATGACCGTCACGCCAAATCATATAGTTGTTCGTGTCTAACACAATCTTCCCTGCGAGTTCGTGCGCAGGCATGTCATTGACCATCTTTAACGGAACGGCCACTACGACGAAATCACCAGCTGCGGCAGCGCCGGCAGCAGTTTCTGCTCTTGCGGACGGACCCAGCTCATTGACAAGGTTCACCAACGTCTCTGGGCCTCGTGAATTGGCGATTACTACTTCGTAGCCTTTCGCGATAGCCGCACGCGCGATATGGCTGCCTACCTCACCTGCGCCGATGATGCCGATAGTAGTCATGGATTATTACACCTCAAGTTTTTGGTTCTTTCTGATTCGAGTTCTGACAGGAAGGCGACCGAGCCTCTAGAAATTCCCACTATTAATAAGCAAGTACTGTATGATCGCGTAGCGAGTCGGGCAGCACACGCACAGATCCTACGGCATCAGGGATTCTTCAGAATGAATCCAAGCCTTCCTGTACAGACCGTCAGTTTGATATACGACGGCTAAGGAAATCTCGTATCATCGTCGCGATTTCCTGGCTGTGGGTTTCTAACGCGAAGTGACCCGCATCAAGAAGATGAATTTCCGCATCAGGAATATCGCGTGCATAGGCTTCGGCACCGGGCGGGATGAAGAATGCATCGTTCTTGCCCCACACCGCCAGCAGCGGCGGTTGATACTCTCGAAAGTACGCCTGGAAGTCTGGGTAAATCGCCACATTCGTCCGATAGCTGAGGATCAGGTCGAGCTGGATTTCATATGCTTCGGTCCGATGCATGTAGTAGGTGTCGAGAAGGTAACCATCCGGTGACACCGTCCCTGGAGCTGCACCGTGTTCATGCTGGAATCGAATCGCCTCATCGGTCAGCGCAGCATGGCAAGCTTCCCGGCGCTCCGCAGTGGGCTCTCGCCAATAGGCCTCCCATGGCCCCCACTCCTTACTGAATCCCTCAACATAGGCATTGCCATTCTGAGTGATGATGGCAGTCACCCTTTCAGGATGCTTCATCGCGAGTCGCAGCCCCACAGGAGCACCATAGTCGAAGATGTATTGCGTATAGCGAGTAACGCCAATTGCATCAATAAACTCGCCAATAACGTCCGCCAGCGAATCAAAGCTATAGTCAAAGGAGCCTCGTTTCGGCGCCTTCGTTTGGCCAAACCCCGGCAGATCCGGGGCGATAACGTGGTAACTGTCGGCCAAGGCGGGAATCAAAGTGCTAAACATGTGACTCGACGTAGGAAATCCATGCAGGAGTAAAATAGTCGGCGATTCGACATTTCCTGCCTCCCGATAGAACACCTCTACATCACGAATTTTTTGGGTTCGAAACCGTACTGTAGACATTTCAAGCTCCAATGATTGATTAATGAATGATCTTCAAGCGTCTCAAATTATAGGAACGACCTCACCCTCCGGCGGCCACAGGTGAGCACAAGGCCAAAAGTATGGCCAACTGGCGGGTTATCAAGCCGCCAGTCTTTCCCTGCCAAACCGAAAGTTTGGGCGGTTTCCTTCAAAACCTGGTACCAATGAGCTCCTCACTTTTCTCCCAAAGCCATTTAGCCTTTTCGGGGTCAAGCGCGTATGACTTAACACCGTCTGCAAATGGGTTGGGCGTGTCATCTATAAACGCGACCGCGCAATCTTCAAGATAGCGCCCACCAATCTCGTCCCCATTAGCCAGCACTGCGGCCCAGACCGACGTTGCTGCTGCCTGGGGTATCTCTTTCAACTCTGCTGGCGGAAGGCCCGCTTCCGCTCGAGCGTTGCTAACGGTCTGGAAAAGGCCCTGCAATTCTTCCTCCGAGAAATTCCGGGGAAGATCAGTAATACTATTCCCAGGCATCACCGAAACTGCTCGAATTCCGCGATCACGATGCCGCCTGTCGAATTCTACTGCGAGCAAAGTATCGGCGGTCTTTGACCGACCATAGGCAACAAACGGATCGTATTCGGTTTTCTCGAAATTCGGGTCATCCAAGTCAACATCAGCGACCCGGTGAGCCTGGGATGAAAGCACCACTAGGCGTCCACCATTCACGAGCAGCGGTTCGATTTGATTAATCAACGCGAAATGACCGAGATAGTTGGTTCCGAATTGCATCTCGAAACCGTCGACAGTCAGGCCGTACGGAGTCGCCATGATGCCGGCATTGGCTATGATAGAGTCGAACTGCCGGCCCTCGGCCAAAAGCTTATCCGCGCAAGCGCGAACGCTTTGCAAGGATGCGAGATCCAGCTCAACTAGCTCCAGGCTGCCACCTCCTTCTGATGCCGCATTACGTACCGATTCTGTGGACACCTCGGCTTTAGCTAGACTCCTGACACCGCCGACGACGCTTGCGCCATGAGAAACAAGTGAGCGTGCAGTTTCGAGCCCAATACCCGAAGATACCCCAGTTATGAGAAAGCGCTTTCCCTTAAGATCAATGTCAGATAGCACTTCGTCCGCTGTCGATTTTGAACCAAACTTCTCGGTCATTTTCTTTCCTTTCGCAAGTAGTGGATTAAGAGTAATTGATCGTTGCCGTTCTGAGCTTCGACCGTTAAATACCGAGACCCCCAGCGACATCGAGCACACTGCCCGTCATGTAACCGGCATCCGGCCCGGCCAGGAAAGTAACGAGTGCAGCCACTTCCTCGAGCTTTGCGATGCGGCGAATGGGGTGGAGGTCGAGAAACTCATCAGGTGCATCACCGTCACCCAAAACCTGTCTCATCATGTCGGTTGGCATAGCGCCAGGCTGGACCACGTTCACAGTAATCTCGCGACCGCCCAAATCGCGGGCAACGCCCCTCGCATAGCCGTTGATGGCGGCCTTCGTTCCTGCATAGTCCGCGACACCGGGGAACAGTGAGCGGGTACCGTTAAGAGATCCGATGAAGATGATGCGCCCACCATCGGTGAGCACCGGCGCTGCCGCGCGCGTAGTCGCCACCACGCCCATGACGTTGATCTGCCACAGGCGGTCGAGATTTACCGTGTCGAGATTGGGATCGTCGACTGTCTTGCCCTGCACGACGATCGCCGCGTTGTTCACGAGGATGTCGAGCTTGCCGAAATCAGCAATCACGGAGTCAATCAAAGGCTTGGCGGCAGCAAGGTCCGCCTGATCACTCTTGATCGCAATGGCGCGAACGCCTGTACTTCTAAGCTCCTCGACAACAGCCGCCGCCTTGTCGTCTGAGGACACGTAGCTGATGGCCACGTTGGCGCCAAGTTCAGCCAACTTTAAAGCAGTTACAGCGCCCAACCCCCGTGACCCGCCAGTAACCAAAGCGACCTTTCCTTCAAGTGTTTTGCTCATCATTCTGCTCCTTTCGCATTGCTAATGGATGCGTCAGTGTTGACGCTTCCCTATTGCTAACGTGCGTTACTGTAATGCTCGTTAGCATAAAAAGCAACAGATCGATTCATAAGATTAGCTATAAGTCTTGTCGAAACTGGCATTTGGGAGCCCGCACATTAACGAGCTTGCAGTGACTACTTAGGGTTTTATAATAGTCGTTACTGAAATGAGGAGGCTTGAATGGGACGCCACCGCGAATTTGATGTGGATGAGGTGCTTGACGCCGTGCTTTGTGTCTTCTGGCGCAAGGGCTACGAGGGCGCCTCTTATGCTGACTTAACCGCGGCTGCCGGTGTCGAAAGACCGGCCCTCTACTCTGCATTCGGTAACAAGGAAGCGCTATTCCGTCGAGCGCTGGAACGCTACTACGGACACTACCTGGATTTCTTCCCGGCAGCGCTAGAACACCCAACCTCACGGGAGGTAGTTGCTGACATTCTTTTCAGGTCAGTTGAACTAAATACCCGCTATCCAGACCACCCGGGGTGCCTCGGAATCCAGGGCGCCCTAGCTTGCTCAGACGGTGCCGAACCCATACAGCGCGCGCTCATTGAAGCGCGCGCGCGCGGAGAAGCATCATTGCGTCAACGCTTAGAGCGGGCAAAGGCTGACGGAGATCTGCCGGAGACAGCCAACTGTACTGTGCTCGCCGCATTCGTATGCGCTGTGCTCCATGGCATGGCTGTTCAAGCTAAAGCTGGCTTTAGCCGCGAGATGCTAGAGGCCATTGCCGAGCAAGTGCTTGCAACCTGGCCTACCGGGAATTCCGAAATTGAAGGAACGTCACCCTAAAAAGTTGGAGGGCAGCGCGCTGTTCATGACGAGCAACTTTGCGCCTTTGTCGATGCCGCCAAGTACCACTGTCTGCGTCTCCGGTGGGTTGATATACAAAGCCCGCTTCTTCTATATTGACAATGCGAAAACCGCGCGGCGGTCATGATGAATAGACGTTTAAGGAACGCCTATTCATCACCTTATTTGGATTAGTTCAGATTTTTCAGAAAGCTTGTCCGCATCCCATAGACCAGCTTGAATCACGTTCAGAGCAGAAGCGGAGCCCTTTTTGTCAAAACATTCAGGAACCAAGGCGGGCCGCTCAACTTCGATCCAGATCCACGTTCGCCCCCGCCCGGACGAGTTCACATAAATACCATTCTGCATCAAGGATCATTTCCGGAAAATACAATCCGGGCGGGACTGGTAGATGACCCTCGAGGCCGAGGGCCGTCGAGAGTGTCAGGATTGTGCTCAACCCCGTGAGCATCGCTTGGCCCCGGTCAAATTCAAGTGTTGCGCGTTGCAAGCAGGGCTTGCCCTGTGAGGTACCCTCCACCTGCACCACGAGTTCGGTGGCAATCTCTCCGCCTCGCGCGCGGCTGGAAGAGACGGTGCTCGCCAGATCGAAGCGCACATCCCGCGCACCGGTGGCCGCATGGAGACTGACAACGTCATATGGCGAGAAGGCGTCCCCCTTCAGGCGTCGGCCATCGAGCGTCTCAATAATGCGGCTGGCCTCGTTGCCCGCAAGCCAGACCCGCCGGCCATCTCTAAATGCCCATACGCCCGCGCCGCCTGCGGCGCCGCGTTCCATGTCCTCAATCGCCACGGGGCCGGTCTCGTCTTTGTCGTCGACAATCGCGCTGACGAGAACGGTATGCACCGTCTCCATCTTCCTAGCAGCAATCTGCGCCAGGAAAACAGCAGGACCACCGTGCCAGTGGCTAGCCAGAACTACAGGCGCTGCTTGGGGATGGCGTATGAAATGCGCCATCTCGGCGCCGACCTCGACCAACCAGTTCCCGATGCTGAGATAAGGTATCCCCTTGTCTTGCGCGAGGGACATGCCGTTCAGCCCTTCATCCGGCGTCATCATCACGACGGCCCCCAGAGACGTGTCCTTTTCGATCCCAAGCAATGCTTTGGATGTGTCGACTTCTACAGGACTGGCATTCCCTACCTTGCTTGCAAGGTCTTCGGATTTTACCAGATCTCGCCCGCCAATCAGGATTGGCACTTCAGGGTGCCTTTCGCGGAATAGCTTGACCGCCTGGCGCCCGACCACACCTGTACCACCAACAAACAATACTGGATTCATAATCGCTTTCTCAATTGAATTGGAATTGGGACTTCTTTTGCTTCCCAATCAAGGCCTGCGGCGTCCGACTTCCCAAACCTACGGGAATAAGGTCGACTGCGTGTTAGCGCGCATCGTAGTGCCGGTTCAGCCAGGAGATCGCCAGCCGGTTCACTTCCTGGGGTTTTTCCTCGGGCGTCCAATGCCAACTGTCGGCAATGACATGCTTTTCAAGATCGGGGACGTACCTCTCCATGCCGTCGGTCATGGACGGTCGGAGTACAACGTCATGTTCGGCCGATATCATCAAAGCAGGAACTCGAATGTTCTGATCGACTTCCAGCCCCGCCTGCCAGTTTCTCGATATGTTGCGATACCAGTTGATCGCCGGCGTAAACCCAGTTCGCTCATACTGGCTCACGTAAAAGTCCGTTTCTTCGGCGGTCAGCACATCCCGCCCCGGCAAGTTTGCAGGCACAGGTTGGCCGTAGTATTCCATGTTGGCTACGAAAGGCGGCAGATTTTCCCATTCGGACGCCCTCAGTAACTCCTTGCGCAAACTGCTGCGTAATGTACCGCGGACATCCCTGTTCATAACGCGATCCGCAGCATCTCCCTCCTGGAACATTAGAACGTACATGTCCGGGCTGTAAACTTCGCGCATCTGCGTGATGGGATCTTTTGTCTGGTCTGCGGTAAAGATTTTCCCTTCGGGCAGCGCCGGGGTGACGATTGCGGGATGTAGCCAGAGCATCCAGTGTGGAATATGCGGTGTATTAAGCGCGATCACCCCTGCAACCCGCTCTTTATGCAGCAGCGCCATCTGCCAGGCTAGTAGGCCGCCCCAGTCATGCCCCATGAAAACAGCTTGATCTTCACCGAGTGCATCCAGTAGCCCAGCGAGATCATCCGTAAGGTGCGCGATGTCATAAGCCGCGACATCAGCGGGCATGTCGCTTTGCCCATACCCTCTCAAGTCAGGCACGATCACGCGATAGCCCGCCGCCGCCAACGCCGGAATCTGATGCCGCCAGGTATAGGCCAATCCTGGGAAGCCGTGAAGCAAGACGACTGCCGGGCCAGCTCCCGCCTCGTAGACTGCCAGGTTAATTCCGTTAGTTTCGACCATTCGGTGAACCGGCATGGTCGGTGCCTGCGCAAAAGCTGGAAAGGCACTGGCAAGCACAAGCGCGCTGAAGCCTACCAAAAATGATCTACGGGAAATGTTCATAGGCGTTTGTCCTTTCTGGTGCACGTGTTTTGGCCGTCAGCCGACCTAAGCAGGGAATTCCTGAACGATGCCACCGATCTGTTCAAACCTCGCAAAGAAGGTTTCCGGATTAAGAAGTTGATACGGGAAATAGAGACCGGACGGCGTCGCCGGGTTTCCATCGAGACCCGTCAGGCGCTCCAGCACCAAGGCAGCACCGAGGCCCGTCAGAGGCATCTGACCACCGGGGCTGATGACTGCATGTCGGGTTCGCATGGCAGCCCCCGCACGGTCTGTGCCCGCAATCTCAATCAGGATTTCCGTGGACGGGCGTTCGCCACGGCGGCGCGAAGAACTGACGTCGATGGCAAGGTCGAACTGAAGATTTTGCACATGGAGCGCGGTCGAGAGCGCTAGGACGTCGTTGTATGAGGCCGCTACTGCGTTTGTGGCGGTACCGTCCGCGGCATGGATAACAGTTTCCCTATCGTCACCCATTCGCCAGAAGAACGCACCTTCCTTTCGTGCCAACGCGGCTGTCATTACGTCGGTCTGACGATTGTAGTCAGTCATGGCAGATGGTCCGAAGTCATCCTTTTCGTCGAGGATCGCCCCGATCCTGACCTCCTCGATCAGGTCGAATGCCTCAGCAAATCTCAGTGCAAAAATTGTTGTTGCCCCGACCATCCATTCAGTTCCAAGAACAACGGCCGACGTATCGGGTCTATGCATATAGGCCGCCATTTCCGGGCCAAGTTCGAAAAGAGCGGGAGCGATGTTGAGATAAGGAACGCAGCGCGACTGCGCAAATCGAAGAGCTGCAACCGATGGATCCGCGAAAAACACGGCGACCGCACTGATGGGAAGATCGCCCAATCCAAGGTCTTCTTCGCTAAGGTCTATGGCGACGGCCTCTGCCCGGCCAAGCACATCTGCCATGGTCTGGGCGCGCTCCATGTCCCGAGCCCCGATCAGCAGGTGCTGATCGGGATATGCGTCCCTAATCTGTTTCGTCGCCCAGCCGCCAGCAAAGCCGGAACCGCCGATCAGCAAGATTGAGTCGATGGACATTGTAAACTCCGTCGCTTATGTATAACTTACTATTGGTAGACTATATACTACTAATGGTAGGTTAGCAAAAGGTAAGTATCGTGAACGGGAAACACACAGCAACGCCCCCGACGTCGGCACCTAAACGGATGTCCCATGCCGCTCGCCATGAGCAACTTCTGCAAACGGCCCTTCGGATCGTACGGGAGGAACGCGCAGACAAACTGACGTTAGGCTATCTTGCCTCGGCGGCAGGGGTGTCTAAGCCGGTTGCCTACGATCACTTCGGGACGCGCTCAGACCTCTTGATTGAGCTCTACCGGCGTATTGATACGGACAGGGTCAATGCTTTCCGGGACGCTATGGCACAGGACGAGCGAAGTATTGGTGAAACGGCGGGGCGCCTCGCGGAAGCCTACATTCGCTGTGCCTCCGATACGACAGATGAATTTCATACTGTTGGTGCTGCGCTTGCGGGAGACGAAAAAAAGGCAGTAGTCTTCCAAGAACTGCTAGATAACAGTGTGAGGATGTTCGAGGTCTTGCTGGCACCGCACAGCGCCCTCGGGGCTGAACAGCTTGGATGGCACTGCATCGGCCTGGTCGGGGCTGGAGAGGCGCTTGCCGCGGCCGTAGCTCGCCAACGATTTTCCGAAGAAGAAGCAATCCGCACATTTTCCAGACTCATTGAGAGCAGCTTATAGCCGTTGGGCCACTTCAGCGCGCTGAGGTGAATCTGAGGCGAATATTTAGTGCCTGCATTGGCAGCGTTTTCGTAGCCGGGCCACCTGTCAGACGCTTCCCGCAGCAGAGCTTCGCCAAATTTCGGGACGCTAGGGCACCTGCCCCCCCCTGCGCGACCAACGGCTCGCGTGAACGAACTCCACACTTCTCTGCGCGTGAACGCAGCGCTGCCCATCTATCAAAGCTCTTGATATTGATTTGCATCCAAAAGAGCTGATTGTAGCCGCGAAATGCTAGAGGTCATTGTCGAGCAAGTGCTTGCGACTGCCTGTCGAAAATCCGGAAATTTAAGGGAGGTCAACATAAAACCTGGGGGAGCGGGGTGGAATTGCGCTAATCATGAGAAGTAAATTTGCGCATTTGTCGATGCCACCAAGAACCACTTTCTGTATTCGTGATGTGTTGATATACAGCGCCGACCTATTCTAAATTGGTGTCCGGGATTAGTAGACCACTACACACCACGTCGATAGCAGGAACCGGAGCCTGAAGACTCTTTAAGTTCGGCACAATCTTCAGATTTTCCTTCCAGTAAATCGTAAATACGGTTTATTGCAATTTCCTGCTGAGAGTCCGATAGCATCCAAGTGGAATAGCCCCCCCAATTGGCCTCTTGCAGCGCTTCCTCGCGAGTCTTTCCGGAATCACGTAATCGTTGTACTTCGGCGAATATGTATTTAATCGCACTCTGAAATTCTCGCAATTTCTGCCGGGATTGCAATCCGTCTTCAATAAAACCATGCCCTGGGACGAAGGTTTTAATATCTATCTGCAGTGCCGCATCGATAACGGAAATCCATTCCATGGGGAAAGCTGTCCGCATTGCTGGAAAAACCCGGTTAAAATATACTTCACTCATAAATAAAACCTTTTCCTATGGAAGATGGACCAGCAGGTCTCCTCCTGTATGGGCTCGCCCGAGATACAAGATTTCCACCTGCTTTCCGCCAATATCGATGATCTGCGTATCGGTATCAATGGCTTATTTTGGGACAACTATGGGATATGCACTTTCTTTTTTCTGCCGTGCCCAATCCAGGTTCGCCAGTGAACGAGGATGAACGATGTAGGTGACTCCATCAGGCAGGGCAGAGTTTCCACCGGTATGATCCTCGTGATCCGAGCCAACCACATACCATTTCAGCGGCCTGTCGGTAACGTCGGCGATGGATTTCAAGAGGCGTTTCATCGCTGCCGGGCTTTCCTGCCCATCGGCCAATAAAACGCCACTGTCGCCAACCACAAACATGCTCACAGTAGTGAAACCGGGCGCACGAATATCCTCGTAGCCATAGACATTCTCGGCAAGTTGGACCAGACGAGGAAAATCCGAAAATTTCATCCCTCTTTCCAGCGGATAAGCTGTTTTGATTTCACGCTCGTCGGCGAGCGAATCCTGCGGTATAAAGACCAAAAACGCGCTAAGAATGAACAAAGCCTGTAATGCGATGAACGGATTCACTATAAAATTCGCTACATGAAGTAGAGTACTCAGATTGCTTTAATCATGTTTGGCAACCTGACCTTATCATAATTTAATCAAGGTGCTTAATTGATGACGGCCCCTTAAACCCGTGGAACAGAGAGGGGCCGGACATCCCGAGAATTGAGGCAACTAATTCACAATGGTCACTTGGCAAGCAGGAGAGCTCCGCCCTAGACTCAAGGCCTCAGAAAACCTTCACAGTATCGAGTACCACCGTCATATACCGGTTCGGTCAGACGATTGGATTAGATTGGACTCGATCAAGAAACGATGGCAGTTACTCGAATTTCAATGCGCATCTCCGGCAACCCAAGCGATTCAACGCCGAGTTGTGTCCATATCGGAGCGTGATTTGGCATGTATTGGCGATAAAGCCTTGCCATTGTTTCATTGACGATTGGAGGAAAGCCACCGACATGATAGGAATTGACATGCACAACGTGCTTCCAACTTGCACCTGCCGTAGCCAAAGTCCGCTCGACGTTGCGGAACGCTTGGGAAATCTCGTCCTCAATTGACTGAGGTATGTTGAGCTCGTCATCCCAACCACCCTGGCCTGATGTCTCAATGCGATTTCCGATTTTTAGTGCCTGGGAGTAGTGCAACGCCTGCTTCAAGCGTTCGCCATAGCCGGGGGTGACTGTGAATGTTGGTTTTTCCACTTTGTTTCTCCGTTGAACTTAATGGTCATTTGTTGGCTGAGCGAATGGTGTTCATTCAACTCAATCGCTTGATGGAATTCTGGCAATAACCTTGATTTCAAAGTCAAAACCCGCCAGCCAGTTCACGCCGACTGCCGTCCAGTTTGGATATGGACGGGTATTGAAAGTCATTTCTTTCAGCTCCAAGAAGGCTTCAAGCTGATTTTCAGGATCTGTATGAAAACTTGTTACATCGACGATATCGTTAATCGTGCAGCCGGCCGCCGCCAACACGGCCTCAAGGTTCTCAAAGGCCAGCTCAACTTGCCGCCCATATTCTGGCTCCGGAGAGCCATCTGGGCGGCTCCCTACTTGGCCTGATACAAAGAGAAGATCACCGGATTGAATTGCAGCGGAGTAGCCATGCTTCTCGTAGAGCGCTTGTCTTTGCGCGGGAAAGATTGCCTTTCGTTGCGTCATTCTTAACCTCTGAATAGTCAGTCAACGGGCCTAGTAGATGAAGTGAAGCGCTTTTACTCCACTAACAAGCCTAGATTTTGGCGTACGGTTCAGTAGAATCACTTCACATACGCCATGTATGCATGATATTTCACATACTTAGCGTATGTCAACTCTCGGATACACACCGTATGTTACTTAAGGGTAGGATTGCTGATGAACAAACGCATAGAAAAGATGGCAGAGAATCGGGCCAAGCTCATCGTCGCAGCTCGGGAGGCCTTTGCCGATAAAGGGTATTCGGCTGCCTCGATGGATGACATAACTTCTGCGGTGGGCTTAACCCGGGGTGCTCTCTACCATAATTTTGGCGATAAGCGTGGCTTGCTGGCCGCGGTCGTTGATCAAATTGATTCAGAAATGGCTCTGTATGCCCAGAACGTCGGCGCACAGGCTGCCGACGAATGGGAGGGGTTGCTTGCCGAAGGAACTGCTTATATTGAAAAGGCTCTTGAGCCGGAAATTCAACGTATCGTGCTACTAGACGGGCCAGCAGTCCTCGGCGACCCTTCGCAATGGCCCAGCCAGAATAGCTGTCTACAGACAACAAAACAAACGGTGGAGGGGCTCATTTCGCGGGGCACTTTGAAAAACATTGATTCCGAAGCGGCCGCTCGATTGCTCAATGGCGCCGCGCTAAATGCTGCGCTTTGGGTTGCCGCCAGCCCCACTCCAAAGGACGTTCTACCCCATGCTATAGAAGCATTCCAAGCGTTGGCGTCGGGTCTACTAAAAAAACCTGTCTAACGAGAAATCCCTAAGCTCCTATTCTTTAGTCATGACTATAAAATAGAGTGTCAAAAATCACTGACTGTACCTGTATCAAAGAGTTACTCTCGATAAGGCGAAGTCCGATCCTGATTCTGGCGAGACTGGAGCAACAACCAACAAACAACACCAACTACCAGAATTAAGCCCGTGCGCAGTAAGTCCGCATAGAGCTGCGAAACATCCAGTTGCAAATTGTCGATTAATCCCTGTTGGACCGAGTTCACTGCCCCGTGTGCAAGTGCAGCGGGCCAGAAACTCCCACTCTTTATCGTAAGCCAACCGAGGAAGAGCGATGCGCCGATCATCTGGAGTGGAAACAACACGAATGCGCCGAAATAGGGATAATCTGGAAAATTGTATCCGAAGAGTAGACCAGGAAGGTGCCACGCCCACCATATTGCCGCAATTAAGAAAATCCCCGGTAGAACACCTAGCTGACGGATAAGCTGTCCCTGCAAAAAGCCTCTCCAGGCAAACTCCTCTCCTGTGCTTGCTATTATTAACTCGGCAATGGAATATTACGCTACAATGCGGGAATGAATAAAGAAGATTCTCGCAAATTACCCTCAGCGGCTCAGGCAGAAAAAC
>NZ_JACZFR010000053.1 GCF_014904815.1 Microbulbifer taiwanensis
CATTCCGCATTCCGCATTCCGCATTCCGCATTCCGCATTCCGCATTCCGCATTCCGCATTCCGCATTCCGCATTCCGCATTCCGCATTCCGGTCAGTTGATATATTCAACCGCCTTGACCACCTTCTGTACCCCGCCGATACCGCGGGTCACATCCGCGGCTCGCTCCGCCTCGGCGCGGGTCAGCAGTCCCATCAGGTAGACAACACCATTCTCAGTCACCACCTTGATACGGCCGCTGTCGATTTCCTTGTTGGCCAGTAGATTGCTTTTCACCTTGGTGGTCAACCAGGTGTCGCTGCTGCTGGCCAGAAAGGACACATTGCCGCGCACCTGTACTTCGTTGTAGACCTGGCGCACATTCTGTACCTGCTGCGCGGTGCGCCCGGCGAGCAGGCGCAGGTCGTTGTCCCCTACCTGGCCGGTCAGCAATACCACGCCGTTGAAGGCGTTGACGTTGAGGTTGGACGCTTTCAGGTCCGGGTGTGCCTTGTTGATATTGACGGTGGTGATGGTCTCGATTTTCTGGTCATCCATATAGGTGCCCAGGGAGCGCTTGCCCGGGTCCTGTTGTATGGGGCCGTCGTGGGTCGCCTCCAGCACGGTGCTGCAGCCGGCCAGTGCCGTTGACATGGCCAGGGCGATAAAAAAGCGTTTCTTGAGAGTTGGATTATTTTTCATGGTTCAGTCCTCGTAACTCAATCCTCATATCCGCCGAACAGGCTGCTGTCGATCAGGTCGCATAGGCAGAAAATAGTGAGCAGGTGTACCTGGTGTACCTCAGCTGCGACCTCAGAGGGCACGCGCAGTTCAATATCGTGGGTATCCAGCAGCGCGGCGCAGTCACCGCCGTCGCCACCGGTCAGTGCCAGTATGCCCATGTCGCGGTCGCGCGCGGCGCGCATGGCCTGTACCAGGTTGGAGTCGCGGCCGTCGTTGCTGACGATCACCAGCAGGTCGCCGGGCTGGCCGAGTGCGCGCACTGGCCGCGCAAAGGATTCGGCGCGGCCGTGGTTGCGCGCCACAGTGCCGATGGAGATGCCATCGCTGTTCAGCGCAATGGCGGGCAGGCCCGGGCGCTCGCGCTGGAAACCGCCCATCAGCTTGGCACTGAAGCTTTGCGCCAGGGCGCCGCTGACGCCGTTGCCGCACAGCAGCAGTTTGTTTTCCGCCAGCAGCGTATGCACGATCATCTCGCTGGCTTCTGCAATCAGCGGCGCCAGCACTTCGCCGGCGTTCATGGTGGCTTCCAGGCTGTGGTGGAATAGGGTTACGACTCGCTGTTCCATTTTTTCCTTATCGGGCGCACTCGGAGTTCACCCTGCAAATATTTCGAATTCGGGATCAGGTCCCGAAGGCGTCTTTGAGCCACTGGATATTCTGTGTATCGCCCTCGGCCGCCCCGTCTATTGCAAAGACATCGAAACGACAGGGGCAGTCCAGCCTGTATTGCTGCAAATAACTCTGCGCGGTGGCCAGCAGTTTCTGTTGTTTGCGCGCATCGACACTGGCGCCGGCGGAGCCGAAGCGGCTGCTGCGGCGGTAGCGCACCTCGACGAATACCAGGGTGTCGCCGTCGCGCGCTATCAGGTCTATCTCGCCGCGGCGGCTGCGGTAATTGCGCGTTAACAGTGTCAGTCCGGCGTCCCGCAGGTGACGCGCCGCGACCTCCTCCATCTGCGCGCCGACACTGTCGGCGGGCGGCTTAAAAGGTTTCACTGTTCCCGGTCAGTTCCACGCCCCCTGCCTGGGGCAGGACTGGCTCGACGACAGTGGTGACCGGCACCGGCGCGCCCTTGTCGATGCGCGCCCACATCTGCTCGCGCACTATGCGGCCGTCGGCGGTCAGGCTCAGGGCGCCAGTCAGGCCGTGCACCCGCTGCCCCGGAAACTGGCGCAGCATCGGGATGCGCGGATAGAGGCGGAAGGCGTCAGCGCCCAGGGCGTAGAGGCGCGCAAAGGCCGGCGCCGGGGAGGCCTGCTTCTCGATGCTGCGCTTGGTCTGGTTGTCGCGCTCGAACAGCCAGGGCAGCGCAGTAAAGCGGATACCATTGATATCCCGGTCGCGCTGCGGATTGATATTGCCGTCGAACACCTGCGAGGTGGCGTAGACGGGCAGGTCGCCGGCGTAGAAGAAGGTCAGCATCGGGTTGATCTGGCGCGCCTGCTGCGGCTGTGCCGTCAGGAAGATCATGTCCACGTCGCCGCGGCGGCGCGGGGTGAATTCCAGCGGTGCCGCCAGCCTGCGGCGCAGCGCAGCCTCGCGCGCTTTGCTGTCCGGGATCAGCAGCGCGTCGCTGACCAGCTGGGAGAAGTTGCTGCCGTTGCGGTAATTCCTGCTGATACTGACGGTGCCACCCAGGCGCTGCCACTCCTCCTGGAATGCCTCGGCGCCGCGTTGTCCCCAGCTGGCCTCGGCGGCGAGGATCATCGCCTGGCGGTGGCCCTGGCGATAGGCGTGTTGAGCCACCTGGCGGGCCTCGTCTTCAATCGCGAGACCGAATTGCACCAGGTCATCGGTCAGGCGTCCCTCGTCGCCATAGTTCAGGGCCAGGGTCGGCACCGGCAGCTTTTCGGTGGCCAGCAGGTTGGCCACCTTGCGCTTGTCCAGCGGGCCGACGATGGCCTGGGCACCGGCGTCGACCGCCGCCTGGTAGATTTCTTCAAACGGCTGTTCGGTGCCGGTGTCGAAGATCTCTATCTGCGGGGTGGGGGCGCCAGCTGTCAGGGCCGTGTAGTGGGCGGCCATAAAGCCGTCGCGGATGGCGCGGCCGGCGCTGCCCAGTGGGCCGGACAGCGGCAGCAGCAGCGCTATGCGATCGGCGCGCTGGGAGGCGAGTTGTTCCAGCAGCCGCAGCGCCTGCGGCGGGTGGCTGCTGGCGCTGTGGCCCGGCCACTGCTGGCGCCAGCGGCTCAGGGCGGTGAGTTGGGAGCTGATATCTGTCTGGGTGTCGCGGCCGAGCAGGGCCAGCTGGTACCATCCGCGCATCTGCGGGTCGCTGCTCTCGTCTGCGCGCAGCTGCAGTTCGCTGGAGGGCAGCTGGGTCAGCAGCTGCCAGAAGCCGTCGTTGTTGTCGGCAATGGCCTCGTCGCTGCGCGCCAGCGCGGCGATCTGGCGGCGCTCGGCGATGGCGCTGTCCAGGTCGCCCAGCAGGCCCCAGAGGTCGGCGCGCAGGTCGCGCAGGGGCAGAGCGGTAGCCTGTGGCAGTTGCGTCCACACCTGGTCGAGGCGCGGGGCCGCAACCAGGTCCAGGGCGCGGAAGAACTCGTCCTCGGCGGCCAGCAGGCCACCGTATACCCGGGCGTACTGGGCGTAGAGGGGATCGTCCAGCTGTTCCGGGGCAATATTGACCACGGCCTCTTTTGCGGTCTCTTTGTCTCCCAGCTCGTATAGAATGGCCGCCGCCTGCAGGCGCTGCCTGTCCCGCTCCGGCGCCGGCAGTGTCTCGGCGCTGTGCAGCAGCTGTACGGCGGCGCTGCGGTTGGCGGAAGCGCCTGAGTCCACCGGCAGCTGCGCGCCCGGCCTGGGGGCCTGCGTCTGGCAGGCGGCCAGGGCCAGGGCCAGCGCGCTGGCGGCGATCCTGGCGGTAATCTTGGAGACTGGATGGGATGCGCCGGGGGCGGTCATATTCTTCTCACGCAATACTTATCTGGAGTGAATTATGGGGCCGGATCAGGCGCTGCTTTATATCGTCGCCACGCCGATTGGTAATCTGGCGGATATGGTACCGCGAGCCGTCGAAGTTCTACAATGCGCCGATCTGGTTGCGGCAGAGGACACACGTCACAGTCAGAGGCTTTTCTCCCATTTCAATATCGATACGCCGCTGATGGCGTACCACGATCACTCGGATGACAAGCGCACCGGGCAGATACTGCAGCGGCTGGAGCAGGGGCAGACGGTCGCGCTCATCTCGGATGCGGGCACGCCGCTGATTTCCGATCCCGGCTACCGGCTGGTGCGCGAGGCGCGCGAGCGCGGCTTCCGTGTGGTGCCGATTCCCGGCCCCTGCGCCTTTGTCGCCGCGCTGAGTGCCGCCGGCCTGCCCAGCGACCGTTTCAGCTTCGAGGGTTTCCTGCCGGCCAAGCCGGGCCAGAGAGAGAGGGCCCTGCGAGAACTGGCGGGCGATACCCGCACCCTGGTGTTCTACGAGGCCCCGCACCGGGTGGCGGACACCCTGGATGCGATGGGGTTGGTGTTTGGCGGCGAGCGCGAGGCGGTGATCGCCCGAGAGGTTTCCAAGGCCTTCGAGACCTTTCACCTGGCACCGTTGAAGGAGCTGGCGGAATGGGTGCGGGCGGACAGCAATCAGCAGCGCGGCGAGATAGTGCTGCTGGTGCGCGGCGCCGAGCGCCGGCGCGACTCGGAGCTGAATCCAGAGGCCGAGCGGATCATGAAACTGTTGCTGGCGGAGCTGCCGCCGAAGAGGGCGGCGGCGCTGGCGGCGGAGATCACCGGCGTAAACAAGAAGGCGCTGTATAACTGGAGCCTGGAACAGAAGTGACAGGCCGGGCGCACTGCCGCCCGGCCGGCAGCCGTTAAACCGCCTGTCTGGCCAGCGGCTGGCACATGCAGTGCACGCCGCCGCCGCCGGCGGTGATCATGGAGATGTCCGGATCTATCACCTTGAGGCCCTGCGCCAGGCACTTCTGTTTCAGTTCGGTGTTGTCCGAGGGCAGCATCACCCGCTCGTCGCCCAGTGCAACCACATTGACTCCCAGTTCCATCACCTGCGGGTAGGAGATATCGATAATCTCGAAGTTGCGGGATTTGAACCACTGCATCAGTTCCGGTTCGACCGCGTCCACGCACACCGCCACCAGCTTTTCTGCCAGTGCCGCCACCAGTACGTCCAGGTGCAGGAAATAAGGGTCGAACTGGTAGCCCTTCACCTCCCAGCCCTCGGCCTCTATCCACTGCTTCATCTGCGCGAAGCCCTGGGGTGAGGTGCGTTCGCCGGAGTAGCCGCACAGGATCACGCCCGGCTCCAGCACCATAAAGTCGCCGCCTTCGAGGCTGCCGGCGGTGATGACGTCGTAGATGGGGATATCCAGTGCGCGGTAGGTTTTCAGCACGTCGAGCCATTCGCCGCGGCGCCAGGGGCTGTACATTTGGGTCACTATCGGTCCCCAGGGGGTCATCACGCTGGAGTCGCGGGCGTAGAGCTGGTAGGGCAGATTCTCGTCTGCCGGCAGCAGGTGGGTGGTGACGCCGGCCTCGCGATAGGCGTCGAGCATCTCGCTGTGCTGGCGGCGGGCCACATCGAAGTCGAACTGGCGCCCCAGGCGCAGGGAGCGGCGCGCGGCGGCGTTGCCTGTCTGCCAGGTGTAGTGATCGATGGGACCCACCAGCAGGTCGGTGAGCACGCCGTACTCGGAATCGATACCCCAGCGCTGCAGGGCCGGGGTGTTGCCGCCGTCTTTGCGGTGTTTGAAAGTGAATTTGCTCATGGTGCTTCTCGAATTTTAATTCTGGAAATTGAGTTGGGTGATCCGGGCTCCGAGTCGGGTCCCGGGCGCCCCTGCTGTGGGGATCTGGTTGCGGGACACGCCGTGAATACATCCCTGTAGGCTTGTCGGCGAGGTCCCTCTCGCCAACAGTCCCGCAACCAGATCCCCACATCAGGGGCTTCGCGTCTCAGTTCTATCTAAACAACAACCTCTGTAATCAGGTGCTTGCGGCCATCTTCAGCATCGCGTGCAACAGCACATTGGCCCCGGCCTCCAGGTCCGCCGGCTCGGCGTTCTCCGCCTCGTTGTGGGACAGGCCCTTCTCGCAGGGCACGAAGATCATGCTGGTCGGGGCCACGCGGGAGATATACACGGAGTCGTGGCCGGCGCCGGAGAACATCTCCATATTGCTGTAGCCGAGCTCCGCCACCGATTCGCGCACCGCGGCCACGCACTGGGGCGCGAAGGCCACCGCCGGCGAGCGCCACTCGTCGCGGATTGAGTGTTCCAGCCGCGCCTCGTCGGCGGCGGCCGCGGCGATTTCGCGGAAGCTGCGGTCCATGGCGTCCAGCACCGGCTGCTCCGGGTGACGCAGGTCCACCGCCAGGGTCAGGGACTCGGGCACGGTGTTGCGGCTGCCCGGCTCGACGCGGATATCGCCGAAGGTGACCCGCGCCCAGGGACCGTGGCTTTCCGCCAGGCGGTAGAGCTGCTCGAGAATGCGGTGCAGTCCCATAAAGGGATCGCGGCGGCCGGTCATCGGGCTGGGGCCGGCGTGGCAGGGTTGGCCGGTCAGGGTCAGGTCGTACCAGTGCATGCCCTGTACACCATTGAGCACGCCTATCTGCTTCTGCTCCTGCTCCAGGATGGGGCCCTGCTCGATATGCACCTCGAAGGCGGCAGTCAGCGGCCGCGCCCTGGCCGGCGTCTCGCCGCGGTAGCCGATGCGCGCCAGTTCGTCGCCGAATTTACGCCCGTCCTTGTCCTCGCGGCTGTAGGCGTAGTCCAGTTCGAATTCGCCGCTCCAGACGCCGGAGCCGATCATGGCCGGGGAGAAGCGCGCGCCCTCCTCGTTGGTCCACACCGCGACTTCCAGGGGGGCTTCGGTCTCTACGCCGGCGTCGTTGAGGCTGCGCAGCACTTCCAGGCCGGCCAGTACGCCGTAGACACCATCGAACTTGCCGCCGGTGGGCTGGGTGTCCAGGTGGGAGCCGGTCAGTACCGGCGGCAGGTCCGGGTTGCGGCCCGGGCGACGGGCGAAGATATTGCCCATGGCGTCCACGTCAATGCTGCAGCCGGCCTCGCGGCACCAGCGCACAAAGAGATCGCGGCCATCCCTGTCCAGGTCGGTCAGCGCCTGGCGGTTGCAGCCGCCCCTGTCGGTGGCGCCAATGGTGGCCATCTCCATCAGCGAGTCCCAGAGTCGCTGGCCATTCACACTTAAGTTGCTGCTGGCGGTCATCAGTCTGGCTCCGTTTGTTATTGGGGATTTGGGATCAGTCTATGGTTTGATTTCATATAGACAATTAACTTTTAATTGCCGATCTGGTGCCTTTTAGATACCAAATGGTGATTGCTCCATGGCCGCACAACTCCGAAACCTGTCCCTGACCTCCCTGCGCAGCTTCTATGCGGTGGGGCGCCACTGCCACCTGCGCCGCGCGGCGGAGGAGCTGCATGTGTCGCACCCGGCGCTGAGCCGCCAGATCCGCGAGCTGGAGGGGCGCCTGGGCACACCCCTGTTTGAGCGCAGTGGCAACCGCCTGGCGCTGACCGCCGCCGGCCGCCGCCTGCACCGGGTGGTGAGCAGCGCCTTCGCGCAGTTGGAGAAGGGGCTTTTATACCTGGATCCGCAGAGCCTCAGCGGCGAGGTGGTCATTGCCACCACCGCCACCATTTCCATGAGCTGGATGCTGAGGCTGCTGCGGGAGCTGCAGGCCAGGTATCCGGAGATACGCCTGCGCCTGACCACCATAGAGCCGCGGGCGCGGCGCCTGCACAGCGATATCGATATCGCCATCTGCCTCGGGGAGCCGGAGGCGCCGGAGCTGCGGGTCACGGCGCTCTATGAGGAGCACTACCTGCCGGTATGCAGCCCGCAGCTGCTGCAGTCGCGCCGGGTCGGTCGGCCGCGGGACCTGCTGCAGCTGCCGCTGCTGCACGACCGCCAGCAGCAGTGGCCCAGCTGGTTTGCCGGCCAGGGGGTGGAGTACGCCCCGGGCGCCGGGGAGATGCGGTTCGACTACGCCTACCAGGCCATAGAGGCGGCGCGGCTGGGGATGGGGCTGGCGCTGGCGGACCGGCTGGAGGTGAACGAGGACCTGGCGGAGGGGCGCCTGGTGACTGTGATCGAGCGGCCCTTCACCATCGGCCAGTCGCTCTACCTGGCCTGCGCCCGCGGTCCACAACTCAACGCGCGCAGTCGGCTGGTGATCGGCCTGGTTCTCGAGTGGCTGCGCAGCCGCGGCGCGCCGCTGGAAGCGGCAGCCAGACAATTGCAGCTCGAATTTGCCGCCTCCGCCGGGGAGGGGCGACAGGGCATCACCTGAAGAGGTGATAGTGACCCGCTGCCCAATCGAGCATACTGAATAAAAATTCGGGTTTGATTAAAATTTGATCTTCCTGTTCAATGTTTGACTGTTTGGTCTTGAGCGAGAAATCTTGAACACGAAGTCTGAGGGCATGGGGTCCGGAGTCAGGATGGAAAACTATAACAGGATTTACATTGACGGCCGCTGGCAGCCAGCCGCTGGTGGCGAGCTGCTCGAAGTCATCAACCCCGCCACCGAGGCCTGTATCGCCCGGGTGCCGAGGGGCTCCGCGGAAGATGTGGATAGCGCGGTGCGCGCGGCCAGAGGTGCCTTCGATGGCTGGGCCAGCACGCCCGGCGAAGAGCGCAGGGCACTACTGCTGCGCATCGCCGACGGCATGGAGGCGCGCAAGGCCGAGCTGACCGCCGCCATCTCCGCCAGCATGGGCTGCCCGGAACATATCGCCGAATGGCTGCAGGTGGAGGGACCCATCGAGGCCATGCGCCTGTTTGCCGAACACACAGCCATCACCGAGGAAATCACCGAGGCGGGCCACTCCCTGGTGTGGCGCGAGGCCGTGGGTGTCTGCGCCTTTATCAATCCCTGGAATTATCCCCTGCACCAGTTTGTCGGCAAGGTGGGTGCCGCGCTCGCCGCCGGCTGCACCATGGTGGCCAAGCCCTCAGAACAGACGCCCCTGCAGGATCTGCTGATGGCGGAGATCATGCATGAGTCTGGCCTGCCCGCAGGGGTCTTCAACCTGGTGCCCGGTCGCGGCGCAGAGGTGGGCAGGGCGCTGTGCGAACACCCGCTGGTGGATATGGTGTCCTTTACCGGTTCCACTCGCGCCGGGGTGGAAATCGCCAAAGCCGCCGCACCCATGGTCAAGCGGGTGACCCAGGAACTGGGCGGCAAGTCCCCCTTTATCATCACCGCCAATGCGGATCTGGCTGCGGCGGTGCGCTATGGCGTCGATGACGTGATGATCAACAGCGGCCAGACCTGCACGGCGCTGACGCGCATGCTGGTACCGGCGCAACAGCGCGAAGAAATCGAAGAGCTGATTCTCGACCGGGTGGCGGAGATCACACTCGGCACCGACGGCGGCGCCTTTATGGGTCCCATGTCCTCCCAGGGCCAGTGGCAGCAGGTGCAGGACTATATCCGCATCGGTATCGAAGAGGGCGCGACCCTGCTGTGCGGCGGCCCGGGCAATCCGGAGGGGCTCTCTACCGGTTATTTCGCCAGGCCCACGGTTTTTACCGGTGTGCACAACGAAATGCGCATCGCCCGCGAGGAAATTTTCGGGCCAGTGCTGTGCGTGATTGCCTATGGCGATATCGACGAGGCAGTGGCCATCGCCAACGACTCTCCCTATGGCCTCTCCTCCGGCGTCTACGCCGCCAACGAACAGGACGCGCTGGCCATAGCGCGGCGCATCCGCGCCGGGCTCTGTTTCGTTAACGGCGGCGAGTTCAATTACCGCGCGCCCTTCGGCGGCTACAAGCAGAGTGGCAACGGGCGCGAATTCTCCCAGCAGGGGGTGGAGGAATTTACCGAGATCAAGTCGGTGCAGCTGGCGGCGCCGGCGCAGTGACGATTCGACGGCAGTAAATATCGGCGACGAGCGAATTATAAAAATAGTCAATGCGGGAGGTAACCGTGACAGAGCTTGCAGCAATCAACAAAAACCTCGGCAAGCGGGACATGATCCTGTTTACTGTCTCCGCCATCCTGCTGGTGGACACACTGGCCGCCACCGCCGCCATAGGAACCTCCAGCATTTTCTGGTGGTTGTTCCTCGGAGTCTTTTTCTTCGTGCCCTTCGCGCTGGTCTCGGCGGAACTGGGTTGTACCTACCCGCAACAGGGTGGCATCTACGCCTGGGTGCGAGATGCCTTCGGCGGCCGCTGGGCCTCGCGCATCAGCTGGAGCTACTGGGTCAACGTGGCCATCTGGATGCCGGCGATATTTATCCTGTTTGCCGGCGTAGCCAAGCAGCTGTTTTTCCCGCAGATGAGCGTCGCCGAGCAGATCGCCATCGGCATAGCGCTGACCTGGATTGCAGTAGCCGCCAATGTGGTGACCCTGAATATCGGCAAGTGGGTGCCGAATATCGGCGCCGTCTTCAAGATCGTTATCTTTGTATCGATCATTGTCGGGGCCTTTTTCTACGCGGCCGACAATGGCCTCGCCAATCCCATCACGCTCGACAGCATCCGGCCCGACTGGGGCGACAGCCTGCAGTATATTCCGGCGATCATCTACGGCATGCTCGGTTTCGAACTGATCAGCGCCAGCAGCGAGGAAATGCGCAATCCGCAGCGCGACGTGCCGCTGTCGATACTGGTATCCGGCATAGTGATTCTCGCCCTCTACACCCTTGGCACCGCCGCGATACTGGCGGCCATCCCCTCCGGCGATATCGACCTGGTGGAGGGTCTGGTGGATACCCTGCAGCTGTTTTTCGGCGGTTCCACCCTGGGTGAGGCCTTTGTCATCGCGCTCGGGCTGGCGGCGCTCTATACCTTTTTCTCCAACGGCGTGACCTGGGCCATCGGCGGCAACCGCGCCGCGGCCGAGGCGGCGGAAGAGGGCGAACTGCCGCGGGCCTTTGCCCTGAAGAGCCGAAGCCGCAATACCCCGGTGGGCGCCGCCGTTTTAATGGGGCTGGCGAGCACGCTGATCCTGCTGCTGTACGGTTTCCTGGTAAATGCCAACGAAGATCTCTTCTGGTCCCTGTTCGCCTTCAGCGGCGTTATCTTCCTGCTGCCCTATATCGGCATGTTCCTGGCATTCCTGAAAATGCGCCGTGTCGACGGCGCCCGCCCGCGCCCCTTCGCCGTGCCCGGAGGCTATGGCGTGGCCCTGGCGCTGACGCTCTTCTGTGTGGCGGTGCTGGCGACCTGTATCTTCCTGTTCGTCTATACGCCCGGTGAAGGATTCCAGTGGCCGGTGCTGATCGGTTCTGTGGTGACCCTGCTGCTGGGCGAAATGGCGATCGCCTGGGCGGAAAGGCAGAAAGACGGGGCGGTTTCTCCCGCAGTCTGCTGATTCGATTTATTGCCAATCAGTCGAAGTGATTGTCCCGCAGCCGTTGTCGGCTGCGGGGATTTTTTGCGTTCTCAAAACAAAGTAGAAACAAAAATAGAAAATCGAATTTAGTTTCGACTTTCTCACCCTATCAGGTGATAGCTGAATTCCGGCTCAGTTTTTATATTCCCCTCAACGATAAATTTAATAACGAAGTCATCTAGGGGAAGAGCCATGTGCCCAGTGAGTGAGAAACGCCAACTCTGTTTTGATAGAAAATCCCTGTCCGCCGCCATTGCCGGTGCGCTGTTTTCCGGTGCCGTCGGTGCCGCGGAAATCGAGGAGGTCAGCGTTACCGCGCAGAAGCGCGAGCAGTCTGTCAACGATATCGGTGTATCCGCCAGCGCCTTTGGCGGCGAGCAGATGGAAAACCTGGGTATCGACAGTGCCGTGGACATCGGCGCGCACACGCCCGGCCTGGTCACCGTCAACTCCACGTCCGGCGGTACGCCCATCTTCGCCATCCGCGGTATCGGCCTCGATGATTTCAGCCCCAACAACAGCAGTGGTGTGGGTATCTACACCGACGAGGTCTTCGCCAGCAACCCGGCGTTCCTCGGCGGCCAGTTGTTCGATATAGAGCGGGTGGAAGTCCTGAAGGGGCCCCAGGGAACTCTCTACGGCAAGAACACCACCGGCGGTGCGATCAATTTTATCAGCCGCAAACCCACCAGCGAATTCGAGGCCTACGTCGATGCCGGTATCGGCAACTACAACAGCCGTGAGTTGACCGGTGTGATCAACGGCGAGATCGCCGGCGAAGTGCTCGGCCGCCTGAGCCTGAAAAGCACCCGGGCGGACGGCTGGCAGGAGGATGCGGAGACGGGGCGCGAATTCGGCGCTGTCGATCGCACTGCCGCTCGCGGCCAGCTGCTGTTTCCCTTCGCCGGCAACGGCGAGGCGATCGCCAAAGTCTACTTCACTTCCGACAAGTCCACTCCGGTATCACCCCAGGTGAGCGGCCTGGGCGAAGCCTTCGGCGACCCGTCCTTCGGCGCGCTCAATTCCGCCAGTGATGCCAGCGAGGTCAACGTCGGCGACCTGGATGTCGGCCGCGATGAGTCCGGCTACGGGGCATCGCTGAACCTGAGTTACGGCTTCGAGAATTTCGATTTTATTGCCATCAGCGCCGTGGACAGTTACCGGCGCCAGGTCGTGGATAACTACGGCGGTTCCGCCGCCGCCATTCTCGATCTGTACCAGGACAACGACATCGACCAGTGGTCACAGGAGTTCCGCCTGGTCGGCGCCGGCGATGGCCCATTGACCTGGATTGCGGGTGTCAATATTTCCGAAGACACGGTCGATGTGACCGATCGCTTCGACGATTCCTTCTTCGTCACCGACTCTGTCGCCAGCAACTTTGTACTGGACCCGGTGGACCTGTCCGCCCGCGGCTGGGACCTGCTCAGTGCGGACTACGAACAGGTGACCAGATCCTACGGCGCCTACCTGCACACGGAAACCGCGCTGAATGAATCCGTAAACCTGATTGCCGGTGTGCGCTACAGCAACGACAAGCGCAGCTTCGACGGCGTCTCCAGCAACCACGACGATATCTACTCCTTCAACGATACCATCGCCGAACTTCACGACAGCAGCAGCGAAAGTGCCGTAACCGGCAAGCTGGGCCTGGACTGGATGGTGTACGACGACCTGCTGCTCTACGCCAATGTGGCCAACAGCTACAAGGGCGGCGCCTACTACGGCGCGGCGATTCTCGACGATATCAGTTGGGCCTATGTAGAGCCGGAAAAGGTGCTCTCCTACGAGGCTGGTTTCAAGGCGACCCTGTTCGATGCATCCCTGCAGCTGAACGGCGCCGTCTTCAGTCTCGATTACACCGACCGCCAGTCGCTGGTGACCATTGTCGTCGATGACTTCAGCAACAGCCTGCAGTTCCCGGTGGCGGACACCACCCTGGTCAATGTGCCCGAGTCCCAAACCCGGGGTTTCGAGCTGGATATGCAGTGGCTGCCCACCGATAACCTGACATTGATGGCCGGTCTCGCCTATCTCGACAGCGAAGTGACCCGCGCACCCGGCAGCGCAGAAATGCGCGGCATCCAGGCCGACCCCGGTGTCAACGACGGGGCCGACGGCGTGAACCAGTTGTTCGTGGATGCACTCGCCGCACCCCTGCCCGCCGGTGCCACCCTGTCCCAGTCGCCGGAGTGGAGCTACAACGGCCTCGCCGCCTACGACCTGCCCATCGGCGACGACCTGAACCTGCGCCTGCAGACCAGCTATAGCCACAGCGATGAGATGACCGGACAGCTGGCGGACGCCAATGCGCTGTCCGGGCCGGTGCGCTCCTGGGATGCCGAGGCGGCGCTGAGCGATACCGCGGAGCAGTGGCGTCTCAGCGCCTGGATAAAGAATATCGGCGATGAAGACGGGGAGACCTATGCCTTTTCCAGCTTTGCCGGCCGTTCCTTCTACCGCCAGGCGCCAACCACCTTCGGAATTTCGGTCAGGTACAACTTCTACTGATTGCACCGAAACAAAAAGAATGCTGATAAGAGGTAAGCATGTGTGACCAACAGACCCAGGCGCAGGCACTCGAGGCGCTGAGGGATACCACCTTTTTCCCCTACTGGCTCGACTCGCCACAGCGGCCGGCGGAGGAGCCGTCCCTGCGCGGCGAGGCGCACTGCAGCCTGCTGATCGTCGGCGGTGGCTTTACCGGGCTCTGGGCGGCGGTGCAGGCAAAGGAGGCAGATCCGCAGCGGCAGGTGATTCTGATCGAGGCCAACAGCATTGCCATCGGCGCCTCCGGGCGCCCAGCGGCCATTCTGTCCACATCGGTCATGCACGGCCTGGCCAATGCGCAGCGCCTCTTCCCGGAGGATATGGAAAGTCTGGAACAGTTGGGCAAGGAAAACCTGGACGGCTTCCGCGAAACCATCGAGCGCTACGGCATCGACTGTGACCTGGAGTGGGGCGGTGAGTTGACCGTCGCCGTCGGCGAGGAAGGTGTCGAGGACATAGCGCGGGAATACAAGCTCTACCGACGCTACGGACACGATGCCCACCTGTTGGACAGGGGCGCAGTCCAGAAAGAAATTCACTCGCCGCTGTTCAACGGCGGCCTCTGGTCGAAGAAACGCAGCGGCACAGTGCACCCGGCCAAGCTCGCCTGGGGCCTGAAACGCGTGGCCAGGGAACTGGGGGTGAAAATCTTCGAGAACACGCCCATGCTGCGCAACCGCAAAAAGGGTGGCGGCATCCAGGTGGAGACGCCCGGGGGCACTATTCAGGCGGACAGGGTGCTGCTGGCGACCAACGCTTTCGCCCAGGGCAGCAAAAAAATCCGCAAGCGCGTGGCCGCCATCCGCGACCGCATCATCGTGACCGAGCCACTGACGCCGGAGCAGATGGAACTGGTCGGCTGGCAGAACCGCCAGGGCATCTACGATACCCGCACCCAGCTGAACTATATGCGCCTGACCGCGGACAACCGCATTCTGTTCGGCGGTCGGCTGGGCTATTTCTTTGGCAATAACACGGATCCGGAAGAGGACAAGACGGCGGCGCCCTATGTGCGCCTGGTGGAAAATTTCTACCGCACTTTTCCGATGTTGCGCGATATCAAGTTCTCGCACGCCTGGAGCGGTCCCATAGCACTGACCACACGCATGGCGGTGCACTACCAGCACTACCACGGTGGCAGGATGCTGTACGCGGGGGGCTATTCCGGTTTCGGTGTCACTGCCACACGATTTGGTGCCCGGGTGGCCCTGGCGATACTCGACGACAGCAATGTCCCGGAGCGCAAATTGAAGTTTGCCAGTTCACAGCCCAGCTATATCCCGCCGGAGCCATTCCGCTGGCTGGGGGCCAAGATCACCATGTACGCGCTGGACACCCTGGATGAAAAGCGCGGCTGGCGGGTGCCCTGGGTTCGCATGGTGGAGAGAATGGGCTTTCCGGTAACGCAAAAGTAACCCGCTTGTTTTTGTGCATGTTTCCCCGCCTTAAGGCGGGGTTTTTTATTCTTCCTATTCAAGTTTCGGGGGAGCAGATCGGGGAGCCAGTGGGGGGTACGCCCTTCTGGGACTTGAGTTGCCTAGCTGCCGGATTCCAGGCTGATCAGAGGATCCGAATCGGACTCGGCGTGGTGGCGCAGGGCGCTGATAAACAGGTAGAAAAGCTCTGATTGGGAGGTGATATCGAGTTTGGTGTAGATGTGCTTGCGGTGTGTCTTGATGGTATCGACACTCGCATCCAGCCGCTCCGCCATCGATTTTATCGAGTGACCGCGCATGGTCATGTGCAGAACCTCGCACTCGCGTCTTGTCAGCACCGAAGTGCCGAAATTCTCCAGGGCGCTGTCCAGGCGATTGCCGAAGGATTCTGATTCCGCGGTATCGCGGTCCTGCATCCACTTGCGCAGTAGGCTTTTTACCAATGGAAACAGCGAGCGCAACAGTGTGACTTCCTCGCCGGAAAAACGCCCTCCGCAGAGGTCCTCCGAGCGCCCGATCGACAGGCTGGCGACGGTGCCGTCCTCCCCCTGAACCAGGTAACAGGCCTCGTCACTGAGGTGTGCCTCGCGGTAGTAGACGCGAAAGTATTCCGTCTGCTCGAAGGCGTCGGGTGCGACTTCCCGCAGCAGGAAGAGGCCCTCGCGGCCTTCGTCTATAGCAGTGCGGAAGAAGGGGTCCAGCAAGTAGGCACCGTCTACATAGCGGTCGACCTGGGTGCTGGGTTTTTCGTTGGCGAGCAGGCGGTGGTGCGTGACCTGGGGGCTGGATTTTTTCGGGTAGAGGATGGCCATGCTGCTGTTGCCGTGCACCAGCGCCTCCGCCCCTTTCAACAGCTCGTAGATGCTCTCCGAGTCGGATGCGCTTTCGAAAATCCTGGCGATGGTCTGGTGCCAGCTTGTCAGATTGATGGCTGTATTCATGGGGATTTTATTCGGCCAAGCAATGGTTGCTCCGGTGCGGGTCTGTTGCCGACAATAGTATCAAAACTCCCGGTATAGGCGTACTTAAAATCGATTCTGTTGATGACTGTTTGCCGTAACTTTCGCCGATTTCGCCGGTATAAAATATGTTCTTGAATGGGGTGGAAAAAGTTGCTCCTTTGGCACGCAATAGAGGAAAACTTCCATCGTCTCGATTAGGATATTTCCGTTCTAATTTCGCGACTGTTTGCGGCCGCAGCATATTTATCGACATGTATCTCTGATGAGCTTATTCCTGTGGGAGGGGACTCCATCGGTGGGGGGCTGTTTCTCCGCCCGTCTAAATCGAACTCGAGCTGTCGGCAAAAAATGGTTGGATCCACTTAGCAGCCGTGCGGCACCCGTCCATATGCACAAGCGACGGGATTGGCTTAGGCCCTGGTAGGGATGGATGCGTGACTGTCCCGCAGCTTGTAGTTCTAGGGCACCGCCTCCCGCGACCGTGGCGCGGGCGTCTCGGCGCTCCGAGGGTCATCGGCACCTCCCGAGGTGGCGAAAGTCGCACTCCGCGCCTGGTTTGCGGCGGGCCCCGGCTACCGATACCTCTTGCATTCCCCCCGCCCGCTCATTACCCTTCGCCGCGAGCTGGCCGGGCAATCGCTGTTTCCCTTCGGGGAGATGGAGGAAAGTCCGGGCTCCATAGGGTGGGACGCCAGGTAACGCCTGGGGGGCGCGAGCCTACGGAAAGTGCAGCAGAGAGTAGACCGCCGATGGCTCTTTCGGGAGCACAGGTAAGGGTGAAAGGGTGCGGTAAGAGCGCACCGCGCGGCTGGTAACAGTCCGCGGCACGGTAAACCCCGTCCGGAGCAAGACCAAATAGGCCCTCTACAGGTGTGACCCGCACCGAGGGCGGGTAGGTCGCTTGAGGTGTGTGGCGACATACATCCCAGATGAATGATTGTCCTCGACAGAACCCGGCTTACAGGCCAGCTCGACAAATTCCGAAAGCCCCGGCATCCGCAGGGGCTTTCTTTTTTCCATCCACGGTTTCTTCGTTAATTGGTCCCGTTTCCATTTTGGGTTCACCTGGTTTTCGCGGTCGCCCGTCCTCCGGCAATGAATTTCCTGTCATACCTGGCAATTGCTATAAGCGTTCGCTAACAAATTCAATTTCAGGATTATCCATCCGGAAGTTAAAGTAGTCTCTCAAGTTGAATAAGTAAGTGCTTGCTTCGTTTTGCAATTGTAGTGCTGCGAGCTGTCTATTTTTTCGTCTCCCCCCTCTCCAGCCCGCGAAATTACTGGGATTTCACGGCGCTTTGCCGTTGATTTCCTTGACTTTGCGCAGTCCAGATTTATAGTGTCGTCAGTGGGGAAAAGTGGTTTTTTGTGGGGTTTGGTGGTTTATTCGTGGCTGTGAGTGGGTATTTACACCGCGCGAATGAAAATTGCGCAAAATTTCTCCATATGAAATTGGTAGTAGAGAAGCTCGATAAAAGACCCGCACCGATAGGTGCTTAACCGGCGCAAGCGAACAAAGCACACAGACACAAAGTGTATTTAGGCAGCCACGCAATCAATATGGACGCCAAGGGGCGTCTGGCCATTCCGGCGCGTGTTCGCGACACGCTGCTGGAAGACTGTGCCGGCCGCCTGGTGGTGACTGCTCACACCGAGGAGCGCTGCCTGCTGGTTTATCCCGAACCCCAGTGGCAGGAAATTCTGCCGAAGATCGAAGCCCTGTCCAGCTTTAACAAGGTGGCGCGCCGCGCCCAGCGGCTGTTGATCGGATACGCCTGCGAGCTGCAGGTGGACGGCAACGGCCGCGTGCTGATTCCGCCGACCCTGCGCGAGTATGCCGGCCTGGAGAAGAAGCTGATGCTGGTGGGGCAGGGCAAGAAACTGGAGTTGTGGAGCGAGGACCGCTGGATGTCCTGGCTCGACGACAGCGAGGGCGAGGGCGAGATGCCGGAGGAGATGGCGTCCCTCTCTTTATAAGGAGAACACAGGGTGTCTCAAGAACTGCATCGCAGTGTGTTGCTGCGCGAGGCCGTGGACGCCCTGGTCACCGACCCGGGCGGCTTTTATATAGACGGCACCTTCGGTCGCGGCGGCCACAGTGCGGCGATTCTGGAAAGGCTGAATCGAGATGGCCGCCTGCTGGGCATCGACAAGGATCCACAGGCAGTTGCCTACGCGGGGGAACGCTTTGGCGGCGACGAGCGCTTCGCCATCTGGCACGGCTCCTTCGCCGATATGGATAGAGCCGCCGCGGAGCGGGCCGGCAAGGTGACCGGAATACTGCTGGACCTGGGCGTCTCTTCGCCACAGCTGGACCAGGCCGAGCGCGGCTTCAGCTTTATGCAGGACGGCCCGCTGGATATGCGTATGGACACCAGCCGCGGCATGAGTGCGGCGGACTGGGTCAACAGCGAATCGGAAGCGGAGCTCTCAAGGGTATTCAAAGAGTACGGCGAGGAGCGTTTCGCCCGCCGTATGGCTGGAGCCATAGTCCGGCGCCGGGTAGAGAAGCCGTTCGAGCGCACCCTGGACCTGGCGGAAGTGGTCAAGGAGGCCAATCCGGCCTGGGAGAAGGGCAAGCACCCGGCCACGCGCGTGTTCCAGGCGATCCGTATCCATATCAATGGCGAGCTGGAAGACCTGCAGCAGACGCTGGACAAGTCCCTGCAGCTGCTCGCCCCCGGCGGACGCCTGGTGGTGATCAGTTTCCACTCGCTGGAAGATCGCATGGTGAAGCGCTTTATCCGCGACAAGGAACGCGGTCCGAAGCTGCCCAGGGGGTTGCCGGTCATGGACAGCCAGATCGCCAAGACACTGAAATCCGTCGGCAAGGCGATCAAGGCCGATACCGGCGAGGTGGGTGAAAACGTCCGCTCGCGCAGTGCGGTGATGAGAGTTGCGGAGAAATTGGGGTGAGCGGCAGGAAGAAACTGGCAATGGCGCTGCTGTGGCTGGCGACTATCGCCACGGCCTTGGCGGTGGTGCACAGCACCCAGCGCAGTCGTGAACTGACCGCACAGCTGGGGCAGGCGCAGAAAGCGCGCGATGAGCTGCGTTATGAACAGGAGCGACTGCTGCTGGAAAAAGGCGCCTGGTCCGCCTACAGCCGCATCGAAAAGGTGGCGCGGGAAGAATTGGACATGCACGTGCCGGCACCGGATGAGCGGGTGCTGGTGCCGGCAAAATAACAATCGAAACCATAAAACGATAGGGATGGGAGCGCCATGGGCGCAGTCAAGAGACAGCAGGTTCAGCCGGGTATCGCCCGCTGGCGCTTCGCGCTGGTGGCGGTACTGCTGTGCCTGCTCGCCCTGGCCCTGGTGCTGCATCTGGCGCGCCTGCAGGTGCTGCCGGAGGCCGAGCGCGGTTACCGCTTCCTGCAAGACCAGGGCCGCGCGCGCACCATCCGCACCGAGGAAATCGCCGCCTATCGCGGTTCCATCGTCGATCGCAACGGCGAACTGCTGGCGGTCAGTACGCCGGTACACAGCCTCTGGGCCAATCCGCAACTGCTGCGCGAGGCCAGCGCTGACGAGCTGCGCAAACTGGCCGCGGCCCTGGAAATGAAGCCGGCATCCCTGGCAAAGCGCCTGGATAAATATCGCAACAAAGAATTTATGTACCTGCGCCGCCACCTGTCCCCGGAGCGGGCCGGCGAGGCACTGGGCCTGGAACTGGCCGGTGTCTACAGCCGGAAGGAGTACCGCCGCTTTTACCCCGCCGGAGAGGTGGTGGCGCAACTGCTCGGCTTTACCAATATTGATGACCGCGGCCAGGAGGGGCTGGAGCTGGCCTATGACGACTGGCTCACCGGCCAGCCGGGTGCGCAGCAGGTGGTCAAGGACCTGAAGGGCCGCAGGGTGCAGGACCTGGCGACCCAGCGCGAGGCGAGACCCGGTCGCGACCTGCGCCTGTCCATCGATATGCGCCTGCAGTATCTGGCCTATCGTGAACTGAAGAAGGCGGTGTCTGAGAATGGCGCCGCCTCCGGTTTTATGGTGATCCTGGATACCCAGAGCGGCGACGTGCTGGCGATGGCCAACCAGCCGTCCTTCAACCCGAACAACCGCCACGGCGTCAAAGCGGCGGCGATGCGCAACCGCGCACTGATCGACCAGTTTGAGCCGGGCTCCACGGTCAAGCCGCTGACCGTACTGGCGGCACTGGAGAGCGGTCGCTACCAGCCGCACACCCAGATAGACACCAGCCCCGGCTATATCCGCCTGCCGGGCAAGACACTGGTGGATCACCGCAATTACGGCCTGATGGACCTGACCAAGATCATTACTAAGTCGAGCCAGGTGGGTATCACAAAAATTGCCCTGGACCTGGAACCAAACTCGTTGCGGGAACTCTTTTACCGACTGGGTCTGGGGGAGGCGGTTGGCAGCGGCTTCCCCGGTGAGGCGGCGGGGATATTGCCCAGCCGCAGTCGTTGGCACCCAATCGAGCGGGCCAACTTCGCCTTCGGCTACGGTTTAACGGTGAATGCGGTGCAGCTGGCCCAGGCCTACAGCGTACTAGCCAATGCCGGGATCAAGCGCCCGGTTTCCCTGGTTTTATCCGGCGACAAAACAGAGGCGGAACCGGAGCGGGTGGTCGAGGGGCCCCTGGCCGAACAGGTTACAGGGATGCTGGAAACCGTGATTGGCCGAGGTACCGGCAAGCGGGCCGCCGTCGAGGGCTATCGGGTGGCCGGCAAAACGGGAACGGCCCACAAGGTGGGCAGTGAAGGTTATATCGACAATCGCTACCGCTCGGTCTTCGCGGGCTTTATTCCCGCCGACAAACCGCGCCTGGCTGCGGTTGTCGTGATCGACGACCCCAGCCGGGCCAAATACTACGGTGGCGAAGTGGCCGCGCCGGTGTTCGGCTCGGTCATGGCCGGTGCCATGCGCCTGCTGCAGGTACCGCCGGCGGAGCTGACCCCGGCGGAGCGGCAGCTGGCCGCGCAGTTGAACGAGAGAGGTACCAAATCGTGAGTCAGCGTGAACAGAGAACAGTTTCATTAAAGGACCTGGTACCGGGATATGCCGGTATTCCCGACGTGCCGGTAACCGGTGTGGCCCTGGATAGCCGCTTGGTGCAACCGGGCGATGTGTTTATGGCCCTGCGCGGCACCGTCGTCGATGGGCGCGAATATATAGATGCAGCCATAGCCTCTGGCGCGGCAGCGGTACTGGCCGACGGCGACCAGCTGGAGTCAAGGGAACGCGAAGGTATTCAGGTTGTGAGCGTGCCGGGTCTGGCCAAGCGCGTCGGTGAGATAGCCGCGCGCTTCCACGGCAATCCCACCGAGCAGATGCACCTGGTGGGAGTGACCGGTACCAACGGCAAGACCACCTGCGCCTACCTGACCTCACAGCTGCTGGCACGCCATTTTGGCAGCGCCGCGCTGATGGGCACCATTGGCAACGGCATCTGGGCTGACGGCACTATCGAACTGCAGGAAACCGGTCTGACGACCCCGGATCCGGTGCGCTTGCAGGCGGACTATGCGGCTTTCCGCGATCGGGATGTGCGCGCCGCGGCTATGGAGGTCTCCTCCCACTCCCTGTCCCAGGGCAGGGTGCATGGGCTGATTTTCGATACCGCCATCTTTACCAACCTGTCGCGGGACCACCTGGATTACCACGGTAATATGGCCGCTTATGGCGCCGCCAAGGAAAAGCTGTTCGGTCTGCCGAAACTGAAGCGCGGCATCATCAACCTGGACGACCCCTTCGGCGCCCAGCTGGCGGAACGCTGCAAGCTGCGCAACCTGAAAGTCATCACTTACGGTTTGCAGGCGGGCGACCTGCACGCGACGGATTTGCGCCGCCACGAGGGCGGTTTCTCGGTGCAATTGACAACTCCCTGGGGCAGCGGCGAGCTGCGGGCGCCGCTGATCGGCGACTTCAATATTCACAATGCACTGGCAGTGGTGGCCGCGGCGGCCTCGGCGGGTATGCCGTTCGAGGAGATACTGGCGGCCTTCCCGACCATTGTGCCGGTGCCGGGGCGTATGGAACCGGTCAAAGTCGGGGGCGAAGATGAAATCAGCGTGCTGGTGGATTATGCCCACACGCCGGATGCACTGCGCGCGGCCCTGGCCGCGGCGCGCCCCTACTGCCGCGGCAAACTCTGGTGCCTTTTCGGCTGCGGCGGTGATCGCGATACCGGCAAGCGCGCGCCCATGGGCCGCATAGCTTCGGAGATGGCGGATCATGCGATTGTCACCAGCGACAATCCGCGTAGCGAGGACCCGCAGAAAATCATCGACGATATTCTCGAGGGCGCGGCCAGCAATATCGAGGTGGAAATAGACCGTGCCGCGGCAATTGCGCGCGCGGTAACTTCGGCCGAGCCCGGCGACATCGTGCTGATTGCCGGCAAGGGCCACGAGGACTACCAGATTATCGGCCGCGAGAAGATTCACTTCTGCGATCGCGAACAGGCGGCTGCGGCACTGAAAAGGCGCGCGGCCGCACGCGCGGGCGAAATAAAGGGGGAGTCCGAGTGATCAGCCCACTCTCTCTGCAACAACTACAGGGGCGCTTCGGCGGCGAGCTGGTCAACGGCTCGGTGCAGTTCGAGCGCGTGTGCACCGACACCCGCAAGATCGATTCGCAGGCCCTGTTTGTCGCCCTTAAGGGAGAGAACTTCGACGCCCACGATTTTGTACTCGAGTTGGAAAGCGCCGGTGAACTGGATGGCCAGGTTCTGGGCCTGGTAGTGGATCGGGAAATTCCCGGCTGCAGGCTGCCGCAATGGCGGGTGGCGAACACCACTGTAGCTCTGGGCCAGATTGGCCGCCTGTGCCGCGACCAGTTCAAGGGGCGGGTGATCGCGATTACCGGTTCCTGCGGTAAGACCACGGTGAAGGAAATGCTCGCGGCGATTTTCGCCCAGCGCCACAACCCCTGTGTGACCCGCGGCAACCTGAACAACCAGTTCGGCCTGCCGATGACCCTGTTCGGCCTGTGCGCGGATCACGACGTGCTGATCCTGGAGATGGGCGCCAGCGGGCCGGATGAGATCGGCTACCTGTGCGGAATCGGCAAGCCACAGGTGAGTGCCGTCAACAATGTCATGCCCGCCCACGTCGAGGGTTTCGGTTCCGTTGACGCTATCGCCAGGGCCAAGGGACAGATCTATACCGGCCTCGAAGTGGGCGGTACCGCGGTGGTCAATGTCGATGACGGCTACGCAAACTACTGGCTCGACCAGATGCCCGAGGGTGTGCACACCCTGGAAGTGGGGCTGGGGCACCAGTGCGCAATCAGCGCGGACAATATTGAATTGACCGAAAGCGGCTGTCCCTCTTTCGATCTGGTGGTCGAGGGGCTGGCGCACCTGGTGCAGCTACAGCTGCTCGGCGAGCACAATGTGCACAACGCACTGGTCGCCGCCGGCTGTGCCTTTGCTGCCGGTGTGCCGGCGGCGGAAATCGCCAGCGGATTGGGCGGGCTCGGTGGCGTCGCCGGTCGCATGCAGGAGTTGAAGGGGCTCAGTGGCGCGGCGATTATCGACGACAGCTACAACGCCAACCCCGGCTCTGTGGCGGCGGCGATAGAACTGCTGGCGCAGCGCCACGGCAGGAAAATCCTGGTGCTCGGCGATATGGCCGAACTGGGCCCGGACGCCGATGCCATGCACCGGGAGATAGGCCGGCTGGCGCGGGAGCGCGGCCTGGACACACTGTTTACCCTGGGCCCGCTGGGTGCTGCCGCCAGCGTCGCTTTCAGTGCCGGGCGCCATCAGCCCCTGCACAACTACCGCGAAAGGGCGCCGCTGCTGGCGGCGCTCACGCATGAATTGAACGAAAACACCACTGTGCTGGTGAAAGGTTCCCGCAGTGCCCGTATGGAACTGGTGGTGCAGGCGCTGACCGGGAACGATAAAGAGGATAAATAATGCTGCTCTGGCTGGCAGAATTACTGCAACAACATGTGAGCACTTTCGCGGTGTTCAATTACCTGACGGTGCGCGCCATCCTCGGCGCGCTGACTGCGCTGGGTATTTCCCTGATCGTGGGCCCGCGCATGATCACCTGGCTGAACCAGCTGCAGGTGGGGCAGGCGGTGCGCGACGACGGCCCGCAGACCCATTTGAGCAAGTCCGGCACGCCCACCATGGGTGGCACCCTGATCCTGGCCTCGATTTTTTCCTCCGCGCTACTGTGGTCGGATCTCTCCAACCGCTATGTGTGGGTCACCCTGCTGGTGACTTTTGTATTCGGTGCCGTGGGTTTTGTCGACGACTACAAAAAAGTGGTGCACAAGAATCCGCGTGGCCTGATCGCGCGCTGGAAATATTTCTGGCAGTCGATCGCCGGTCTGGGCGCGGCCATCTACCTGTATATGAGCGCGACCAGCCCGGCGGAAACCCAGTTTTTTGTGCCCTTCTTCAAGGATGTGGCCATCAACATGGGGCCGGTGTTCTTTATCCTGCTGACCTATTTCGTTGTGGTGGGCTCGAGCAATGCGGTGAACCTGACCGACGGTCTCGACGGCCTGGCGATCATGCCGACGGTGATGGTCGGCGGCGCCCTTGGCCTTATCGCCTACCTGGCGGGCCATATGGAGTTCGCCAACTACCTGCATATCCCGTCGATCCCCGGCGCCGGCGAACTGGCGGTATTCTGTGCGGCCCTGGGCGGTGCCGGGCTCGGCTTTTTGTGGTTCAACACCTATCCGGCGCAGGTATTTATGGGCGATGTGGGTGCCCTGGCCCTGGGGGCGGCGCTGGGCATTATTGCCGTGATCACCCGCCACGAAATCGTATTGTTCATCATGGGCGGCGTCTTCGTGATGGAGACGGTATCGGTCATCCTGCAGGTGGCGTCTTTCAAACTGACCGGCAAGCGCATTTTCCGCATGGCGCCGCTGCATCACCATTTTGAGCTGAAGGGCTGGCCGGAGCCGCGCGTGATCGTGCGCTTCTGGATCATCACCGTTGTGCTGGTGCTGGCAGGTTTGGCAACACTTAAATTGCGATAAGTAAAAAATGACATTGATCGCGACTTCGGAGAAAAAAGTGGTAATCGGCATGGGCGCTACCGGTGTTTCGGCAGCGCGCTTTTTGCTGCGTGCCGGAATCACTCCCGTAGTTGTGGACAGCCGCAGCCAACCGCCGGGCCTGGATGCCTTCCGTGAGGAATTCCCCCAGGTGCCGGTGGAAACCGGCCCGCTGAATGCGGAAACCATGCTCGCCGCCAGTGAGATTATCGCCAGCCCGGGCGTAGCGCTGGCCGAGCCGGCGCTGCAGCAGGCGCTGAAGGCGGGCATCCCGGTGATCGGCGATATCGAACTCTTCGCGCGCGAGCTGGCGAAACTGGATATGCCGCCCAGGGTGGTCGCCATTACCGGCTCCAACGGCAAGAGCACCGTGACCACCCTGGTGGGAATGATGGCCGAAAAGGCCGGTGTGGACGCGCGCGTGGGCGGCAATATCGGTGTGCCGGTGCTGGACCTGCTACAGCAGCCGCTGCCGCAACTGTTCGTGCTGGAGCTGTCCAGCTTCCAGTTGGAGACCACCAGTTCCCTGGCGCCGGCGGCGGCCACGATTCTGAACCTTAGCGCGGACCATATGGACCGCTACGACACGCTGGCGGATTACCACAGGGCCAAACAGCGTATCTATCGCAACGCGAAACAGCTGGTGGTCAATCGCGCGGATCCGCTGACCCGCGGCCCGCTGTCCCGCGACAGCCGCGAGTGGAGCTTCGGCCTGGACCAGCCGGACCTGCAGCAGTTCGGCCTGAAGAAAGCCGATGGAAAAGAGTGGCTGGTGCAGGGCCTGGAAAAGCTGCTGCCGGTCGGCGATATGGCGATGGTGGGCAGACACAATGTCGCCAATGCGCTGGCGGCGCTGGCGCTGGGCAATGCGGTGGAGCTGCCGATGGCGGCGATGCTATCGGCACTGCGGAGCTTTAACGGCCTGTCGCACCGCTGCGAGCGGGTTGCGGACCTGGACGGCGTCACTTTTGTGAACGATTCCAAGGGCACCAATGTCGGTGCCACCCGCGCGGCGCTGGACGGCCTCTCTACCGGGAACAGAAAAATTGTGCTGATCGCCGGCGGCGACGGGAAGGGCGCGGATTTCTCGCCGCTGGCGGAGTCCGCCGGCGCCCTGCGCGCGCTGGTCACCATCGGCGTCGACGGCGACAAGATTGCAAAGGTGTTCGAGGGCAAGGCAGAGATTCACCGCGCCCTTTCCATGGACGACGCGGTGGCGCAGGCGCGTGCACTGGCCAGCCGCGGCGACTATGTGCTGCTGTCGCCGGCCTGTGCCAGTTTTGATATGTACCGCAACTTTGAGGCGCGCGGCGACGATTTCCGTCGCGCCGTTGCGGCGCTCGGCAGCCTGCCGGTGGGAGGCGCCCAGTGACAGACATACAGGTAGCGCAGGAAAAGAATCTCGACTGGCTGTTGCCATTCTGTGTACTGGCACTGGTCAGCATCGGCGTTGTGATGGTGGCCTCCGCCTCCATCGCCTATGCGGCAGACGTGTACGGCGACCCCTGGTTTTTCCTCAAACGCCACCTGATGTATCTGGGTGTGGGTGCACTGGCGGCGCTGGTGGTGAGTCAGGTGCCGCTGTCGATCTGGTCGAGCCTGTCCTGGCCGCTGTTGCTCTTTTCCTGCCTGCTGCTGATGGCGGTGCTGGTTCCGGGCATAGGTCGTGAGGTGAACGGCAGTCGACGCTGGCTGGCGCTGGGCTCGATTACCGTGCAGCCGGCGGAAGTGGCCAAGTTCTGCCTGTTGGTATTTTTTGCCAGCTTCCTGACGCGCCGCAACCAGCAGCTGCGCCACTGGAGCAGTTTTATGGTGCCGGTGGTGATCCTGGGACTGGTGGCGATGTTGCTGTTGTTACAACCGGACTTCGGCTCGGTGGTGGTGATTTCCGGCACGGTTCTGGCGATGGTATTCCTCGCCGGTGCGCGCCTGCCGCACACCTTCCTGCTGGTGGCGGCGGCGGCCTCCGGCCTGGCGCTGATGGCGCTGGTGAGTCCCTACCGGCTGCAGCGGCTGATGACCTTCCTGGATCCCTGGGGAGACCAGTTCGCCAGCGGTTACCAGCTGACCCAATCGCTGATTGCCTTCGGCCGCGGTGAGTGGTTCGGTGTCGGTCTCGGCAACAGCGTGCAAAAGCTGTTCTACCTGCCGGAGGCGCACACGGACTTTATTTTCGCCATCCTCTCCGAGGAGTGGGGCATGGTCGGTGGCCTGGTGGTGATAGCGCTTTTCGTCGCCCTGACCTGGTCGCTGCTGCGCCTGGTGCGCGGCGCCCTGGCGCAGCAGAAATTTTTCGCCGCGCTGCTCGCATTCGGCATAGCGGTGCTGCTGGCGGGGCAGGCGTTTGTGAATATGGGCGTGGCCTCGGGCCTGCTGCCGACCAAGGGGCTGACACTGCCGTTTGTCAGTTCCGGCGGCAGCAGCCTGGTGATCTGCTGCACGTTGTTTGCGCTGGCGCTGCGACTGCAGACAGAGCTGAAGGAGAAGAGTGACAGCGAAAAGCCCGGCCTGGGCACAATCAGACAACTGCCGATCTTCAATCCGCTGCAATTGGGAGATCGCTCGCTGAAAGGGGAGGCGGCCTGATGGTTAAAAGTAGTGCGCCGTTTTCTAGTAAAAAATTCCTGGTGATGGCCGGCGGTACCGGTGGTCATGTATTCCCGGCACTGGCTGTGGCCCGCGCGCTGCAGGATCAGGGCGCGGTGGTCGAATGGCTGGGCACCGAGCGCGGCATAGAGGCGCAGCTGATTCCGGATGCGGATATACCGCTGCACTTTATTACTGTCGAGGGCGTGCGCGGCAAGGGCAAGCTGGCGCTGTTGAAGGCGCCGCTGCAGATACTGCGTGCCATTTCCCAGGCGCGCTCGGTGGTGAAGAAGGTGCAGCCGGACGCCGTGCTGGGGTTCGGCGGCTTTGCCACGGGGCCCGGCGGCGTCGCCGCGCGCCTGGGCCGCATACCGCTGATCATTCACGAACAGAATGCGGTGGCCGGCACCACCAATCGCCTGCTGGCCCGTATCGCCAGTCGGGTTCTGGAGGCCTTCCCCAGTGGACTGCCGGGCGGGCAGCAGGTGGGCAACCCGGTGCGCAGCGAGATAGCGCAGCTGCCGGAACCGCAGGCGCGTATTGGCAGCGAGAAACCGCTGCGCCTGCTGGTACTCGGTGGCAGCCTCGGCGCCGTGGCCATCAACGAACTGGTGCCCCAGGCGATCTCCATGCTGGACGGGGCACTGCGCCCGCGCATAGTGCACCAGGCCGGCAAGCGCCACCTGGATGTGGCGCGCGAGGCCTACCGGCAGGCGAACGTGGAAGCGGACGTAGTGCCGTTTATCGCCGATATGGCGGCGGCTTACAGTGCGGCGGACCTGATCATCTGCCGCTCCGGTGCGCTGACGGTATCGGAAATCGCCGCGGCGGGGGTGGGTGCCATCATGGTGCCTTTTCCGTTTGCGATCGACGACCACCAGACCAAGAACGGCGAGTGGCTGGCACAGGCCGGCGGCGCCATAGTGATACAGCAGGATGCGCTGGACGCGGCCAAACTGGCGGAGCTGCTGAAAGAAATGTTTGCCGACCCGCAAGAGCTGCTGGCGATGGCCGAGGCCGCGCGACGCGTGGCAAAAACCGATGCGACGGCGCAGGTGCTGGCGGCCTGTGGCGAAGAACTGGCCCTGGGGCAATGAGGTAGGTATATGTCCGAGCAACCGATGACAGCAGAGAAAAGTTACGGCGTACCCAGGATGCGCCGCGTCAGCCGTATTCACTTTATCGGTGTCGGTGGCGCGGGTATGAGTGGCATTGCCGAAGTGCTGCAGAACCAGGGCTACGAAGTGTCCGGTTCCGACCTGCGCGAGTCCTCGGTCACCGAGCGGCTGCGCAAGCTGGGTGTAAAAGTGCAAATCGGTCACAGTGCGGAAAATATCCGCGATGTGGATGTGGTGGTGAACTCCACTGCCGTGCACAGCGACAACCCGGAGCTGGTGGCGGCACACGAGAAGCGCACCCCGGTAGTGCGCCGCGCGGAGATGCTCGGCGAACTGATGCGCTACCGCTACGGTATCGCTGTCGCCGGTACGCACGGCAAGACCACCACCACCAGCCTGATCGCGTCGATTTTCGCCGCGGACAAAAAGGATCCGACCTTCGTGATCGGCGGCCTGGTCAATGCGGCCGGCGCCAACGCCGCGCTGGGCGAGAGCCGCTACCTGATTGCCGAGGCGGACGAGAGCGATGCGTCCTTTATCCATCTGCAACCGATGGTGACCGTCATCACCAATATCGATGCGGACCATATGGAGACCTACGGCGGTGACTTCGAGAAGGTCAAACAGATCTTTATCGATTTCGTGCACAACCTGCCTTTCTACGGTCTGGCAGTGGTCTGTGGCGACGACGAGCATATCCGCGAAGTGATACCCAAGTTCTCGCGCCCGGTGATCACCTACGGTTTCGATGAGGGCAACGACTTCCGCATCGTTGACGTGCAGCAGGAGCCGCTGCGCAGCCACTTCAGCGTGCAGCGCCCGGATGGCAAGCAGCTGGATGTCTGCGTCAATACGCCGGGCATTCACAATGTGCTGAATGCGACTGCCGCCATTGCCGTGGCCACCGATGAGGGGATTGGGGATGAGGCTATCTGCGCGGGCCTGAAGGGCTTCCAGGGCGTCGGCCGGCGTTTCCAGATTTACGGGCACTACGCTGTCAGCGACGACGGCAGTGCGGAGAAAGTGATGCTGGTGGACGACTACGGCCACCACCCGCGGGAAGTGGCCGCAACCATCAAGACGGTGCGCGACGGCTGGCCGGAGCGGCGCCTGGTAATGATCTACCAGCCGCATCGCTACACGCGCACCCGCGACCTGTTCGAGGATTTTGTGCAGGTACTGTCCCAGGTGGACAAATTGATATTGCTGGACGTGTACAGTGCCGGTGAGGCGCCTATCCCCGGCGCGGACGGCCGCACACTTGCGCGCAGCCTGCGCAATCGCGGCCAGGTGGACCCGATTTTTGTCGAGACCATCGAACAGGTGCCGCCGGTATTGGCGGATCTGCTCGAACCCGGCGATATAGTGCTGACCCAGGGCGCGGGAAATGTCGGTGCCCTGTCCCAGCAGCTGGCCCAGTGGCGCCTGGGTGAGGGAAATGCGGAATGATGAATTCGGAATGCGGAATGGAGTCTGCGTAGGATGGGCAAAGCACAGCGTGCCCATCAAAAAAAGAAAGTGCGCGGCGCCCGCCCGATTTCGGACCGTGGTGAGCGCGCGAGCCGGAACTGGCGGCCGCTGCTGATAATCGCGCTGGCGATGGGTACTTTAGCCGGCCTCAGCTACGGCGGTCTGTGGCTCTGGCAGCGCACCCCGGTGCAGCAATTGAGCCGGGTGGATGCACTGGAGCAGGTGCGGGTCAAGGGACCGTTCAACGCGGTGACCCAGCGGCAGGTAGAGGAGACGCTGCTGCCCTATTTGAGAGAGGGATTTTTCTCCGCGGATATCCGCGGTATGCGCGAGGCGCTGTTGCAGAATCCCTGGATTAGCGGGGCCTCGGTGAGCCGGCGCTGGCCCCGCGGGGTCGAGGTGGAAGTGCAGGAGGCGCAGCCACTGGCGGCCTGGGGCGAGGACAAACTGCTGGTGGCGAGCGGCGAGTTGCTGCCGCGGCCGGCGCAGATGAATAGCGGTCGCCTGCCGGAGCTGGCGGGTGACGAGGAGCTGGTGGAGCGCATAGTGGCGCAGTACCAGGCCCTCGCGGGGTTGCTGACCACGCGGGATATGGAAGTAAAGCGGTTGTCTTTCGACGACCTGGCAGGGTGGCAGCTGGAACTGGTTTCCGGTGTGCAACTGCATCTGGGGCACGACGAACTGCTGGAGCGGGTCAATCGATTCCTGCAGCTGAGTCGCGGTGTACTGGCACCACACCTGGAAAAGGTGTCCAGGGTGGATACCCGCTACGGCAACGCAGTGGCGGTGCAGTGGAAAGAAGACAAACAGCAAAACTGAGCGCAGCCAGAAGGTTGCGCTGAAAAACAAAATTTAAAAGCGAACGCTGTGCCCTGACCCGTTATTGGGAATGCGGCTCGGAGCACAGTTCAGCGAGGTTGGTACAAAAATGACACAAGCATCCGATCACCGCATGATCGTGGGCCTGGATATCGGCACTTCCAAAGTGGTCGCGATCGTCGGCGAGGTCGACCGCGATGGCGAGCTGAATATTGTCGGTATCGGTTCACACAGATCCACCGGTATGAAAAAGGGTGTAGTGGTGAATATCGAGTCCACCGTGCAGTCGATTCAGCGCGCGGTGGAGGAAGCGGAACTGATGGCCGGTTGTGAAATTCACTCGGTCTACGCCGGCATTGCCGGCAGCCATATCCGCAGTTTGAACAGCCACGGCATTGTTGCGATCAAGGATCGCGAGGTGACCCAGCAGGATCTCGACCGGGTTATCGATGCGGCGCGCGCCGTGGCGATTCCGGCGGACCAGAAAATCCTGCACACGCTGCCGCAGGAATTCCTGATCGACAACCAGGAGGGCGTCAAGGAACCCCTGGGTATGTCCGGAGTGCGCCTGGAAGCCAAGGTGCACCTGGTCAGCGGCGCGGTCAATGCGGCGCAGAATATCGAGAAGTGCATCCGCCGCTGCGGCCTGGAAGTGGAAGACATCATCCTCGAGCAGCTGGCCTCCAGCTACGCGGTACTGACCGAAGACGAAAAGGAACTCGGCGTGTGCATGGTGGATATCGGCGGCGGTACCACCGATATCGCGGTGTTTACCGGCGGTTCCATCCGCCACACCGGTGTCATCCCGATTGCCGGCGACCAGGTGACCAACGATATCGCCATGGCCTTGCGCACACCGACGCCGCACGCGGAGGAGTTGAAAATCAAATATGCCTGCGCCCTGGCCAAGCTGGCGCGCGAGGGCGAGACCATCAAGGTGCCGAGCGTCGGCGACCGCGCGCCGCGGGACCTGTCCCGGCAGGCACTGGCGGAAGTGGTGGAGCCGCGCTACGACGAGCTGTTTACCCTGGTGCAGGCGGAACTGCGCCGCAGCGGTTTCGAGGACCTGTGCGCGGCCGGCGTGGTGCTGACCGGCGGCTCCTCGAAAATGGAGGGCGCGGTGGAACTGGCCGAGGAGATTTTCCATATGCCGGTGCGCCTCGCCGTACCCCAGGGTGTGGCCGGACTGACCGATATTGTCAGCAACCCGATTTATTCCACCGGCGTGGGTTTGCTGATGTATGCCATGCAGCGGGAGGAGACCGGCGAGAGCCGCCAGCGCCCGGTGCGCAATGAGAACCAGTGGTGGGACAAGGTAAAGCACTGGTTCAGGGGAAATCTGTAAGGATGCAGGGTGATGAAAACGGAATGAAGAATTGATTGTGTAGGGTGCGCCTCGCGCACCAGTGACCGGAAAGGGGAATCCTTGGCCGGCACAAAAGTTTTTAGGGACCGAATTAAAAATTTTGACATGAGCAAAAAAGGGGAACAGCAATGTTCGAATTAGTCGATAGCGTACAGGATAAACCTGTCATCAAAGTGATCGGTGTCGGCGGCGGTGGCGGCAATGCGGTGAAGCATATGATCGTCAGCGAAGTGGAGGGTGTGGATTTCATCTGCGCCAACACGGATGCCCAGGCGCTGAAAGACATAGAGGCGCGCACCATTCTGCAGTTGGGTAACAGCATCACCCGCGGCCTCGGCGCCGGCGCCAACCCGGAAGTGGGCCGCCAGTCCGCGATGGAGGATCGCGAGCGCATCTCCGAGGTGCTGCAGGGTGCGGATATGGTGTTCATCACCGCCGGCATGGGCGGCGGTACCGGAACCGGCGGTGCGCCCATCGTGGCGGAAATCGCCAAGGATCTCGGTATCCTGACGGTCGCAGTGGTCACCCGCCCGTTCAAGATCGAGGGTCGCAAACGCTCGGTGGTGGCCGAGGAGGGCATTCTCGAGTTGCGCGACAAGGTCGACTCGCTGATCACCATTCCCAACGATCGCCTGCTGGAAGTACTGGGCAACAAGATCACCATGAAGGCCGCCTACAAGGAAGCGGACAATGTGCTGCTGGGTGCCGTGCAGGGTATCGCCGACCTGATGATCCGCCCGGGCATCATGAATGTGGACTTCGCCGACGTGCGCACCGTCATGTCCGAGATGGGCATGGCGATGATGGGCTCCGGCTCCGCCGTGGGTGAGAACCGCGCCCGCGAGGCGGCGGAGAAGGCGGTGCGTAGCCCGCTGCTGGACAACGTCAACCTGCAGGGCGCCCGCGGCATACTGGTGAATATCATCACCGGCAGCGAGGAGGGCGGTTGCCAGGAGCTGACCCTGGGCGAGTACTCCGAAGTGGGTGAAATCGTTCAGGAGATTGCCTCCGACGACGCCACCGTCGTGATCGGCACCGCCGTGGACGACAAGCTCGGCGACGAGATGCGCGTGACCGTGGTCGCCGCCGGCCTGGGCGAAGGCGCGCAACAGACCGCCCGCCCGACCAAGGTGGTGGACAACACCCGTCGCCCGCAGATGCACGAGGGCCGCGAAGCGCGCGAGAGCCAGGGCAGTTCGGCCGGACTGGCGGGTCGTGAAAGCGGCGACAACCGCGCGCGCGTCGAGAGCGAGCGTCCCAAACGCCCGGCTCCGGCGCTGAACCCGGCGGATACCGATATGGAGTACCTGGATATCCCCGCGTTCCTGCGCCGCCAGGCGGATTAAGGCGTTCGGCGACAGGCTGGAAGCGCCGTATCGGGGCAGCAACCCCGCTCATGTCACCCCGGCGCTCTCCTGGCGGAGAGGGCCGGAGCTGCCTCGACGGCGGTCTCCAGGTCGCATGACCTGACAGTCGATATCTGTTGTTAACCCGGGCCAGTCCCGGGTTAACAATTTTTAACAGCGATTAAGGCGAACGCCGCCCTAAAATACGGTCAAAGTAGTCGTTGTGGCGCAGCAGTCTTCGCGCTGCGCTACTCTGAAGGAATGGGGCGATAGACAGAAATGACTGCCTGGCTAGATGTGGTTTTGGCGTAATATTTCTGCTATGATCGCCGGCTCGCTGCGGCCTCTGTGCCGTTTACCGACTGGGAAAAGATACCTACATGATCAAACAGCGCACACTCAAGAATGCTATCCGCGCCACTGGCGTGGGCCTGCACACCGGCAAGAAGGTCGTCCTGACCCTGAAGCCGGCACCTGTGGACACTGGCATCGTGTTCCGCCGCACCGATCTGGATCCGGTGGTCGAGATAGAGGCCCGGGCGGAAAATGTGGGCGATACCCTGCTGTCCACCACCCTGGTCAAAGACGACGTGCGCATCGCCACCGTCGAGCACCTGCTGTCCGCCATGGCGGGCCTGGGTATCGACAATGCGGTTGTCGAGCTGTCCGCGCAGGAAGTGCCGATCATGGACGGCAGTGCCGGTCCCTTCGTATTCCTGATCCAGTCCGCGGGTATCCAGGAGCAGTCGGCGCCGAAGAAATTCCTGCGTATCAAGAAGCCGGTAACCGTGGAAGAGGGTGACAAGGTGGCCAGCTTCCTGCCGTTCAACGGCTTCAAGGTGTCTTTCACCATCGACTTCGATCACCCGGTGTTTCAGGGCCGCAACCTGACTTCCTCGGTGGACTTTTCCAGCACCTCCTTCGTCAAGGAAGTGAGTCGCGCGCGCACCTTCGGCTTTATGCACGAGATCGAGTACCTGCGCTCCAAGGGCCTGGTGCAGGGCGGCAGCGTCGACAACGCCATTGTGATCGACCAGTACCGCATCCTGAACGAGGGCGGGCTGCGCTACGAAGACGAATTTGTGAAACACAAGATCCTGGACGCCATCGGCGACCTGTATCTGCTGGGTACCAGCCTGATCGGTGAGTTCAAGGCGCACAAATCCGGTCACGCACTGAACAACAAGTCCCTGCGCAACCTGATGGCGCAGGAAGACGCCTGGGAAATGGTGACCTTCGAGGGCGAGCAGGAGGCCCCCATCTCCTACGTCAAGCCAATACTGGCGGTCTGAGCCAGATCCCGGAAGCCGGCATGAAAATTGCCGGCTTTTTCGTTGTGACCTGCCCGGCAGGTAATGGCTCCGCGTGGTGAATTTGCGGACCAGTAACAATTTTTGTCAGTCGACCGGTGTTACATTGGACAGGTTGGTCGGCTGAATTGCCATTGGAAAGGCGTGAAGGTGAAGCATGGAAGCGGTATTCCGCGCTTCGCAACAGAGCTAACGAAAACAACAAACTGTCGCTATCTGTCAAAAGCCACACGCCTGTTATGAAAATTATCCTGGTCAATGAACGCGGCGGTACGCGCAATCTCAGCTTCGGCGGCTTGAGCAAGGCGCTGTTGGGGCTGTGCCTGCTCGGCCTGCCCGTGGGCGCCTTCCTGATAGGCGCCAACCTGCCGGTCGCCGAAACCGATGTATTCGACTCCCGCACCGCCAAGGCCTGGAACAAGGCCCTGCGCAAGCAGCAGGAACAGATCGACGAGGCGGATCGCGAGGCCCGCGAACAGCTGACCGCATTGACGGTGAAGCTGGCGGAAATGCAGGCGCGCCTGACCCGCCTCGATGCCCTCGGCGAACGACTCACCACCGCGGCCAAACTCGATGAGGGCGAGTTCCAGTTCGGCAGCGCCCCCGCCCTCGGCGGTCCGGAAGACCCGGGTATCGCCGGCGCCTCCGAGTTGCCCTACCAGCCACCGGAGTTCCTCGAGGTGATCGGCGAGCTGTCCGAGCAGATCGACGACCGCCAGATGCAGCTCAATACCCTCGAGTCGCTGCTGGCCAGGCGCCAGCTGCAGGATGAGCAGTTTATCGCCGGGCGCCCGATCAGCCGCGGCTGGATGTCCTCCCGTTACGGCTACCGCACCGATCCCTTCACCGGCCGCCGCACCTGGCACAAGGGCGTGGATTTCGCCGGCAAGAAGGGTTCCGATGTGGTCTCCGTCGCCGCCGGCGTGGTGACCTGGGCCGAGGATCGCTACGGCTACGGCCAGTTGGTGGAAATCAACCACGGCAATGGCTACTCCACGCGTTACGGCCACAACAGTGAGATCAAGGTCAAGTTGGGTGACGTGGTCAAGAAGGGCCAGGTGATCGCGCTGATGGGCTCCAGCGGCCGCTCCACCGGCCCCCACGTGCACTTCGAGGTGTACAAGAACAACCGCCCGGTCGACCCGGCCAGCTATATCCGCCGCACCGGCAGATAACACCTATCCTCTTCCTATCGGCGCCACCGCCGGCAACTTACCGAGAGCGCCTGCGGCTCAAGGTGGCGGTTGCCAGTCGTGGCGCCTTCCTGTTTACTTGCACCCCTCTTTAAATGAGCGCTGGTGCCCCCAGATTCTCTACCGGCCCCGCCGGCACAAATAAGATAAGTGGTTCCTAGATAATGATTGGCAAACTGATTAGATCGGTCTTCGGTTCAAAAAATGACCGCGAGCTCAAACGCATGCGCCGCGTGGTGGCGAAGGTCAACGCCCTGGAGGAGGAGTACCGGCAGCTCGACGACGCCGCCCTCAAAGCCAAGACCGATGAGTTCAGGCAGCGCCTGGCCGACGGTGAGACCCTCGACCAGCTGCTGCCCGAGGCCTTCGCCGCGGTGCGCGAGGCCGGCCGACGCAGCCTGGGCCTGCGCCATTTCGACGTACAGCTGATCGGCGGTATGACCCTGCACGAGGGCCGCATCGCCGAGATGCGTACCGGTGAGGGCAAGACCCTGGTGGCCACTCTGCCCGCCTACCTGAACGCGCTCGAAGGCAAGGGCGTGCATATCGTTACCGTGAACGACTACCTGGCATCACGCGATGCCAACTGGATGCGCCCGGTGTACGAGTTCCTCGGCCTGACGGTCGGCGTCATCGTGTCCCAGCAGCACCCGGAGGACAAGAAGGCGGCCTATGAGGCGGATATCACCTACGGCACCAACAACGAATTCGGCTTCGACTACCTGCGCGACAATATGGTGCTGCGCAAGGAAGACCGCACCCAGCGCCCGCAGAATTTCGCCATCGTCGACGAGGTGGATTCCATCCTGATCGACGAGGCGCGCACACCGCTGATCATCTCCGGTGCTGCCGAGGACTCCTCGCACCTCTACCTGGCCATGAACCAGCTGGTACCGCAGTTGCAGCGCTCGGAAGAAGAGGGCGGTGAAGGCGGACACTACAGTGTCGACGAGAAGACCCGCCAGGTGGAGCTGACCGAGGACGGCCACCAGCTGATCGAGGAGCTGCTGTCCCGCAGCGGCCTGATGAAGGAAGACGAATCCCTCTATGCCCCCGGCAACCTGGGCCTGCTGCACCATGTGCACGCCGCCCTGCGCGCCCATGTGCTCTTCCACAAAGACGTGGACTACATAGTGCAGAACGGCCAGGTGGTGCTGATCGACGAGCACACCGGCCGCACCATGCCCGGCCGCCGCCTGTCCGAGGGCCTGCACCAGGCGCTGGAGGCGAAAGAGAAGGTACAGATCCAGAGCGAGAGCCAGACCCTGGCCTCCACCACTTTCCAGAACCTGTTCCGCTTCTATCCCAAGCTTTCCGGTATGACCGGCACCGCCGATACCGAGGCGTTCGAATTCCAGCAGATCTACGGCCTGGACGTGGTAGTGATCCCCACCAACAAGCCGACCCAGCGGGACGACCTGAACGACCTGGTCTACCTGAGCAAAGAGGAGAAGCTGGAAGCCATCATCGAAGACATCAAGTACTGCCGCGACAAGCAGGCGCCGATCCTCGTCGGTACCGCCTCCATTGAGACCTCGGAAGAGATGTCGCGCGGCCTGCAGCAGGCGGGTATCGAACACCAGGTACTGAACGCCAAGTACCACGAGCGCGAGGCGCAGATCATTGCCCAGGCCGGCCGCCCCGGCACGGTCACCATCGCCACCAATATGGCCGGCCGCGGTACCGATATCGTGCTCGGCGGCAACTGGGAGGCGGAAGTCGCCGAACTGGAGCAGCAGGAGGGCCGCGAGGCCAGCGAAGACGAAAGGGCCGGGATCAGGGAAGAGTGGCAGAAGCGCCACGACACCGTGATCGAGGCCGGTGGCCTGCACATTATCGGTACCGAGCGCCACGAATCCCGCCGTATCGACAACCAGCTGCGTGGTCGCGCCGGCCGCCAGGGGGATCCGGGCGTGACCCGCTTCTACCTGTCCCTGGAAGACAACCTGATGCGCATCTTCGCGTCAGACCGGGTGAAGAACTTCATGCAGATGCTGGGCATGGAGCGCGGCGAAGCCATCGAGCACCGCATGGTGTCCAACGCCATCGAAAAGGCGCAGCGCCGCGTCGAGGGCCGCAACTTCGATATCCGCAAACAGCTGCTGGAATACGACGACGTCGCCAACGACCAGCGCCAGGTGATCTACGGCCAGCGCAACGAGCTGCTGGAAGCGGAAACCATCAGCGACACCATTGGCGCCATCCGAGAGGATGTGGTCAACGAACTGATCTCCGGTTTCGTGCCGCCGCAGAGCGTGGAGGAGCAGTGGGATATCCCCGGCCTGGAAAAACAGCTGGCAGGCGAACTGGGCCTGGAGCTGCCGGTACAGCAGTGGCTGGACGAGGACCGCACCCTGCACGAGGAGAGCCTGCGCGAGAAAATCGCCACTGCCGCCCAGGAGGCCTACAAGACCAAGGTCGAGCGCATCGGCGAATCCTCAGGGGACGCCACCCTGATGCCGACCGTAGAGCGCCAGATCATGCTGCAGGTACTGGACCAGCTGTGGAAGGAACACCTTTCCAGCATGGACCACCTGCGCGCCGGTATCGGCCTGCGCGCCTACGCCAACAAAAACCCCAAGCAGGAATTCAAGCGCGAGTCCTTCCACCTGTTCCAGAGCATGCTCGACAATCTCAAGCACGAGGTGGTGCGCATCCTCGCCCACGTCGAGCCGATGACCCGCGAGCAGATGGAAGAGATGGAACGCCGCCGCCTGGAACAGCAGCGCAAACAGCAGCTGGAACTGCAACACGCCCAGGCCTCTGCCATGCCCGAAGCCGAAGCGGCCGAGCCGGCGGCACCGATGCCGGAGCGCCGCGGCCCCAAGGTGGGTCGCAACGACCCCTGTCCCTGTGGCTCCGGCAAGAAATACAAGCAGTGCCACGGCAAACTGGCCTCTTCCACCTCCTCAACCTGATAGCCTCTTCCCCTCTCTCCCGCTCGCGGGAGAGGGGCCGGGGGAGAGGGTTGGGGCCGCAGGCCCGCCCGGTATTTTTTGAAACTCGTCATTCCGGCGCAGGCTCTGCGCCGGAATGACGATGGCAAGGAAACATTGTAGGAGCGGCCGTTGGCCGCGAAAAAAATGCCCCAAAACACACTCCCCCAAGTACCCGGCATCCGCCTCGCCAGCGTCCCCGCCAATATCAAAAACTGGCAGCGCGACGACCTGCTGCTGATCGAAATCCATGCAGGCGCATCCGTCTCCGCCACCTTCACCCGGAACGCCTTCTGCGCGGCCCCGGTGACAGTGGCCAGGGAACATATCCGCAACGGCAATATCCGCGCCCTGCTGATCAACGCCGGCAACGCCAACGCCGCCACGGGCGAGCGTGGCCTGAGCGACGCCCGCGCCTGCTGCGCGGCAGTGGCCGAAGCGCTGAATATCAATGCAAGCCAGGTGCTGCCGTTCAGCACTGGCGTTATCGGCGAGCACCTGCCGCTGCAGAAACTGCTCGACGCCATCCCCGCCGCCGCCACGGAACTGGCCGGTGACGGATGGGATAGGGCCGCCCGCGCCATCATGACCACGGATACCAGGCCCAAGAGTGCCAGCCGCACCGTCGAAATCGCCGGTGAGCAGATCCGTATTGCCGGCATCGCCAAGGGCGCCGGCATGATTCAGCCCAATATGGCCACCATGCTCGCCTATGTGGCGACGGACGCGGCCATAGCCCAGCCGCTGTTGGACCAGCTGGTAAAGGAGGCGGTCAACGCATCCTTCAACCGCATCAGCGTCGATGGCGACACCTCCACCAATGACGCCTGCGTGCTGATCGCCAGTGGCGCAACGGGTCCGCAGTTAGGCGATGTAAACAGTGTGGAATACCTGCGCCTGAGGGACGCCATTATCGAGGTGCATATAGAACTGGCCCAGGCCATTGTGCGGGACGGTGAGGGCGCGACCAAGTTTGTCACTGTGCAGGTACGGGGTGCCCGCCACAGCGAGGAGGCAATGAAAGTGGCCTTCGAAGTGGGCGAATCCCCACTGGTAAAAACCGCCCTCTACGCGTCGGATCCCAACTGGGGTCGCCTGGTCATGGCTATCGGCAATGCCGGCGTGGAGCAGCTGGAAACGGAAAAAGTGAATATCTACCTGGACGATGTGCAGGTCGTCGAAGCCGGCGGCCGCGCATCGGCCTACACCGAAGAGGCCGGCGAGCAGGTGTTCTCCAGGCCGGAATTCACCATCACCGTCGACCTGGGCCGCGGTGACATCGACGAATATATCTGGACCTGCGATTTCTCCCACGAGTACGTGACCATCAATGCCGAATACAGAACCTGAGGTGCAGCTGGTGGGCAAAGTGATCCATGTCGCCGTGGGCGTGGTGCAGCGGGGCGACGGCAGAATCCTGATAGCCCGCCGCCCCGATCACCTGCATATGGGCGGTCGCTGGGAATTCCCCGGCGGCAAGGTGGAAGAGGGCGAGACAGTCCAGCAGGCGCTGACAAGAGAGCTGCGCGAAGAAGTGGCGATAGAAGTAAAGGATTTAAAACCCCTGACAGAAATCCGCCACGACTACCCGGAAAAAACCGTACTGCTGGATACCTGGTGGGTGACAAAATTCAAAGGCGAGGCCAGCGGCCAGGAAGGCCAGCAATCCGCCTGGGTGGCAGTGGCAGAGCTTTTCGACTATCAGTTCCCCGACGCCAACCAGGAGATCATTGAGGCCATCCTGGCTACCGGTTCCCACCTTTAATTTTCCTATCAAACGTCTATTTGTTCGTCATGCCGGCGCAGAGCCTGTGCCGGACTCGATCCGATACCGGTATCCAGTTTGGTGGCACCTGGATTCCGGCCGTCGCCGGAATGACGAGGGCGAGCTGTAGGAGCGGCGGGGCGGTCGTCCGCCCACCCACGGCTGCGATCCCCCGGGAACGCCGAACTTTTTCGAGCGCTGAGGGCTTCAGCTCAGCAACGGGCCGCGCACCCTACTGGCAACTCTTTTGGGGGAAGCGAAAACCTCAATGCCGAGTCTTGGAATCATCCAGCTCCCCACTCAAAACATCATCAAAAGCCGGCTCCCCCGGAATCTTGTGCCCTTCAGAGGCCCACTCCCCCAGATCAATCAGCTTGCAGCGCTCACTGCAAAACGGCCGAAACGGAAACTTGTCATTCCACTCGATGGGCTTCTTACAGGTGGGGCAGTTCAGGGTAGGTGTCTCTTTAGCCATAAAACGCTTCAATTACTTTCTTCGTAACTACTCTCTCCTCTCCCGCTTGCGGGGGAGGGGTTGGGGGAGGGGGCCGGTAGGCCGAGAGCTTATCTCTCTTCTGCCAGTTGCAGGTACTTCCGGTGCAGCGATTCCACCTGTGCCTCCAGGCTCGCCAGGTCGCCGGCATTGTCCAACACATCGTCCGCCTTGGCCAGCCGCCCGGACTGGGACAGCTGCGCCGCCATAATCTTGCGGATTTGCTCCGGAGTACTGCGGTCCCGCTCACTGGCGCGTTCGGCCTGCAGCACTTCGGGCAGATCCACCACGCAGATCCTGTTCACCAGTTGATATTGCCCCGACTCGATCAACAGCGGCGACTCCAGAATCGTGTAGGGGCTGCGACTGGCCTCCAGCGCCCGCACTATCTCCTCGCGAATCAGCGGGTGCAACAATGCTTCCAGCCACTGCCGCTCACCGGCATGGTCAAATACCAGCCCGCGCAGCCTGGCCCTGTCCAGCCCGCCATTCTCCAGCAGCACCCCGGCACCGAAGTGCTCCGCAATTTTCGCCAACGCCGGCTGCCCCGGCTGCACCACCACTCGCGCGGCCCAGTCCGCATCCACGACATGGATCCCGAATGCCCGAAAACAGTCCGCCGCCGCCGACTTGCCGCTACCAATGCCGCCCGTCAACCCAACAGTAAACACAGTCCCCAACCCTCCTGTAGGAGCGGCCCACGGCCGCGATCAGTGCAAAATACCCACCCGGAATTTGGATGGGAACCTTGTAGGAGCAGCCGTTGGCCGCGATCAATCCCGACTGACCCCCCCATGCTTGCAGCTTGTGATTCACTTTAACTGTAGGAATACATGGAGCAGCCTGAGCGAACCCTGTGTTCGCCCTAATCGGGGCGAGCCAGAAACGAAAAGGGCGGAACCAAGGTCCGCCCTCCAATATATCTTTCGTCATTCCGGCGCAGAGCCCGTGCCGGACTCGATCCGCTACCGGAATCCGGTCCGCAATGATTACCGTTGAACAGCCGCCTAGGACCCCAGACCAGAATAGTTAAGATACCACCCCACAATCCGATCCCCCCAGAGCATCGCAATCCAGCCGGCTCCGGCCAGATAGGGCCCAAACGCAATCGGCAGATTCCTGTCCCGCCCGGCAATCACACTCCAGCTCAACCCGGCCACGGCCCCCACGGCCGCGGACAGCAGAATCACCAGCGGCAACATCTGCCACCCAAACCAGGCGCCGATGGCCGCGAGAATCTTGAAGTCCCCGGCCCCCATACCCTCCTTGCCGGTCACCAGCCTGAAGATATGGAACACGGACCAGAGCGCCAGGTAACCGGCGATGGCCCCGATCACTGCATCCTGCACTGGAACGAAAACGCCCCACAGATTGATAAACAGCCCGCCCCACAACAGCGGTAGGGTAATGTTGTCCGGCAGTAACTGCTTGTCGAAGTCGATACCGGTCAGCGCCACCAGCGCCCAGGTAAACACGCAGCCCGCAAGCGCCTGCCAGGTAAAGCCCAGTTGCCAGACAACGATGGCGGTCAGCAGCCCGGTCACCAGCTCCACCAGTGGGTAGCGCTTGGAAATGGTCGTGCCGCAGTAACCGCACTTGCCGCCCAGCAACAGATAGCTGAGCAGTGGCACATTGTGCCGGGGTTTGACCTCGGCATCGCAGTTGGGGCAGTGGGAATGGGGCAGGACCAGGTTGAAAGTTTCGTCCAGCTCTTTCTGCTCAGCAGGATCTGGCTTGGTGTCGAAATAGCTGTAGAAATCGCGCTTGTATTCCCGCTCCATCATGATGGGCAGGCGGTAGATGACGACGTTGAGGAAGCTGCCGATCAGCAACCCTAAAACCAAAGCGCTGCCTAAGAGCAGCGCTTGCTGTGAAATTAAAATGTCTAACATCTTTTATACTACATTGCCCAGCTGGAATATTGGTAGGTACATGGCAATCATCAGACCGCCGACCAGAACGCCCAATACCGCCATAATCATGGGCTCCATCAAGGTAGTAAGGTTGTCTACGAGATTGTCTACTGCCTCCTCATAGAAATCGGCAGCTTTTGCAAGCATCTCGTCCAAGGCCCCGGACTCCTCACCGATGGCGGCCATCTGAACAAGCATAGTTGGGTAGAGGCCGGACTGGCGCATTGCCACATTCAATGGAATGCCGGTGGCAACCGAGTCGCGAATCTTCAGAGTTGCCGCTGTATAAACACTGTTACCCGTGGCCCCCGACACCGATTTCAATGCATCGATTAAGGGGACGCCTGCAGCAAAAGTAGTAGACAAGGTGCGTGCGTAACGAGCGGCGATGGAGTTGTAGGTAATCAGGCCCAGAATAGGCAGGCGCAATACCAAGCGATCAAAAAAGGCGGCCACATTCTTGTTGCGTTTCTTGATTTCCAGTGTACCACCAACAACCAACACTATTGATATAAGTGCAATCAACCAGTTGGCTTGCATCCATTCCGATATGCTGACTACAAAAAGAGTAAATGCAGGTAAGTCTGCCCCGAAGCTGGAAAATGTTTCGGCAAATTGCGGAACTACTTTAATCAATAGTACCGCAGTAACAACAATTGCCACCACAACCACCGCTATGGGGTAAGTCATGGCTTTCTTGATTTTGGCTTTCAGCGACTCGGTCTTTTCCTTATAGGTGGCAATGCGGTCAAGCATGGTTTCCAGTGCGCCGGATTGCTCGCCAGAGGCCACAAGGTTGCAGAACAGGTCATCGAACTGTAACGGGTGTTTGCGAAGCGCGTCAGCAAAGGCGGTACCAGAAGCCACGTCATCGCGAATTTTAAAAATCAGCTCCTTTACTCCGGCGTTATCAAGGCCGTCGGCAACGATCTCGAAACTCTGTACCAGAGGTACACCCGCTTTCATCATAGTGGCCATCTGGCGGGTGAAGAGGGCGATGTCTGCAGGTGTAACTTTTTTCTTGGCACTGAACAGGGGCTTTGGTTTTTTTTGTACTTTGTTGGCGATAATACCCTGCCGGCGCAACTGGGCTTTGATCAGCGCTGGACTGGAGCCGCTTAGTTCCCCTTCGACCTTGGCGCCTTTACTGTCCACACCCTTGTAGACGTAAGCAACTGCTGCGGCATTGGCCATGGTTGTTTTTCCTGTTTCTTGTTATTGGCATGGACCAAGCCATGCTTGTCTATCTATTGTCATTCCAGCTCGGGCCGGAATCCAGTAATCCGTCATTCCGGCGCAGGCCGGAATCCAGCCCCCCAGGTTCTGTCTCTTCGAGGAGGGCGCGATATCAGGGGCCTAGTCTTTGGTAACCCGGTTAGCCTCTTCCAGGCTGGTAATACCCATCACCACCTTTCGCAGCGCCGAAATACGCAAATTGTTGAAGCCCTCCTTACGTGCCTGGTCGGCTATCTGAATCGAATTGCCGCCCTCCATTATAATCCTAGAAATTCCATCGGTGATGCGAACCACTTCATAGACGCCTACTCGGCCCTTGTAGCCCTTGGAGCAGTGTTCACAACCCACCGGCTGGTAGATTTTCCATTCCTTGCGGTCAATAGTCACTGTGTCGAAGCCCTCCTCCTTGAGCACTTCTTCCGGGAGGGGTGCCGGCTTCTTGCATTCATTGCACAGGCGTCGGGCCAGGCGCTGGGCAATGATCACGCTTACAGAGGTGGCGATATTAAATGTGGGAACCCCCATGTTCATCAAGCGGGTCAGGGTTTCAGGAGCCGAGTTGGTATGCAGGGTAGAGAGCACCAAGTGGCCGGTCTGTGCGGCCTTGATGGCGATCTCCGCCGTTTCCAGGTCCCGGATCTCACCCACCATTACGATATCGGGGTCCTGGCGCAGGAAGGACCGCAGGGCCTCGGCAAAATTCAGTCCCACCTTGGGCGATACGTTGACTTGGTTTATGCCCTCGAGGTTTATCTCCACTGGGTCCTCCGCGGTAGAGATATTGCGTTCGGGGGTGTTGAGAATATTCAGGCCTGTATACAGGGAAACAGTCTTGCCGGAACCGGTGGGGCCGGTAACCAGGATCATGCCTTGCGGTTGGGCTAGGGCATCCATATAGATCTTTTTTTGCTCGTCTTCGTAGCCCAGTGCGTCGATACCCAGCTTCGCGGAAGAGGGGTCGAGTATCCGCAAAACTATCTTTTCACCCCAGAGAGTTGGCAGGCTGTTGACCCGGAAGTCGATGGCCTTGGTTTTGGACAGCTTCATCTTGATGCGGCCGTCCTGGGGGACACGCCGTTCGGAGATATCCATTTTGGACATGACTTTCAGGCGTGCGGAGATACGGGCTGCCAGCTGAATAGGTGGCTTGGCGACTTCGTGCAATACCCCATCGGTACGCAGGCGAACGCGGTAGCTCTTTTCGTAGGGCTCAAAATGGATATCCGAGGCTCCGGTACGGATTGCATCCAGTAGTACTTTGTTGACAAAACGGACAACAGGGGCTTCATCGCCACCCGGATCATTGTCGTTATTGTGCTCCGCTTCACCACCTTCGACATCGAGGCTGTCCAGCTCCTCGTCGTCCATACTTTCTAGGCCTGCGCCCATATCGCCGCTATCGGATAGATAGCTTTCGATAGCCTTGGCCAGTTTGTCAGCTTCCACCAGCACTGCATCGGTATTCAGCCCAGTATTGAAGTTGATTTCATCCAGACCCGCGAGATTGGTAGGGTCTGCCACTGCCACGAACAGTCGGTTGCCGCGTTTGTATAGGGGGAGGGTGAAATGCTTGCTGATCAACTTTTCATCAATGATACCCTTGGGTATCAGGTCGAAGTTGTAGCTGCCGAGATCAAAAAGCGGTGAACCGAAAGCCTGGGAAGCTATGCCTGCCAGCTCGCGGCTCTTTACTAGCTTGGCCTCGACGGCGTGCTGAGCAAATGTCTGGTTTTCCCGTTGGGCTGCCTTGGACGCCGAAACGGCTGTGTGCTCGTCGATAATCTGGTCAGCGACCAGCCGTTTGGCCAGGCCGCTCAATGAGGTAGTGCTCATGGATGGAACCGCTTCATCATTGTTACTGCTTGTTATTTGTACGGTGTTATTCGCACTTGAGAAGCCCCTAACTGGGGTGGCCCGCTACGTTGACGACCGACCTCTGGCCTCCAAGCACTCAAATATAGCGAAATAACCTGCTTGAGCCAATTGTCCAGTTTGGGACACTTAGCCTTGGGTGGTCTATAGCCACGTAAGTATCTGACAATTTGTGTCATCTATTGAATCTGTTTGTCAGTACTGATTTTTGGCTAGCGATACTCGCAGATAGATGCATGTGACTAACCTCCCAATTGTATCTGCTTGGATGGATTTGGCGCTTGCAGGAATTGGCACAAACCTTGTATCTTGTTCGGCGACTTCCTCACGGGATGTTCTCCCTCACGGGATTCACCAAAACCAAAAGTCTGTATGGAGACGGTTACAATGAAAAAGCAACAGGGTTTTACTCTTATTGAATTGATGATCGTAGTTGCGATCATCGGTATTTTGGCCGCGGTAGCGCTGCCGGCTTACCAGGACTACACAGTGCGCGCCAAGCTGTCCGAGCCGGTCAGCCTGATGTCCGCTGCCAAACTGGACCTCTACGAGCGCATGGTTTCCGATGGCGCATGGCCGAGTGACGCCGATGGTGAAGCTATCGTGGACAAGATTCAGACTATGTCTAATGTCGTGAGTGCTGCCGACTATACAGCAGGTGGCGATACTGCCTCTGCTTCCACTGTTGAGCTGACCCTGGCCAACACTGGGGACGGCCAGGTTGATGCCAAGAAGCTGACTTTTAAACTGACTCCTTCCAATAATGGTTTGGATCTGAGCTGCTCTACTGATGTGACTTCTGATTACTACAATAAATTGCCGAACGCCTGTCGCAAAGCGTCCTAATTTTTTGTTGTAATTGTTACGTTTTGAAGGTGTTCTGCCTTCCCATAAAAAGGGCCACATTTGTGGTCCTTTTTCTATTTCAGTGTAGAGGGGTGAGATGTCTGGGCGAGAGTTGCTAGGCTGGGTCTGTGTTGGTCTCTTGTCTACATGGTTCTTTCTAAGCATAGATCCGCTTGATATTTCTTTGCCTTTGGGCTACTACAATCACAAACGCATCGTACAAATAGTGCTCCTGAGCTTGCTTCCCTTGCTTTTATATAGCGGGGAATATAGGAGGGTATGCGGGGATTGTTTATGTGATGGGCGGCCGGTGCTGTTGTGGGGGGGATCTCTATTTTTTATTGGGATTGGTGCCGTCTTATCCGACAATATTGGCCATGCTTTACTGGAAAGTTTACACTGGTTGTTGTTGCTGGGTGTATTTGTCGCGGGATTTTATATTGCGCGCCTTGGGTTGTCTGCGTATTTAGTTGCCTTTTTTTTGGTATGCCATGCATTTTTGGTATTCAAGGCGCTCATTTATTTAGGGTTTGAAGTCTTTTTGAGTTCTTCGCTGCGGCCGGATTTGGTATATCCCTCAGTCAGCCAGATACGTTTTTTTAATCAAGTGCAAGTGTTCATTATCCCACTGCTGGTAATTTTTGCGGCAAATACAAGTTATAAGAAAATTTCGTATCTGCTTTTGTTTGGTAATTTTTTGTTGGCCTTTTCCGGTGGTGCCCGCGGATTGCTCGTCTCTATCCTGGCGACTGGTATTTTGGCGTACTGGTTGCTTTCGTCTTGGCGATATGATTTGCGTCGTGGCGCATGTGTGTTTCTAGCTGCCTATTTGTGTTATGAGTTCCAGCACCTGTTTTTGGATAGTGTCGCTACAAACTCGGACGTGCTCCGCTTTCATTCGTCCGGGCGCTTCACGATCTGGCAAGAAGTTATATTTTCGCTGAATTATTCCCATATTTTTCTCGGCGAGGGGGTGGGTGCTTACTCGTTTCATGACTTTCATCGAATTGAGGGTCATCCGCATAATAGTATCTTGCAGTTTCTTTATGAATGGGGGGGGGTTGCAACGTTTGCAGGTATTGCTTCCGTTGTCTGGATAATGCGTCGTGCTTGGGTGGAGCTTGTTCAAAGTTCGGTTGCACCGAAAAACAGTAGTATACAGGCTGGATTGCTTTTGGCAGTTGTTTCTGCTTGTGTCTACTCTTTGTTTAGTGGAATTGTTGTAATGCCTGTTCCACAAACATTACTGTTTTTAGGGTTGGGGTTGCTTTGGGGAGGTGTTGTAAAGGGGGATGGGTGTCGTCTCGTATCAAGTGGTTATTTGAAAAAACGTTCAATTTTGAAGTTGGCTGGGGGCGCATTAATTTTCACTGCTCTCATCACTTACGCTGATTTTTGCGGAAAATATTTTATGCAGCAAGCAGAGTTTCCCAAGGAAATTCGGGGGCCTAGATTTTGGGTAGAGGGGGCTCAATTCTTAGAGTATGAATAGCGCTTGTGTTAAAGGAGAGGATAGAGGCGGAAACATATGCCTCCCCTATAAGTATATTAAATTTGCAATTATAGTTTTCTAACTGCTTAAATATGGCAGTTGCTAATAAGCATTCCTCCCTGCGAGTCCTTTGAATATAGTAATGAAGAGAATCCGCAAGTCCAGCCATATTGACCAGTGACGGATATAGTGCAGGTCGAACTCCACGCGTCTGCACATTTTTTCCAATGTATCGGTTTCACCCCGCCAGCCGTTCACCTGAGCCCAGCCCGTAATGCCCGGCTTTACCTTGTGCCGCAACATATAGCCACTGACCAGTTTGCGGTACTCCTCGTTGTGTGCAATCGCGTGGGGGCGCGGGCCCACGATGGACATCTGGCCCCGCAGTACGTTGACCAATTGCGGCAGTTCATCCAATGAGGTACGCCGCAGGAGGCGGCCGAGTCGGGTGATGCGGGGGTCATTTCGACATGCCTGCACTATGGTTTCACCGTTTTCCAGCGTTGTCATGGTTCGAAATTTCCACACCTCGATAGGGCGCCCATCCAGCCCGTAGCGGAGCTGCTTGAATATCGCTGGACCCGGTGTCGTGAGCTTGATGCTAATGGCAATCAGCGATAGCAGAGGTGCAGTCAACACTAGTAGCAGAGTGCCCAGCAGCAGATCTTCAAGACGCTTCATCCAGCTGTTAATACCCTCAATGGGCGTATCGTAAACGCTTAGTACGCTACTGCTCCCCACTTGGTACCAACGGGAATGCAGGAGGTTGTGAAAAAACAGGTCCGGCAGTATATGTACGGTAGCCGTGGTGTCGGCAAAGGCGCCCAAGACTGACTCAATTTGCAGTTCTTCACGCATGGGTAGGGTAATATAGACTTGCTCCAGCGAGCCGGCTTTGGCGGCCGCTAGCGCCTCTGCCACTTCCCCCAACATCTGATAGGGCGCGGAGTTCGGCAGCTGTTGCTGGCAGCTAGCCGACTCCGGGACCCGGTAGAAGCCATGGATGCGTATACCTAAGTGCGGTTCGGCCGCAAAGTCCTCGGCCAGTTGCAGCCCTGAGGGGGTAATGCCGATGATAGCTGCGGAGCGGGTGTTATGATCGCGGGATCGGACGTAGAACAGGGCTTGACGAAACCCATACCGCCAAAGTGCCAAGAGCACCAGCGTGGACAGGAACCAATTGCCGACTATTAGCCGGGAATAGATTTGTCCGGTTTTGCTGAAGTAGGCAATCAGTAGCAGCGTGGCGCAGACAGATACCCAGGCAAACAGGGTTAAGCCCAGCATATGGGCATAGGAATCAATACGCCATGAGCGGTAGAGCTCTACCGATTCTGCACAAAAGACAAACAGAGTAGTGGCGAGCAGACCAATAATTAACCAGACATTTGTCAATTGGTGGTCAAAAAAACGACACCAGAAGAGTAGAGATGTGAAAATAACACCTCCGTCAATAAGCCGGTAAATTGCTGCTAGACCACTCTGATGGCGGTGCCCCCAACCTGCTTTTGTATATTTGTTCATCACCCGACCTCTCTGCAATAGGTAATCCCGAGCCCGAACGCCACGAGGAGTTTGGTACCCACAAGTTTGGCCCTAGCCCCAGTGTAATGATAAGGCTTTTCGCTCATTTTGTGACGTGGAAACCAGGGCGAGAATGAACACTAGTGGGGTGGCCTGACTCCATCGATGTGTGTCAGTATTTGATCATTTCATGTGTCAGCGAAAGCTGGAAAAGTTGGTTAAATATTGATCGGTTTTGGTTGCTTTCAACTTTGTGCTTGAAGTAACGGTATTAAGCGCACTTTCCTACATATTTGCTCCACAGCAATAACCTATTTTGATCAAAGGTAAAGCGTCATGACAATCACAGCCGTCCAACCTAAAGTGGCTACTTGCCCTGCGGCCGAGACTCCTGTGCTTCCAGGTTCGTCATCTGCCTGCGAAATCTCACTTGGTCATATTATTTTTCCATCATGGGAGTATAGAGAGAATCACTACCTCCTGCTACCTGCTGTACCTGGATGAACAGGTCCCCCTGATGAGTGTCTAACAATGACTAAGAGCAACAGGTAAAAGCACACTGGGTAGTAATTCTAAGAATTTTAGTAAAGAGATACTGATTTCATGAAAGGACAGGTGGACAAAAGCGACGTGTATGGGCCGGGCATCAAATTCCTAGAGCCGATAATTCAAAGTGGCGTTTTTGTTAAAAAATTACTATAAGCAGCATTGTGATAGAAGTTCTACCAATTCTGAAGTCTACTTCACCTACATTTTATTAAGATAGAATTAGAGGTGGTCTTTCATCGCACCTAATATTGCGATGACATAGAGGCCAAGAAAAACATTTGATTAATTTGAAAAGTATGAACAGGGTGATTTCCATCAGAAATAAACTGGGTGGAATACTTGGTTTTGAAGCGATGGGTAAATACTATCAAAATATATCGTGGCTTTTTATTGACAGAATTGCCAGAATGGCGTCTGGCATTTTTCTTGGAGTTTGGCTGGCTAGATATCTGGGACCAAACCAGTTCGGCACATACAATTATGTTCAGAATTTTGCCGGAATGGTTGGTATTCTGGCGACATTGGGTCTTGACAGGATAGTAGTAAAAGAGCTTTTGGATAAAAATTTAGATCGCAATGAAGTTCTGGGAACCGCGTTCTTGATGAAGCTATGCGCAGCTATAATAACAGTGATTTTATTATGTGTTTTAGTTGGCATTATAGAAAACACAACTCGCGATAGGTATTTGATACTAATTGTAGGCGCTTGCCAATTGGCAGGGGCGCTAAATGTCATAGACTTTCTGTTTCAGAGCTTGGTTGCAAGTCGTTATGTAGTGATTTCAAATTTGGTGTGTTTGTTCGCCTCTATATCCATAACCATAACAATGATAGTCACAAATCAGCCATTGGAATATTTTGTTTATCTTCTGCTGTTTAATTCGATTGCTCTGGGATTTTTATTGGTATTGATCTACGAAGCTAAAGTTGGATCAATTATAAAGTGGAAGTTTAATGCCCGGATAATGATGCGCTTACTTCAACAAGGTTGGCCACTCATTCTGACAAGCTCCTTTGTCATCTTTCAAATGAAAATAGACCAAGTAATGCTTAGGCTGATATTAGGAGTTAGCGATGTTGGTCTCTATGCAGCAGCAGTCAAAATAAGTGAAGCAAGTTATTTTTTACCAATGATAATAATGTCATCACTGTGGCCTGCTATTGTGAAGTGGAAGAACTTAGATGAAAAAATGTATCTCAAGAAGTTGCAAAAGTTGTACAGATTTATGGCTGCACTGGCTTTGGTGCTTGCTTTGACTTTATCACTTCTTGCTAACTCTATCGTTTTCTACTTGTTTGGTGATGCGTATTCGGAGGCCGCAGATATTTTAAGAATACACGTCTGGTCTTCTGTATTTGTTTATTTGGGGGTTGCCTCAGGCGCTTATTTGATAAATGAAGGGCTGCAAAGAAAAAATTTTTACAGGGCCGCTGTAGGAGTTGCCGTGAACGTACCCTTAAATCTACTTTTAATACCTAGATTCGGCTGTGAAGGTGCGGCAATTTCCACATGTCTGAGCTTTATGGTGAGTAACTATCTATATGACATCTTGGATACTGATTTACGTTGTCAGTTTATTATGAAAACAAAATCAATTTTACTTTTCAATATTCCTTCTTGGCAGAAAGCAAGATGAAGAAATTAAACCAAAGGAAAATGGTACAGCATAGAAGTAAATTAGAACTGAAAAACTGCATTGAATCGTTCATATATGAAAAAATTCCCGAAGATGGAGGAGAAATACTTACATTATCATCCAGAAGATTATTGACTTGGAATAGACTAGACTTGGCTTTCAAATTAGTTTATTTGGAACTTAGAAAAACTCTTCCTGAGCTAGCCAAATCTATTTATTTGGAGGATATCAAGGCTCAAACTTTAGGGCAGTTTTCAGAGTTTGGAAATGCTGACAAGAATTCATTTGAAGCATACGTAGAGTGCTTCGAAAAAATATTTACAAGTATAGAAAATGATGGGTTTTTAGGTGATAAATCGATAGTTCCACTGGGCCGGAATGGCACTATTTATAATGGTGCACATAGAATTGCTTGTTCCATTTATTTAAACCGAAGAGTGACGGCTATCCAGATTGATCTTCCTCCAATGATTTGTGATTACAAGTATTTTTATGACAGAAATGTACCCGTTAACTTTATTGAAATGGCAGTGAATAAATTTATTGAGTACTCCTCTGATGTCTACATTGCCTTTCTTTGGCCATCAGGCAAGAAAAGAATTTCAGAGTCGGAAATTTTGTTTTCAAACATTTTGTACAAAAAAGAAGTTGGATTGAGTAAAAAGGGTGCTTTTAATCTTTTAGCCTGTTTGTACGAAGATATGGATTGGGTTGGTAGCAAAAACGATGGCTATCCAGGGATAAATAACAAGCTTATAGAATGCTTTCCTACATTTGACCCTGTTAAAGTCATTGCGTTTCAGGCGGAAAATATAGGTAAAGTCAGAGAGATTAAGAAAAATATACGCTTGATTAATAATATTGGATATAGCTCAGTACACATCACTGACAATATAAGAGAGGCATTAAAAATATCTAACCTTCTGTTTAATGACAATGGGCTTCACTTCTTGAATAATTCTACACCACATCAGTATGTCAGCTTGGATGATGACTTGAAGAGATTTGACATTCTTGTAAATGAGGCAGGAATTAAGAGATCGAAGCTGATAATTGATGGAGGGGCTGCATTATCAGTTTATGGTATTAGAAAGAATTCTGATATTGACTTTCTACTAGATGGGAAGGTGCCGGCAGAATTCAGGGAGGCGGGTTTCGAACCTCATGATGATCAGATTATATTTCATAAAAGAAATAAACTTGAATTGATTTATTCCCCTGAAAATCATTTCATTTATTTTGGATTTAAATTTATTTCATTTGATCAGCTATATAGAATGAAAAAGTATAGAAATGAAAAGAAAGATGAAAACGATTGCAAGCTGATGGAATCTCTTTGCGAAAATAAAAAATATATGAAATTGCTGGCGAAAGTTAATCAAAAAATTCTCTACAAAAGGCTAAAGCTACATAATTTTATAGTCATATTTATAGTTGAAATACTAAAAAAGTTAAAGCTTTATTCAGCTGTAAGAAAAGCTTACCACCATGTAATGTTTTTACTGAAATGAAAATTCTTATCGTAAATTCGACAGATTCTATAGGTGGTGCTGCGAGAGCTGCATTTCGGCTGCATGAAGGCTTACTAGCTGAAGGCCTTGATAGTACAATGCTTGTTAACATTAAGCGTGATGTCGGTACTCGTGTAATTGTTCCAGGAACTTCATTTAGAAGATTTTTAAGCCGCGTCAGACCAAGAATAGAATCTCTACCACTGAGAGTTTATCGAAGGAGAGGAGTTGACCCTTTTAGTTTAGCAAGCTTACCCTTTAATGGAATTTCTGATGCAATAAATGAGATTAATCCAGATATTGTCCATTTACACTGGATTTGCGGTGCCATGATTCGTATCGAAGATTTAAAAAGAATTAAAGCACCAATTGTTTGGAGTTTGCATGATGAGTGGCCATTTACGGGAGGTTGTCATTATACTCAAGGCTGCTCGCAATATACTGCGACTTGTGGGAAATGCCCAATACTGAATAGCGAAAAAGAGAGAGATGTAAGTTATAGAGTGTTTAAGAGGAAGCTTAATACTTACAATGAGATTAAAGAGCTAACCATAATCGGATTGAGTAAGTGGCTCCAGGGAAGAGCAAGTAGAAGCCCATTATTTGATGGACGCAATATTGTTAATCTTCCTAACCCTATTGATGTCAATCGCTTTCAGTCAGTTGAAAAAAATACAGCTCGGTATTTATGGAATTTGCCAGTTAATAAGCGGCTAGTTTTATTTGGAGCTATGAATGCGACTGGAGATCCGCGCAAAGGCTACAAGCAACTTAAAGAATCGTTGCGATGTATTACCAGCTCTAAAATTGAGTTAGTAATATTTGGTGGCAAGGCGCCTTTGCGTGAAAAATGGGAAAACCTTAAAAGCCATTATCTAGGAGAAATCTACAATGATGGTGATTTAGCCACGCTTTATAGCGCTGCGGATGTCTTGGTTGTGCCGAGCCTCGAGGAAAACTTATCTAATGTGATTATGGAGGCAATGAGCTGCTCTTTGCCGGTTGTCGCGTTTGACATTGGGGGTAATTCAGATTTAATAGACCATAAAACAAATGGCTATTTGGCGAAGAGAGAAGAAGCTAAAGATTTGGCACGAGGAATTGAGTGGGTTCTTGAAAATAATGAAAACAGTAAGTTATCTATTAATTCTAGGATAAAAGTAGAAAGTTATTTTGATTCAAGAATAGTGATTAGAAAGTATATGCAGTTGTATGAAAGTGTTTTGAAGAACAAATAATTAATGTTTAAAGACTGCCGGTTGTGTAATAGTTGAGTTTGTGAAGTCTTTTATAGTAGAGTGAATTTCATCGTCGTTTTCCTTTACGTTTAAAATTAAAATGCATCCTTTATGTATATCTTGGGCGAATTTTGATTGATAAATACTTGGTTGCATATTGCCTAGGTTATTGGTTCTAAACACAAAGGGTAGTTTATAATATGGGCTTTAATGCTAGGCATGAGATTTAGTAGTAAAAAAGTAAGTGTTATCACCGTTGTTTACAACGGCGAAAGGTACTTGGAGCAAACGATACAAAGCGTAATCAATCAAACGTATGAAAATATTGAGTACATCATTATTGATGGCGGATCCACGGACAATACGCTTGATATAGTTAGTCGATATTTGGATTATATATCCTATTTTATTAGTGAGCCGGATAATGGTTTGTACGATGCAATGAATAAAGGTATTAGAATTGCGAGTGGCGATTTGATCGGAATGATCAACAGTGATGATTGGTATGAGCCAAATGCAGTTGAATTAATGGTCGATGCGTACGAGAATAATTTAGATAAAACAATTTTCCACGCAGACTGCTACGATGTTTCTTGTGATGGAGTAAGAAAGTTGCGAAATTTTCATCCATCTGAATTAAAGTTAAAATACTACTCCATGACGTATATACATCCGTCGATGTTTGTTTCTAAACATGAATATTCAAAGCATGTGTATGATGTCAATTTGAAGGTCTTTTCTGACTATAAATTTATTCTTGAGTCTTATTTAAGCGATAAGAAAAAAATTCATTATGTTCATAAGGCTATTGTTAACTTTAGGCTGGGTGGCATCAGTTCTAAACTCTCCTTTTTTGACTCTATGAAAGAAGGTTATATAGCAAGAAGAACGGCAGGCCTCGGGCGTCCGGAATCGATAATGTCATTATTTGTAAGGGCTTTGGGAGCTTTATATTCACGGTCTAAAGGGTTATTAAGTAATTCATAGGAAGAGTTTATTTCTTCGGGTGCTCTGTTTGTCAGCAGCAGCTCAATGTGCCATTGACTTTGCGAGTTTTGGTGACAACTGCAAGTTTTAAAAAGGCAAATTTTATGAAAATATTAATTGTCCACAATAGTTACCAAAACCGTGGAGGTGAAGATTCTGTAATGGAATCAGAAGCCGAAATGTTGCAAAGGGGGGGGCATGAAGTACAGATTCTATGCTTTTATAATCAAGAGATAGATGGAATTGTAAATAAAATCAAAGCAGCTGTAGGGGTTGTATATTCTAGAAAGTCAAGCCAAGCTATAGAATCTGAAATTAGAAGGTTTTCTCCAGATTTGGTGCATGTGCATAACTATTTTCCATTAATTTCTCCAGCCGTTTTTTATGTGTGTAAATATCTTGGAGTTCCGGTAGTTCATACCCTTCATAATTATAGGGCGATTTGTCCTACTGCTACATTTTTTCATAAAGGTCGGATAGAAGAGCGATCTTTGAAAGAATCGTCATGGTGGACAGCTTCAAAAAAAGTATATAGAGAGTCTTATATTGGTAGTTTTATTGTTGCTACTATGGTTGAGGCTCATAAATATCTTGGGACTTGGCAGAATAAAGTAGATCGTTTTATAGCGTTGACTGACTTTTCTCGAAAGAAGTATATTGATGCTGGGTGGCCGGAGAGTAAGATTTCGATAAAACCAAACTTTATTGAGGATCCATTTACAGATAGAAAAGTATTCAGGAAGACCGATGCTTATGGAGTTTTTGTTGGACGTTTGAGTGAAGAGAAGGGTGTCAATGTATTGATTGATGCATGGAAAAATATTAATTTCCCACTGAAAATTATCGGTGAGGGTCCCCTTGAAAGCATAGTGTCTAATAAGAGCGCTGACAGCCTTGAATTTTTGGGAAGACAAGATAGGCGGAGTACTTTGGATTTTATGCGAAATGCTGATTTCATAATTGTTCCTTCGCTCTGCTACGAAACATTTGGAGTTGTCATAATAGAGTCGTTTGCTTGTGGAACGCCTGTGATTGCTTCGAGATTAGGCAGCTTTGAGACGATGATAGAGGACGGTGTAACCGGCCTCCTTTTTGAGCCAGGAAGTTCCGAAAGTTTAATCGAGAAAGTCCAGTGGATGATGCATAACAGAAATCTTGTATTTGAAATGGGATTGAGAGCTCGCCATGAATACCTAGAGAAGTATACACCAGAAAATAACTATAAAATTACAATGGGGGTATATGAGCAGGCAATTGAAGAGGCTAAAGGTAGACAATGGTAAATTATAGCCGAATTATTGCTATGAATACTGATGTCACGGATTTAGATGCAACAGTCAGTATAGTGCAAAGTTTGGCGGTATCTAGACAGGGCAGCTACATTTGTCTCTCCAACGTCCATATGTGCATGGAAGTATTGGATTCGTTGAATTTTCGCTCGATGGTTAATGGAGCCGATATGGTCGTCCCCGACGGACGTCCGATTTTTTGGGCGCAGAAACTGCTAGGGGCTAGTGAGGCAACGCAGGTTCGCGGCCAGGAAATCATGTATACTCTATGCAAAATTTCCGGTGAGAAGCGCCTGAATATTGGCCTATACGGTGGTAGTTCAGACATAGTACTGGAGAAGGTAGTAAAGGCCTTAAAGAAAAGCTGTCCAGGTATCAGGCTAAGTTATGTCTACGCTCCTCCTTTTCGTGCACTAACCGTAGATGAAGACAAAAGCGTAGTGAGGACCATTAATGACGCTGAAGTAAACATACTCTTTGTCGGCTTAGGATGTCCCAAGCAGGAACGTTGGATGGCAGCGCACAAAGGGCGTCTCAGCTGCGTAATGATTGGGGTAGGTGCAGCCTTTGATTTTATTGCTGGATCGAAGAGACAAGCTCCACTTTGGATGCAGAAGTTGGGGTTAGAATGGCTATTTCGATTGTTGTCCGAACCGCGCCGCCTGTGGAAGCGCTACTTAAAGCAAAATCCTCGTTTTATTTATCACTTTGCCTGCCAGTGGCTGTTTGGAAAAAAGTATTTGTAACTGCTATCTTAGTTGCGGCCGATTGCGGCTTGCTTCGACCTCCCCTATTTCGCTTTCAGTGAAAGCTTCTGACGCTCTGGATTTCCGCCCACTCTAAACAGAGAACTTTTTGTCCGACCAAATGGACTACGGGATGACTCGATTCCTCTGGAGTGGCATTAATCTGGATTCGTCCACTGATTTGCAGGATATTGCCCCGTTTGATCTCCATTCTATAGCGCTGTTGAGTCTTTTCCCACAGCACTACATTGATCACTCCAGTCTCGTCCTCCAGAGTCAGAAACATCACTCCGGCAGCGCTGCCAGGCCTCTGCCGGCAGGTGACCAGGCCGATAATGGTCGCCTGCTGGCCGTTTGGGTATTGGGCCAGTTCCCATGCTGTGTTGTGCTTGCGGAATCGGTCCCGGCGGCGCAGCAGGGCGATTGGGTGTTCGCGCAGGGTCAGGCCTGTGCTGCTGTAGTCGCTGTAGGTGTTGTCCTCTGTGGAGTTGCCGGGGCTGTGTTGAGTGGTGATAGTGCTTTCTATCTCTCCGTTCAATGACAGCCAGGTATCCAGGTAGCGGTTTTCGGTCAGGCTGTTGAAGGCGTTGGCACTGGCCAGGGCGGTGGTCTGTTCCCTGGGGAGTTGGGTTAGCTGGCGGAACTGGGGTAGGGAGGTGAAGGTTTGTTTTTCTCTCTGGGTGGTGATGGTGGTTGCGGTTTGTTCGTCGAGACCTTTGATCAGGCGTAGGCCGAGGCGGAGCACTGGGGTGGTGGGTTGCGGTTTGTGCCGGGATGACGGCGGAGTGGTGGGCGTGAGAGGGAGGCTTTCTGCTTTCTGGGTGTTCGATAAGGTTTGGGGGCGTTCTTGTACTCTTGTGAAGTTGGCATGCATCGATCGCGGCCATGGGCCGCTCCTACGGGAGAGTGTGTTCTCGTCTGTGTGTTGGGGCGCGGCTGGTTTTCCCTCTCCCCCGCCCCCTCTTCCGCAAGCGGGAGAGGGGGGCTGGAGTTCCAGGCTGTGGTGCCAATGGCTGTAAAGAACATCTATGGGTAACACCTTTACGTTGTGACGCTGGGCGTCGTAGACCAGTTGTGCCGGGGCGTAGAAGCCCATGGGCTGGCTGTTGAGCAGGCCGCAGTAAAAAGCCGCCGGGTGGTGGTGTTTTACCCAGGCGGAGAAGTAGGCCAGCAGGGCGAAGCTGGCGGAGTGGGATTCGGGGAAGCCGTAGGAGCCGAAACCTTTCATCTGGTTGAACAGTTGTTCGGCGAACTCGGCTCTATAGCCGTTGGCCTGCATGCCCTGGATCAGTTTGTCCCTGAATTTGTACAGGTCGCCGTTCTTGCCCCAGCTGGCCATGGCGCGGCGCAGTTCGTCGGCCTCGCCGCCGCTGAAGCCGGCGGCGACCATGGAGAGCTGGATGACCTGCTCCTGGAATATGGGTACGCCCAATGTGCGCTCCAGTACCGGGCGCAGGTTTTCGTGGGGGTAGGTCACCGGTTCCAGACCCTGCTTGCGGCGCAGGTAGGGGTGTACCATGCCACCCTCGATGGGGCCGGGGCGGACTATGGCGATTTCTATGGTGAGCTCGTAGAAGCGGCGTGGCTGCAGCCTCGGCAGCATGCTCATCTGCGCGCGGGACTCTATCTGGAAGACACCAACGGTGTCGGCGCGACACATCATCCCGTAGACGGCTTCGTCGTCGGGGGGGATGTCCTGCAACCTGAGCTTTGGGCCGTAGAGGGCGATATAGCTCAGGGATTTGCGCAGGGCGGTGAGCATGCCCAGGGCGAGAATGTCCACCTTCATCAGTTTCAGGTCTTCGATATCCTCCTTGTCCCACTGCACTATGGTGCGGTCCTCCATGGCGGCGTTTTCGATCGGCACCAGTGTGTGCAGCGGCTGTTCGGTGATCACGAAGCCGCCCACATGCTGGGACAGGTGGCGGGGGAAACCGTGGATCTGTGCCAGTAGCTGCGGCAGGGCCTTGCCGGTGATGCTCTCCGGATCCAGGCCGACTTTCTGCATCTGCCGGGGGAAGTCTTCCATTTTGTCCCACCAGGCGCGCTCCGCCAGCAGCTGCTCGATGGTGGCGGCGCTGATACCCAGGGCCTTGCCGATATCGCGCAGGGCGCTCTTGAAGCGGTAGGTTATTTTGGTCGCGGCGAGGCCGGCGCGGTGGCGACCGTATTTGCCGTAGATGTACTGGATGATCTCCTCGCGCCTTTCGTGCTCGAAATCCACATCGATATCCGGCGGTTCGTTGCGCTCGCGGGAGATAAAACGCTCGAACAGCAGGCCTATCTTGTGCGGGTCTATCTCGGTGATAAACAGGCAGTAGCAGACCACCGAGTTGGCGGCGGAGCCGCGGCCCTGGTAGAGGATATGCTGGTTGCGGGCGTGCTGGACTATGTCGTAAATGGTGAGGAAGTAATGCTCGTATTCCAGCTCGCCGATTAGTGCGAGTTCTGTTTCGATCTGCTCGGCAATTTTCTGGGAGGGGCCTTCCGGCCAGCGTTCCTTTTTGCCAGTCTCCACCAGTTCGCGCAGGTAGTTGCTGGACTTTTTACCGGCTGGCAGGACTTCCGAAGGGTACTGGTAGCGCAATTCACTGAGGCTGAAATGGCAGCGCTCGGCAATAGCCGTAGTATTTTCTATGGCATGTCCGGGATACAGGGCCTGGATATCCTCGAGACTGCGCATATAGCGCTCGGCGTTCTGTTCAATACGATAACCCAGTTGCTCCAGGGTGCAGTTGTGGTAGTTGGCGTTGAGCACGTCCTGCAGGGGTTTGCGGCTGCGGCAGTGCATCAGTACGGCGCTGGTGGCCACCATGGGCAGTCTTTCTCGCTCGGCGAATTGAATCAATTCGGTGTTGCGGGAGTTTTGTTGTGGCAGCAGGTGATTGCTGAAGGCGATATACAGGCGGCCGCGGAAGTGCTGTTTCAGTTCCTCGGGAATACTCAGCGGAGACTCGTGCGGGAGCCAGATGGCGATGGTCTGCCGGCAGATTTGTAGCAGGTCTTTGAAATATGTCTGGTATTGGCCCTTTTCCGCGCGCAGGCGTGAAGTGGAAATCAGCTGGCAGAGTTCGCTATAGGCGGTTTTGTTGGGCGCCAGCAGTACCAGTTGCTCGCCTTCCTGCAGGCGGAAGTAGCTGCCGCAGATCAGCTTGAGTTGGCTACCGGTGGCTTTCAGGTTCACCAGTTCCTTGTAGGCGCGGACTACGCCGGACAGGGAGCATTCGTCGGTGATGGCCAGGGCGCTGTAGCCCAGCTGATGTGCCGTCTGGATCAGCTCCTGCGGGTGGGAGGCACCCTGCAGGAAGGAGAAGTTGCTTTGGCAGAAGAGTTCGGCGTACTGCATTGTGTTTACCTTTCGTCATACCGGCGCAGGCCGGTATCCAGACTCTAGCTCCGTAGTTTCTGGATCCCGGTATTGGGTCAAGTCCGGGATGATGAGATGGGTATTAGAGGATTTCCGGATATAGGTCTCGCCAGTGACGATTGGACTTTTCGATCAGATTTAGTTTCCAGGCGCGTTGCCAGTTCTTGATTGTCTTCTCTCGGTTGATTGCGTTTTCCATGGTGCCATGGAGTTCGAACCAGACGAGGGTTTTTACTCCGTACTTTGTAGTGAAGCCTTTGATGAAGTCATTTTTGTGTTGCCAGATTCTCTGTATGAGGTTTGAGGTGACACCTGTGTAGAGTGTACCGTTGCGTTTGCTGGCGAGAATATAGACGCATGGTTGTCTGTTCATGGTTAATACCCATGTCTCGTCATACCGGCGCAGGCCGGTATCTAGGCTCTGGCTCCGTGGTTTCTGGATTCCGGCCTACGCCGGAATGACGACTCTTGGGGTGTTGTTAAGGCTTCTTCAAATTTCCAACTGTTGTGGCGTAATTCCCAGTGCAGCAGATACCCGTTGCAAGGTGGACTTCCGCGGGCGCTGGCTGGCCTCGAGCTGGGCGTAAGCTGCCTGGCTGATATTCAGGCGTTTGGCGACGTGGAAGCTAATTCTTTACATTTTTTCATATTATGCCGCGTGAAACTCTACACTGATCTCAAAGCCGCATGCGTGTGCATATTTTTTTAAGACTTTCCAGCTGGGGTTTGTATTGCCTTTCTCCAGGCGGCAGATGTTGCTCTTCTTGGTGCCCATGCGGTGTGCGAGTTCTTCCTGGGTTAAGCCCGCAGCTGTTCTCATCTTCAGGAGTTTGTCGATTAGCTCGAACTCTTCTTCAAGGGCGTCGTACTCGCGCTGTACTTCGGGAGCCTGAAGGGCACGGTCTTTCAGTTTCTGTAACTTACTCATCTTGGTTAATCTCTTTCATTCGGGCCTGTGCCAAACGAAACTCTTTCTTGGGGAGCTTCTGAGATTTCTTTACGAAGGCGTGCAAGATGTAAATATGATTACCTTGCATGTAACAGAATAGCGCTCTAGCTATGCCTTCGCTGGCCTTGGCTCTGATTTCAAATAGGCCGTCACCTAGCGGGGCTGTGTGTGGAGCTCCGAGGTTGGCTCCATAGGTTTCTGCCAGTTCAAGAAGCCTCAGCATGCGCGCCTGTATTTTCGGCGGCATTGCAAGAATGGCATTTTCGACGCCGTCGTAGAAATCAATTGTCCACGCCACTGTTCTTTCCGAGTGAGGTTATCTTATATGATAACCTGGGGTTGTTCAAATTCCATACAGCAGGGCTAGCCATAGACCCCATGCAGATACCAATCCTCCGAAGTCAGGTCCTGAAACACCCAGTAGAGCCCGCCTTCCTCCCCCCGCGCCAGGTAGTAATCCCGCCCGTGGCGGCCGTGTTGCCACCAGTAGCCGTCGATGCGCTCGGGGCCCTGCAACAGCTTGATCTCGCCGCGGTAGAAGAGCTTGTGTGCGCGGCTCTGCAGCTTGTCGGGCCTGGGCAAGAGCCAGGTGGGACGGGGGGCCTTGATCGGTTGCAGTTGGTGGCCCTTCTTACTGCGGCTGCTCTGCAGTACCAGTGTGTCGGCGCTGGCCCAGGCCTGTTCCGGCAGGTAGCTCTCCTTCAGGGTGACACCGGAGAGGGCCTCGTGGCCGAGGCGGGCCTTGAGTTTGTCCAGCAGCTGGTGGCTGCGCTGGACCCGGGTTTCCCTGCCGAAGAGGTCGTCGTCGAGCTTGTTCTGCTCCAGTGGCAGCAGCTGGTCGCAGGTGAGGCTGAGGGCCTGTATCGGTTGTTCCAGCCGGATTCTCTCCAGCTGCAGCTTTGTCAGCGCGATCAGGCGCTGCGGGTCCAGCATCGGGCGCGAGACTTCGACGCTGAAGACCTTGCAGCCCCGCTGGCCGAAATCCAGTTTCCAGCGCAGCTGGTGGCTGTAGAGCTGGCGGCGCTGCAGTTGCTGGCAGAGTTCGCGCACCAGGCGGCCGGTGGGAAACAGCAGCTGTTCGCTGTTGTCCAGCGGGCTGGGGAAGAAGAGTTCACTGTGGAACTCCGGCGGTGGCTGGTAACTGGGCACCGGGTCGTGGCGGGTGCCGCTGAGGCGCGCCAAATAGTCGACGAAGCCGCGGCCGAAGCGGCTGCCCACTTCCGACAGCGGTATCGCCAGCAGCTGGCTGACGCGCTTGATACCACAGGCGTAGAGCTTGGCGATGGTCTTGTGGTCGCAGTCGAGCAGTTTGCTGGGGGAGAAGCTGATCCACTGTTTCCACTGCTGCGGGCTGGGCGGCGCCTGGGTCTCCGCGAGCCACTGGCGGTGTTCCGGCAGCTGGCTGAGCATACGCGCGGTGCTGGGGCTGTGGCCCAGGCCCATAAAGCAGCTGATACGCATCTGGCGCAGTTCGCGCTTCAGCTGTTGCAGCAGTGGCTGGAGGCCACCATTGGCCTTGAGGCAGCCGGAGAGTTCCAGGTAGAGACAGGCGAAGTGGTCATCGCCGGCATCGACGGAGCCGGCGGCCAGGGGGGAGACCACCGGGGTGAAGCTGTAGCCCCACTGGGCCAGTTGCTGTAACTGTTGTTCCTCCCGCTGGGTGTCCCGCTGCAGTAGTTGCAGGTCGGCGCAGAGGGCGCAGGCGGTGGCGATGGTGAGGCCGGTTTCCACGCTGCGCTCGGCGGCGGGGTTGTTGGCATCCACGATCAGTTGCTCTTCCACTACGGCCTGGGGGCTGGATTGGGCGCCGTCGCGCTGGGCGCGGGTGAGTACTTCCAGGGGGAGTTTGGGGAATTGGATGCAGAGCCAGAGCATGGTGGTTTCCGTTTGTTGCCTGTTGCACATTGCCATTCGGGTAGATGGATCGCGGCCAACGGCCGCTCCTACAGGGGGCCTCTCCCCCGGCCCCTCTCCACAAGTGGGAGAGGGGGTAAAAAGATCAGTGCAGCGGGCGGTCGCGGCGGGTCAGGTCGGTATTGCGGGACAAGTGCAATCGCTGGCCGGACTGGCCGCCGAGCTGTTTCAGTAGCTGTACCGCCAGCTGCTCACCATCGCTACTCAACGACAGCCGCAGGCTGGCGGGGGAGGGGGCGGTGGCTGTGGACTGGGGGCGGAAGTGGAAGTGCAGGCAGTCGCCCTCGCGGGCGGCGAGCTGCAGGCGGCGCAGGTCCTTGTCCGCCGGGGCCCGACTCCCCTGCCAACTGAGCAGGGCGCCGCAGCAACCGGACTGCAGGGATTGTTCCATGGCCCAGAGTTCGTCCTTCTGTCCGCGAGGGTGCAGTATCAGCAGCTTTTCCAGCTGTATGCCGGCGGCGGCCAGGGCCGGGGCGTAAGGAATAAAGGGCGGGTTGACCAGTACCACCATCTGTTCGCGCTGGGTGAGTTCCGCCAGGGCCGGCAGCAGCAGGGATATTTCGCCGATGCCGGATCTATCCACCAGCAGTTCGGTGGTGGCGCCGCGGGGCCAGCCGCGGCCGGCGAGCAGGGCGTCCAGGGTCGCGTAACCGGAGGCGATACCGCCGCGCTGGCGCTTGTGTTCGTTGGCGGCCTGCCAGATATCCGGCCTGGCGAGCAGCTGGCTCAGGCGCTGTTGCCTGGACTGGTCGGCTAACTGATTGTTTTGCAATAGGTTTTCGGCGTTGCTCACGGTTTTCGGCCCTCGTTGACCACCCTTTCGAAGTGGCGACTGTATGTTTGTACAGCTATTACTGGTAATTTATACAGTAGTTGATTCAGGGCAACAAGGGGGCGCGGATTCGATTGGCACTTTTTTGCACAGCACAAAACGGCTATGATTCGGCCTCGTTGTCGACCGAGACAACAACAGACAAAGAGTTGAATAGCCAAGAATGTACCCAGGGGGAGCGGAGTGAGTATCAAGTCCGACAAGTGGATTCGCCGTATGGCCGAGCAGCAGGGCATGATCGAGCCGTTCGAGCCGGGCCAGGTGCGCCATAACGGCAGCGGCGATCGGCTGATCTCCTACGGCACCTCCAGCTATGGCTACGATGTGCGCTGCGCCAGTGAGTTCAAGATCTTCACCAATGTGCACTCCGCCACCGTGGACCCCAAGACCTTCGACGAGAACAGCTTCGTCGATGTGGAGGGGGATTCCTGCATCATTCCGCCCAACTCCTTCGCCCTGGCGCGCACCGTCGAGTACTTCCGTATTCCGCGCTCGGTGCTGACCATCTGCCTGGGCAAGTCCACCTATGCCCGCTGTGGCATCATCGTCAATGTGACACCGCTGGAGCCGGAGTGGGAGGGGCATGTGACCCTGGAATTCTCCAACACCACCAACCTGCCGGCGAAGATCTACGCCCACGAGGGCGTGGCGCAGATGCTGTTCTTCGAGTCCGATGAAGTCTGTGACGTGTCCTACGCGGATCGCGGCGGCAAGTACCAGGGCCAGCGCGGCGTCACATTGCCGCGGGCCTGATTCCGTGGCCGTTCACGCGGCCATAAATCCCCTCCATGAGTGAAAATCCTTCCAGCCAGTTGCCCGAGCGCGTCGATGTCCTGATTGTCGGCGCCGGCGCGGCGGGGTTGATGTGCGCGGCCACCGCGGGCAACCGCGGGCGCAGCGTTCTGGTGCTGGACCACGCCAACAAGGTCGGCAAGAAAATCCTGATGTCCGGCGGTGGTCGCTGCAATTTCACCAACCTGTATACGGCGCCGGAAAATTTCTACAGCGAGAATCCACATTTCTGCAAGTCGGCCCTGGCCCGCTTCACCCAGTGGGACTTTATCGCGCTGGTGGAGAAACACGGCATTCCCTACCACGAGAAGACCCTCGGCCAACTGTTCTGCGACAACAAGTCCAAAGATATCGTCGATCTGCTGCTGGCGGAGTGCCGCGCGGCGAAAGCGCAGATCCGCACCCGCTGCAGTATTCGAAACATAGAACCACTGGAAAAAGGCTTTATTGTCGACACCAGTCTGGGCCCTGTATTCTGTGAATCCCTGGTCATCGCCACCGGCGGCCTGTCGATTCCGACCATGGGGGCCACCGGCTTTGGCTATGATGTGGCGCGCCAGTTCGGCCTTAATATTATCCCCACCCGCGCGGCCCTGGTGCCCTTCACCCAGCACAGGCGCCAGCTGGAGCGGCAGGGTGAGCTGCCCGGCAGCGCCCTCGAAGTGACCGCCAGCTGTGGCGAGGGCAGTTTCAGTGAACAGATGCTGTTTACCCACCGCGGCCTGAGCGGGCCGGCGGTGCTGCAGATCTCCAGCCACTGGCGCGAGGGGCAGGCGGTGAGTTTTGACCTGGCCCCGGGGCGCGATCTGGCCGAGTGGTTGCGGGAGCGGCGCGAGCAGAATCCGGACAGCCATCTGCACAGCGCGCTGGCGGAAATCTGGAGCAAAAAGCTGGTGCAGTATTTCCTGCAACGCCAGGGTGTCGAAAGCCGGGCGCTAAAACAGTACGGCGAGAAGGCACTGGCAGGTATCGGTCAGAAACTGCAGACCTGGCAGCTGCTGCCCGCTGGCACCGAGGGCTACCGCACCGCGGAGGTGACCCTGGGCGGTGTGGATACCGACGAAATTTCATCGCGTACCATGGAGTGCAAGGCGCAGTCGGGACTCTATTTTATCGGCGAGGTACTCGATGTGACCGGCTGGCTGGGCGGGTACAATTTCCAGTGGGCCTGGGCTTCCGGCCATGCAGCAGGGGAGGTGGCCTGACAATGGGCGACGTGATTCCGTTCAAGAGAAAAATCGCCTGGCAGAAACACAAGGGCAGCAGCCTGTGCCGCGACGGCTTCCACAAATGGGTGGTGGTGACGGAGAGAAAATTCGACGTAAAGCAGGGCAAGCTGGTGACCGAATACCGCTGCCAGCGCTGCGGCAAGACGAAAACCAAACTGCTGTAGATACCGGCAGTTGTCGGACGGGGGAATCCGCAAGCGGACTCCCCCGGTCTTTTAGCGCTCGTACACGCGACGGCCGTGGCGATCGTAGTAGTAGCGCTTTTTCTTCTCGCGGTCGTAGAGCCAGCCGGCGCCCGCGCCGATGACCGCACCGGCTACGGTGCCCGCCGGGCGGCCGCCGGAGATCAGGGCCCCGGTCACCGCGCCGATACCGACACCGGTACCGATGCGGCGATCTGTATCGCTCATATTGGCACAGCCCTGGCTGCCGAGGCCTGCGGCCAGTACGGCCGCCAGGCCCAGATGTTTCACTGCTTGAATACCCATAGGAACCTCTGTCACTACTCGGTTGAGGTTTTGCAAGATCGTCTTAGCATCTGGCCAGCCAGTTTGACTGACCCATGTCGAAGCCAGTGTATGGTCGCAGTAGTGGGGCAACAAATGGATGTTGCGGGCCTTATGTCCGGGGACTGCAATCGGGTAAGCTTGCCCCCTTGTCTGTGTCGCGGCCGGCCAACAGTAAGGCGCTGCAACCAAAATCAAAAGTATCGCCATGTTTGAAAAACAGGACCTGTTGGATATAGCGCGCACACAGATGCCCTTCGGCAAATACGCCGGACGCTTGTTGATCGACCTGCCGGAGGAGTATCTGCTCTGGTTCGCCAAGAAAGAGTTTCCAGCGGGCAGGTTGGGATATTTGATGGCGCTGACGCTGGAAATCAAAATCGAAGGCCTGCAGGGCCTGATCAAGCCGTTGAAAAAAGGATAAAAATGTCCCAGCCCGATCTCACTCTGGTCCAGGTGCCTGAGCCCAACCAGGCACGCAGTCGCCAGGCGCTGGAACGCCTTCTCGCTGCGGGCGAGAAGCTGCTGGCGGACAATCAGTTTGAAGAGGCCAGCGTGGCGGAGATCGCCAGGCTGGCGGAATCTTCTGTAGGTACTTTCTATCGCCTGCTGGGGGACAAGGACACCCTCTCGCTGTTGCTGTTGCAGCGCTTTATGCAACAGCTGGCGGACAAGACCGCATCCCTGCGGGGGCAGGGGGGCGATTGCCGGGACCTGGCCGAGGGTGTGCGCCTGCTGACGGACAACTACATCGATGTCTACACCGGCCGTCGCGGCGTGCTGCGCGCGGTCATTCTGCGCGCGTCCCGCAGTGCTCCCTTCCGCGACCGGGTGCACCAGCTCAACACCCATATTTCCTCCACCGCCTGTGACTGCCTGGCGCCGTTTATGGACCAGGTATTACACCCCAGGCCCCGGCAGGCGGTGTCCTCCGGCGTGCATATGGTGCTTGGGGCCCTCAACCAGCACACTGTGACCGGTACTCTCGGTGACCTGCAGCCAGAGGCGCTGCGCGATGAGATAGCCCGACTGCTGCTGGGCTATCTCCGCGGTCCCCGGTAACCGGGTAACCAAGCAGCGAGCTGTCCATTTCTCTGGCACCTGCTTTCTCCTGATATTCCAATAATCCCCTTGCAATCCATCTCCGGGAAGAGTATTTTTTCGGTATCGGAATTCGTATTCCGGTTCTGATTTTGCCCGGATCGCAGCGCACAGAATTGAAGACGGGTGTCCTGCCGGTAGCCGGGGTAGATAAAAACAATAGTGAGGTGAGTGGAAACCATGCCGTATTTTTCCCACCGCGGTCGTCGACTGCACTTTACCGATGACAGTGAGGGGCGGGGTGAGCCGCTGTTGCTGCTGCACGGTCTCGGCTCTCGCGGCTCCGACTGGCGACCGCAGATCGATGGGCTGGCGGGTGAGTTTCGTGTGCTGACCCTGGATTTTCCCGGCCACGGCGACAGCGACCCGATCGACGGGCCTGTGACCATCGCGGATCTGGCCAGGGACGTGCGGGCGCTGTTGGATCACCTGCAAATGGTCCGCGCCCATGTGGTGGGCCTGTCCCTCGGCGGCATGGTTCTATTCCAGTTACTGGCAGACAGCCCCGAGCGGCTGAATTCCATTACCGTAATCAATTCCGGCCCGGGTCTTGTTTCCGGCCAGTGGCGGATGAAATTGCTGGTGGCTTTCCGCACCCTGCTGATTCACAGCTTTGGTCTTCCGGCACTGGCGAAAAAGATTGCCCCGAAACTCTTTCCCCGCACCGAACAGCAACCGCTGCGCGATGAATTCCTGCGCAGCATCGCCGCTGCCGACAAAAAATCCTACCTGCGGGTACTGCGCGCCATAGGCGCTTTCAATGTGTGTGAAAAAGTTGCCGGTAGCCGGATTCCGGCGCTGATCCTGTCTGCCGATAACGACTACACGCCGGTGTCCTACAAGGCCGGGTACACGGCACAGCTGGGCAATGCCCGCCTGTCCGTCATCGAAAACTCCGGCCACGCCTCACCCATGGACCAACCGCAAGCGTGCAATCAGTTGATTCGAGAATTCCTGCGTGAAATTTCTGAGAAGGAAGAAAAACCGTTGGGGAAGATAACAGCTAACTAACAGCCTGCTAACTATAAAAAGCGAGAGAGGAATTGGGTATGTTCAATAACAATAATGCGGTACCTGGTTTTCATAAAAAGCTGCTGCCCCTGGCGATGGCGGGGCTGAGTGGCATGGGCGCGGTTGGCGTGCCGCAGGTTTTTGCCCAGGAAAGCACCGGGGCCATGGAGGAAATCGTCGTCTCCGCGCGCCGGCGCGAGGAGACACTGCAGGAGGTGCCCCAGGCGGTCAGTGCCCTGAACGGCGAGGAGATGCTGATCGCCGGTGTCTCCAGCCTGGCGGATCTGCAATCCCAGGCGCCGGGGCTCACCGTCTACGCCGCCCGCGCGGCCACTTCCACGGTCACCGCCTATATTCGCGGTGTGGGCCAGTCGGACCCGCTCTGGGGCGTGGAGCCCGGCGTGGGTATCTATGTGGACGACGTGTATATGGCGCGGCCCCAGGGCGCACTGCTGGAAATGCTCGATGTGGAACGGGTGGAGGTGCTGCGCGGCCCCCAGGGTACCCTGTACGGGCGCAATACCATCGGCGGCGCTATTAAGTATGTCAGCAGGCCCATGGGGGAGGAGACGGAGATATCTCTCGGCACCGCGCTCGGCAGTTACAACCAGCAGGATTTCAAGGCCGCCATCAGTACACCGCTGGGGGAAAACCTCTACGCGCGGGTGGCCCTGGGCTCCTTCGAGCGGGATGGCTTCGGCGAAAACCGCTTCAGCGGTGCTGAGGTATCCGACAAGCAGCTCTACGCCGGCCGCGCCGCCATCGAGTGGCGACCGAACGACAGCTGGTCGGTGAACCTGGCCCACGACGCCGTCTACGACAGATCCGCCGTGCGCGGGGCCCAGCGCATGCTTCCCAATACCATCGAGCCCTTTTTCAGCGGCGATGCACCGCTGCCGGCCAACGACCACCGCTATGACGTCGACAACGGTTTCGACAATCAGGGCAACGATACCGACAACTCCGGCACTGCGCTGACTGTTACCTGGAAAGGACAGGGCAACTGGGGATTCAAATCCATTACCGCGCACCGCGAGGGACGATACAACCAGGCTATCGACTTCGATGTGGGCCCTTATCCAATCGCCGATGTGGACGGTATCCAGACCGACGACCAGTTGAGCCAGGAATTCCAGTGGCAATACAGTGGCGACAGACTGGATGGTGTTTTCGGTCTCTACTGGATGGATGCCACCGCCGGCGGCGAGGTGCGCAACCGCTTCGGCCTTCCCACAGCACTGGTGGCGCCCGGATTCGAAAATATTATCGGGCCGACACTGGCGATATACGGTTTCAGCGGCGGCGAGGTGCAGACAAATGCGCTGGCGCTGTTCGGCGACCTGAGTTACAGCCTCACCGACAATACCGCACTGAGCCTGGGCGGCCGCTTCAATCGCGAGGACAAGCGCGCACGGGTATTGAACCAGGGTTTTGCGGATGAGGCATTCACAATGCCGAACGGCCAGGTGACCGCAGACTTTGACGAGTCGGAAAGCTGGACCGACTTCTCCCCGCGCATTGGCCTGGATCACCAGCTCGGCGAAGAGACCCTGCTCTATGCCAGCTACAGTGAAGGCTTCAAGAGCGGCGGCTACAACATCCGCGCCAATACGGTACAGGTGCCGGAGTCGCAGAATCCCTACAAGCCGGAGCGGGTGGCCAGCTACGAACTGGGTTTCAAGTCCGATCTGTCACAGGCTTTCCGCCTCAATGCCGCGCTCTTCTACAGCGACTATGAAGATATCCAGTTGAGTATTTTTACCGGCGTGGACACCACAGGCGACGGCAACAACGACAGCTTCTTCGGCGACTTCACCAACGCCGGTGCCGGCGAAATCCGGGGGTTGGAAGTGGAATACCAGTGGGCGCCCAGTGATTCTTTCTCCCTGAGTGGCAATGCCACCTGGCTGGATGCCGAGTACAAAGAGTATGTCTCCGGCGGAGTGGATATTGCCGATCAACAGGCATTTACCAATACGCCGGAACTGGCCTACACGATCAACGGCGATTTCAGTTTTCCGCTGGCGGATCTTGGGGACCTGGATGCGCGCCTCAGCTACAGCTACCGGGACGATGTCTACCCCACCACCGATCTCAGCGAAATCGTCTTCCAGAAGGGCTACAGCATGTGGAACGCTACTGTGGTATTTACACCACCGAGCGGCAGCTGGCGCCTGGCGCTGGAGGGAAAGAACCTCGCCGATGAGGAGTACCGCACCACCGGCTATGATCTGCGCGATTCCGGCTTCCCGATAGTCACCGGGTTTTACGGCGATCCGCGCACCCTGGCCCTGCGCCTCAATTTCGATCTTTAAATCAGACGTTAATCATTTCGTCATACCGGAAACCACTTCGTCATACCGGCAATCACTTCGTCATACCGGCGCAGGCCGGTATCCAGTTCGGTGGCACCTGGATTCCGGCCTGCGCCGGTATGACGAAGTGATTGCCGGTATGACGAAGGGATTCGAAAAAATAGCAGGGGGGAAACCATGTACGGCCTGATGATGCAAAGCCAGCTTACCCTCACCGGTATCATGCGCCATGCACAGAACAATTTTTCCGCGTAGGAAATCGTCTCCATCACCGTGGATTACTTCGTCATACCGGCGCAGGCCGGTATCCAGTTCGGTGGCACCTGGGTTCCGGCCTGCGCCGGGAAGACGAGGGGGTTCGTAAAAAAAGCAGGGGGGGAGCCATGT
>NZ_JACZFR010000054.1 GCF_014904815.1 Microbulbifer taiwanensis
GCTTGCGCAGCCGGCTACCGTGCAGCGCCTGCTTGCGCTCGATCGCGTCGACCACCTTGATGGCCCGCTCTTCGATCAGCTGGAAATGCAGCTGTAGGGATTCGTCGAGCACCTGTGCAGGTGCCTTGATATCGGCTTTCATGGCCCGCCCCCGGGTGTAATGGTCTGTAATAAGAAAATCGTTTTTATTTGGGTGCGGTTCAGGTGCCGCGCCCATAATTGTTCGGGCTTAAAACAGACCCAACCCAATCAGAAACCCCTCAGAAGGGAAACGCCGCGCCCTGGTACCAATGGCCAACTGCCATCGAAGCGCAAGCGGAGGCGGCACCAGCTACCACAATATCCCCCGCTAAGGGGTTTCTGATCGGATCGGGTCAAGCCCATTACTTACAGGAGCGGCCAGCGTAACCAATAAGCTATTGGATAGCCACTAAGCTATTGGATACCAGGGGCTTTTGCAGGGAAGTTAAAATAGAGAAAAATTCTATGACTACAGGAAAAGGCCCAATGCTCTACACCGTAGACATTTTGGACATGATGAAAGAGAAGCTGGGCAGCGACTATAAAGCCGCAAGAATACTGGACGTTCATCCAAATCGAATTAACCACCTTCGCCACAAAGGCGGCACTCTTACCGACCCGCAAGCACTAAAAGCTGCTGAGTTTCTAGGGTTCCCGCCCGAAGCGATCATTCTGAGCATGGCCGCCGAACGCTCCCTTAAATCCCCCGCATTCGATCTTTTGCGCAGTCTCGCGGAGGATCACACCCCAAAGATTCTGGCCGCCGCTAGTGTCCTGGCGGTGGCCATTCTGGCCAATTTCGACAACCTGTCGAAAATCCCCCTGACGTGACAATCTGCGGCGCTAAGTTATTGATTTTACTTCTGTTCTGACTCCCAGCAGTATAGATTATGTTAAATTATAGATTCACCACCTACGGGATTCCGCGCTTCCAGCCATCCTGTTCACCTTCCTCCAAGGTACCCTTCCCCATACCAAAGCCCGCTCCTGGATAAACAGGAGCGGACTTAGCGCGCCCGCGTGTCAGGCAATGGCGGCGTATGTGAATGGCTTCAGCGCAAGCCTGCCATAGACGATAAAGGTGCAGATTGCAGCCACAACCAGCCAGTAAATCATGGGGCCGTAGTTTGTATCGCCGGAAGCAATATGCAGGCCGCAGAAAACCAGCATTTCCACGGCTATGCAGGCCGCCGCTATGGGAACCAGGAACGCCAGCGGCTTGTAGAATGCCGGGAGTACCAGGCACAGGCTCAGAACCAGTTCAAATACGCCCATCGCCATCCAGGCTCCGTGAGGTATTGCGCTCAGTGACGGCACGGCTTGCTCGGAATTGGAAAATTTCCAGATCCCGCCCATGGCCGTATGCAGAGCGAGAATAATCTGAAGAACCCACAGGAAAATGTTCATGGTTTTGTCTCCGATTTTAAGAGTCCTTGGGACCGGTGTTTAGCTGCCTTACAAGTGGATCGTCAATCGATTCGGACAAGGAGGTCCTCCAGGCTCGTGAGGAAATTCCGCCATCCTTGCTTGGCACCCTGGTATGCCTGCTTCTGGTCCGGCCGGAATCCCACTTGTTCCATGCGCAGGTGCGTCCCGACACTCGACGGTGTGAGTGTAAAGGTCACCACACTCTGCAGGTTGAAGGCCGCATCCTCGTGGGCGAAGTTCCAGGTGTAGGAGAGCGCCCTATTCGGTTCTATGGTGAGAACTTCGCAGTCCAGCACCCCGCCCCAGTCGCCGCGGAGATTAAAGCGGTGTCCGGGTACTGGTTTGAAATCGTTCTTCATCAGCCAGTCTTCGATCAGGTGCGGCTGCGTGAGTGCGCGCCAGAGTTTTTCCGGCGGATGAGGGAACTCCCGCTCGACAGTAACGGAGAGTGCTTCGGTTGCTGTTTGATTCATTGCTTCATCCTTGTTATTGCGCCTATTGATCCATTCTTTTCAGCAGGTCATCGAGATCATCGAATCGGCGTTCCCAGAAGCTGGTCATCTCACTGGTCCAGTCGATTAGCGGCGCCAGGGCACCGAGCTGTGCGCTGTAGTGGGTCTGGCGACCTTGATGGCGGTCGAGCACCAACCCTGCCTGCTTCAGCACCCCGAGATGCTTTGAGACTGCCGGCTGTGAGACCCCTGCCCCGACCGTCAGGGCCCCTACCGTTAGCTCACCTTCACGGCACAAGCGCTCAAACAGGGCCCGTCGAGTAGGGTCGGCGAGGGTTTTGAAAAGTTCATCCTGGTTGTTTCTCATAGATAACTCACTGGTTATTAATTGAATAATAACCATAGAGTTATGGATTGATCAAGTTCAATCTTTGGTTACTGCGCCATCCGGCAGTTTGAGCAGACAGGTGCAAAGATCTGGCGCCAACTCTCGGTGATCCGAATGTGGCCAGTTTTCCCCTCCCTGTCGAAGGGGATGGAGCGCATTGAACTCCGGAGGGCGCGGCCGAAGCGGGAGGGCAACCAATGAAATACTGTGACATTCCAGAGGTACCCGTTTCATCATTACCCCCGCACTACTGGCCCGACCCGGTTACTGGGCGGGCGGGAGCCGCGAGGAACTCGCGACTATTTCCCGCTTTTGTTGTTGTCTCCGGTTCGCTCCGGTGCGCCTCGCGTGTAGGCGCGGGTGATACTTCGCAGACTGCCCATCTGCTTGCTGAAATTGCGACAGCCGGAGCAGATCGCCAGGTGCAGTTTCAGGCTCGTGCGCTCCTTCAGGCTCAGTTCGCGTTCCTGGGATTCCGAGAGCAGGCGGGTTATTTCGCGGCAGTTTTTCATCGCGGCTCACTCCTCACGCTGGAACCAGTTATTTTCCAGGCACTCGCGCAGTCTCAGGCGGGCGCGGTGCAGGGTTACGTTGAGATTGCTTACGCTGATCTCTGCGGCCGCGCAGATTTCGTGGCTCTCCAGTTCGATAAACTCGCGCATCATAAACAGCTGTGCCTGGCGCGCCGGCAGGTAGTCGAGACAGGATTCGAATACACGCCAGAAATGTTTTTCGTGAATCGCCGACTCGGGATCTTCCCAGTGTGCCGGACGCTCCTCCTTCAGCCAGTGGCCGTGCCGGTCAAACAGCTCGTCGTGGTCGTGCCCTTCCCTGTCCGCATTCAGGAGCTGGTCCGCGTCCACAAAGCGCTTTCGCTGGCGCAGTTGGTCGGCGATCTTGTTCTTGAGAATCGCAAAGACCCAGGTCTTCAGAGCCGATCGGCCATCAAAGGTGCGCAGATTGCGAAGTGCGCCGACCAGTGCCTCTTGTACCGCGTCCTCGGCCGACTGCGGATCATTCAGTTGCAGGCTGGCAAACCGGTGCATCTGCTGGCGCAACTCCTGCAGGAAGCGCTCGTCGGACAGGGGCGCCGGCGCTGTGGCGGCGTCCGGGGTCGCGTTATCGCTCAATGCCATCTCCTCGAAACCGAATACTGGGGTCAGGCAATAGTACCCGATATCTGTTGGCGCTCGTACGCCCGCGCTCCCGACAGTAAATATCCCTTGGTCGATAGAAAGGGGGATTTTCTTACAGAAATTGCCGGGGAGCTGTAGGAAACTGGGATCCTGCCGCAGAGGAGGCTGAAAGCTGACCCTGGCGGCGACCCTGTCGATTTGCTTGAGTGCGGGCGGCCCACGCCAGGGGCTAATTGGAGCGGAGTATCGAGTCCAGGAATTTCGGAATCCGCTCCTCCAGCCAGTAGCTCGGTTGCCACAGACTGCCGCCGACAAAGCCGACGTGACCGCCCTTCTCACTGACCTGCAGCTGCACCGCCGGGCTGACTTCCGTATCCGCGGGAATGGCAGATGGGCAGATAAACGGATCGTCCACCGCGTGGATAATCAGGGTGGGCACGCGGATATCCCGCAGCAATGGCTTGCTGGAGGCACGGGTGTAGTAGTCGTCGACGTCGCGGAAACCGTGCAGTGGTGCGGTAAAAGCGTTGTCGAAGTGGCGAAAACTGCTGAAATGAGAGGTTTCTTCCAGGCTGGGCATGGCCGCAGCAAGATTCGGATTCGCCGCTTTCTGCTGCAGGCTCTGCTTGAGGCAGGTCAGCAGGTGGCGCTGGTAGATGCGCGACAGCCCCGAATCTATGCGCCGGCTGCAGGCGTGCAGGTCCATGGGGGCAGACACGGCCGCCGCTGCGGTCAGCGGGCTGCCCTGCCCGTCCTCCCCCAGCATTTTCAATAATACATTGCCGCCCAGGGAGTAGCCGACGGCCATAAACGGCGTATTCGGCAGCTGCCGCCCGAGTTCTCCCAGTAGCCAGCGGGGGTCCTCGCTGTCGCCGCTGTGATAGGCGCGAGGCAGTTGATTCGGGATACCGCCGCAGCCGCGGAAATGCATCACCGCCACCTGGAAACCCCGCGCGAGCAATGACTCCATCATGCCCTGGGCGTAGGGGGATTCGACAGATCCTTCGAGACCGTGCAGGATCATTACCAGCGGACTAGATGGATCGTCTGTCAGCGGTCGCGGTGTATGCACGGCAAGCCGGTCGCCGTCCGGGGTTTCGTACCAGCGACACTCAGTGGCCACCCAGGGCCTGGATCTGTGAAAGCGGGCGAACACCGTCTGTAAATGACAGTTACCGAGACCCAATGCGGGCGTAAATGCAGGGGCAAAGGTGGAAGGGAACTTCTCAGTCATACATCGAAACCAGCTAGCTGAGTGCGCACCTTAACGGTTTTTGCGGTGTAACCAAAGAGCCATCATAAGGGGCGGCTCTCGTTCGCGAAGCCGCCCCGCGCCTGCAGAAATCAAAGCGTGTACAAGTAGGCCACCAGGTCCTTCTTCTCCTGTTCGGTCAACTGGGTGCCGAGCACGATATTGAAGAACTCCACCGTATCATCCAGTGTCATCAGGCGGCCGTCGTGCAGGTAGGGTGGCGAATCCTTGATGCCGCGCAGGGGGAAGGTCTTGATGGGGCCATCGGCGCTGGCGAGGCGACCGTTGATCATCTTCGGCTTGAAGAAGCGCTCGACGCGCAGGTTGTGCATCAGGTTGTCGGTGAAATATGGCGGTGTATGGCAGACGGAGCACTGGCCCTTGCCGAAGAAAACCGCTTCGCCGCGGAGCTCCTGCTCGGTGGCCTTGCTCTTGTCCAGGCGACCGAGCAGATTCAGCTTGGGCGCCGGCGGGAAGTCGAACAATTCCTGGACCTCCGCCATGAAATGCACCTGGCTGCCCCGCTCCAGGATATTGACCCCCTTCTTGGTGGCAATGACCGGGTCGCCGTCAAAATAGGCGGCGCGCTGCTCAAACTCGGTGAAATCCTCGACGCTTTTCAGGGCGCGCTGGGAACCGAACAGGCGCTGGATATTGACGCCGCGCAGGGTCGGCGTATCGATGCGGTGGCGGTGCTTTTGCGGGCGTATATCGCCGACCAGGTGGGTGGCGGCGTTGGTGTGGCCATTGACGTGGCAGTCCAGGCAGGCGACTCCCTGGCTGGGTTTCATCGAGCGCCTGTCCCAGGTGGCGTTGAACTGCTGCTGCGGGAAGGGGGTGACCAGCAGGCGCATACCCTCCAGCTGCTTCGGGTTGAGTATGCCGTTAAAAAGGTCGAAGAAGTTGCTCAGGGTGACCAGTTTGCCCTGGGAGACGTCGCCCAGGTCCGGGCGAGTGGTCAGGAAAATAGGCGGTGGAAATTCCGGCAGAAAGGCATCCGGCAGCAGGAAATCCAGGTCGAAGCGGGCCAGGTCCCTGCCCTCCTGCTCCTTCACTGCGTCGATATGAAACTGCGGGAACAGCATACCGCCTTCGTTCTGGTTCGGGTGCGGCAGCGGGTAGAAACCCTCCGGCCACAGGCCCTTGTTCCTGATATCGTCCGGAGACATCTTGGCCAGATCGTCCCAGCCGGTTCCGCGGGGCAACTTGACCCTGACGCCGCCCTGCACTGCCTTGCCGCCACTCATGGTGACGCCTTTTACCGGCTTATTGGACAGGTCGTAACGCTCATTCAACAGCGCCTTGTGGCGCTTCTCGACGTCGGACTTTTCCCCCCGCATCCGTTTGACCGTGGAGCCGAAGCTCTCCTTGTCCACCACCGGCGCGTAACTGCTGGGAGGTGCATTCATCTGCGCCAGGGCCGGAAGGGAGAATATGGAGAATACGACGATAAGCGATCGGACGACAGCTGATGATTTCATGGTTTGGATGGACATAAAGCTCCTCCGCAAAACAGTATCTTGTCTTGTTCTTTCTGGTGAGCTTCACAAGCGCCGGGGAGGCACTACCACTGCGAGAGGCATGCAATTAGATAGTTCACACGGTATAGGACCGCCAATAGATTCTAGCTTTGATGGCAATAGTAGATGGCTAATTCGGGGGGATGGCGCGAAGTTATCGCTTTGTCGTCACAGGCATCCAGTGGAGAACTATTGATCCTGCGGATTCTCGACGCGCGCGTAGAAACGATAGTCGCCACCGCGCAACAGGAGATAGATATTGTAGGGCTCGAAGGTTTTGCCGTCGTACATACCGGGGCTGCCGGCGGGCATGCCGGGTACGGAAAGGCCGAAGCTGTCCTGCGGCGGATCGGCAAGAAACTGCCAGATATACCTGGCAGGCACATGGCCTTCGAAGACGTATTTTCCGTGCCAGACCGCGGTGTGACAGCTCTCCATACCCTGGGGGACACCCCACTGCCCTTTCACTTCGCTCATATCGAGGCGGTAGCCGACACCGGTAGTCAGGCCGCCGTGCTCCAGGTGGCGGATCCATTTCTTGCAACAGAAACACAGCGGGTGCTTGTAGACGACGAAGCTGTCCGAATCAGATGCCGCGGCGGCCTCGGCCCCGTACAGGTGTGGCGAGCCGAAGAAGCCGAGCAGGCAAAGCAAGAGGATATTGCTAAGCGACCTGCGCATAGTGGATTGCATAGCGTTGCTGTAGGTCACTCCAGTGCCTGATAGGCGCGAAACCGGCTTCATCGAGCAGTCGGTTAAAGCCCGTCACGGAATATTTGTGGCTGTTTTCGGTGTGAATTGTCTCCCCCTCCGCAAAACGCACCTGCCTGCCGGCTATTCGCACACAGTGTTCCTTCAGGCTGACGAGATGCATTTCCACCCGCTGGCGCAGCGGGTGGTAAAAGGCCCGGTGGGCAAACAGGGACAGATCGAAATCCGCGTCCAGTTCGCCATTGATTCGGGCGAGGATATTCTTGTTAAACGCTGCGGTGACATGCTCGCTGTCGCAGTAGGCCCGTTCCAGCACCACGGAATCCTTTACCAGGTCTGTGCCTATCAGTATCGCATCGCCGCTGCGAAGCCGGGTGGCGAAAAACTGCAACAGCTCCCCGGCCTGGCACGGGTCGAAATTGCCGATAGTGGAACCGGGAAAGAAAAGCACTGTTTTTCCCGCGGCGAGGTCGTCCAGCTCGCGCCAGACTTCCGGCCGGGTAAAGTCCCCGACTGACGCCTGAACCTCGAGATCGGGCAACTGTGCGATGATTCTCGCCCTGGCCGCGAGCAGGATTTCCGGCGAGATATCGATGGGGTAGTAGCCGCGCGGGCTGTCCAGCTGCTCGAGCAGCGGCTGGACCTTCTCGCAGTTGCCCGCGCCCGGTTCCACAATGGCCGCCCCCGGGCCTATTTGCCGGGCCATGTCGACCATGTTGTCGGAAAATATGGCCGCCTCGGTTCGGGTCAGGTAATAGTCATCCAGCTCGCAGATGCGCTCGAACAGGCGCGAGCCGATCTCGTCGTACAGATATTTGCACGGCAGTGTTTTCTGCTGCTTGCCCAGGCCTTCCAGTACATCCCTGAGAAACACGCTTTCCTTTCGTTGTTCGTCTAGCTGTTCGCCGCAAACGGGCGACAAGGCCATATTCACATTCAGTCTCCTGCGAGGCGGATTCCTGTAAACTGCCAGGACTGGTGCGGGTAAAAGAAATTGCGATAGCTCATGCGGATATGCTCCGCCGGTGTAATACAGGAGCCGCCGCGTAGGACCTTCTGGTTGCACATGAACTTGCCGTTGTATTCGCCAACGGCATCACTGCTGGCGCGGAAGCCCGGGTAGGGCTGATAGGCGCTGCTGGTCCACTCCCACAGATCCCCGAGAAATTGTGCCTGCCCGGCACTGGCAGCCAGGGGACGAAAAGCCCGCTTCTCCAGCAGGTTGGCGCCGGCCAACTGGTCCGGTTTGCGCAGTAGGCAGGCCGCCACTTCCCATTCGAATTCGGTGGGCAGGCGTGCGCCCGACCAGGTGGCGAAGGCGTCGGCCTCGTAGTAATTGAGATGGCAGACCGGCTCCGGATCCACGAGCGGTTGCAACCCGGCCAGGGTGAACTGATACCAGCGCCCCTCCCGTTTCTGCCAGTAAAGGGGGTGTTCCAGGCGATTCTGTTGGACCTGGGCCCAGCCATCGGAGAGCCACAAGCGCGGTTCGCGGTAGCCTCCGTCCTCGATAAATTCCCGGTACTCGCCATTGCTGACCAATCGCGAGGCGATGCGGAAATCCTGCAGCAGCTGCTGGTGTGCCGGGCTCTCATTGTCAAAAAAGAAGTGCTCCCCTTCACCGCCGATACTGTAGACCCCACCGGGAATCTGCAGCCAGCTGGATTCCTCTACCCTGCCAGGCACGTCGTCGTCCGGCGCACTGTCCAGATAGGCGGGCAGTATCGGATTGATGGAAAAAGCATGTTTGATATCGGTCAGCAGCAACTCCTGGTGCTGCTGCTCGTGATTGAGCCCCAGGGTGATCAGCGCTTCCAATTCCGGTGTGACGGGATACTCGGCCAGCAATCCGTCGATGCAGCGGTCGACCGTCTGGCGGTAGGCAAACACGCTGTCGAGATCGGGCCGGGAAAGCAGGCCGCGCTGCGGGCGACTGAAGGGCGTGCCGAGGCTGTTGTAATAAGAGTTGAACAGGTGGTGGAAATCGGCATCGAACTGACGGTAACCGGGAAGGCGGGGCAGCAGGACAAAGGTCTCGAAAAACCAACTGGTGTGGGCCAGGTGCCACTTGGTGGGACTGGCGTCGGGCATTGACTGCAGCTGCATGTCCTCAGCCGACAGCGGGTCTGCCAGCTGCTCCGTCTCGCTGCGAACGCGACGGAAACGCGTGAGGAGTTGCTGCTGGATTTCTGTATCTACCTCACCCGCGAGTATCGTCATGGCGACGGCCAACTGCTCGTAAATTCCATTACATGCCATTGATCATACGCAGTTTTTCCCGGATTCCCATGCGATCACCGGACTATATGATCCATTTGACGCCAGTTTCTCTCAGCGTGTAATGCCACAATAAAAAAGGGGCCGGCAAATGCCGGCCCCTTTCAGGTTCGCTGAGTCGTCTTTCAGCTTAGAAACGTACGGTGAAGTCGGCGCCGTACATACGTGGCATGTAGCGCCAGGCCGGGCTGGCACCGATGGCCGCACCAGTACCGCCGTAACCGCCGGCGATCTCCTCATCGGTAACGTTCTGCACCCACAGGGCCGCGGAGTAGCGATCGGAAGCGCTATTCCAGCCGGCGCGCAGGTTCATCAGCTGGTAGTCCTCCACCACACGGCTGGGATCGGAGATGGTACCGACGCGCTCGTCGGTCCAGTTGTAATCCCCGCGCAGTACGATGTTGGCGCCGGAGGCCAGGTCGAGGCTGTACTCGGCCATCAGGTTGAACTTGTTCTCCGGCGTGCCCACCCGCGGTTGACCCACACGCGAGTCATCCTCGGTTTCACCCGCAGCGGTGAGGACTTCGTAGCGCGTGTACTCGGTATCCAGGAGCGAGTAGTTGCCGCCGAGCATCAGGTTGTCGGTAGCGGCCCAGAGTACTTCGACTTCCATGCCCTGCCCTTCGGCGTCGGCGTTGCGCAGGTAGTAGTTGGGGATGGGCGCGCCCACCAGGTCCAGTTCCTGCAGGTTGTCGTACTCGTAGCTGTAAATCGCCGTATTGAGCTGCATGCGGTTGTCGAACAGGCTGCTCTTCAGGCCGACCTCGAAGTTGGTAACGTCTTCCTGGTCGAAGGAGGGATCGATACCCGGCGCCGCACTGAAGCTGTTGAAGCCGCCGGCCTTGAAGCCTTCCGACAGGGAGACGTAGGTCATTACATCGTCGTTCCAGCGGTAGTCCAGCACTATGCGGCCGGAGATATCGCTCCAGGAATCATCAAGTTCCTGGTACAGGTCGGCGACGCCGTTGTTGTTAAATGCCATACCAAAAGGCTGCGCGGGGATCACGCCCGCGGGAACCGCTGGGATTGGCAGGACTCCGATGACGTTGCCGTTCGGGTCCAGTACATCCACATCGCCGCCGGTAAGCGCCAGAGGCAGGGTATTCTGGTAAGCGCTCTGGATGGTGAAGTCCTTCTCGTCGGCGGTATAGCGCGCGCCCACGGTCAGGTCCATCTTGTCGGTCAGGCTCCAGGTAAAGTCACCGTAAATGGCTGCCGAGCGGTAGTCACCGGTATTGGTAACGGATTCGTTCCAGGGGGTGTCCGCCATTACCCAGGGTGTAATGCCCGCCATCAGTTGCGCAGCCATCTGCTCGCGGTCGAGCATGCTGGCAGTGATAAAGTCCGGAGCGCCGAACATGGCGAGGAGCTGGTCAGCCTGGCCCGACTGAACCATCAGGTCGTATACAAAAGTGGCCACCGCGGCGCCTTCCAGTCCGCCGGCGATCATTCCCTGACGGGTCTGTACTGCGATATCTTCCAGTTCAGTGGTAGTCAGGCCGGCATTCTCGTAGGCGGCCTTGACACCCTCATAGACTGCGAAGGATTCCAGCGAGCCGGCGGTAAAGTAGGCGTCGGTCACATGCTCCAGCTTCTCCTGGGCGTAGGAGGCACCGAGGGTCCACTTCAGTCTATCGGTGGCGCCATTCAGGCGGAATTCCTGGGAGAACTGTTCCTGCTCGTCGAAGTTCGCGGAGCCGAACATATAATCCGGGTTCGCAGTGCCGTCCTCGTCCTGCTGCAGGTGCGAGTCGAACTTGCTGAAGGCAGTGATGGAGGTGAGGGTGAAGTTCTCGAAGTCGCTGGTAACCGTCAGCGAGGTGCCGAAAGAATCGCGGTCTTCGATGGTCGGGGTGTCCAGGGCGTAATCGCCGAAGACATCGGTACCGCCATCTATCGCCTGCAGGCTGGGTACTATGGAAGTACGCAGCGCGCTGCCCTGGTCCATCACGCCGTAGTCAGCGCGCCACAGGACTTCGGTATCGGCGGTCGGTTCCCACAGCAGGGAGGCGCGGTAGGTCTGGGTGTCCTGGTTGCCGGCGGAGAAGCCGCCCGCCAGGTTGTCGGCAAAGGCGTCGCGACGGTTGTTGGACGCAGTGATGCGACCGTAGAGGTTGTCGCTCAGCTGGCGATTAACCAGCAGGTCCGCGGACTGGCGGCCGTAGTTGCCGGCGGTCACGCTCAATTCGGTGGTGTCGTCGGCCTGCGGCTTCTTGGTGATGATATGGATAGCACCGCCAGTGGCGTTGCGGCCGAACAGGGTGCCCTGGGGGCCCTTCAGCACTTCCACTCGCTCGATATCCGCCAGTGGCACCTCGGCGCCGGCACCGCGGCCGTTATAGACACCATCGACATAGACGGCCACTGCCGGGTCTGAGCCCACGGTGAAGTCCGAGGTCTGGATACCGCGAATGTTATAGGTGGGCTGCAGGGGCGTGTCGTTGTTCATCTCGACACCGGGCGTCGACTTGCCCAGGTCGGTCAGGTTCTTGACGCCCATGGCCTTGATGTTGTCGCCGGTTACGGCGGAGATGGCAATGGGTACGTCCTGCAGGTTTTCCGCACGTTTCTGCGCGGTAACCACTACTTCCTCGATTTCCGCAGCATAGGCTGTACCGCTGATGGCAGTGGCAAAGGCAATGGCTCCGGAGAGGGTAGACAGGCTGAATTGACGGATTTTCCCGTTCTGATCGGCGTCGTGCATCATCGCGTCCTCGCGTTTGTTGTTATAGAAAAGCGTGATGTTTCTTAATTTCTGGTTTTTGTTATTGGGCGCCATCTTACGATCACGAAGGAGGATTTGAAAGCCTGTTATGACTTTTTTCTAGTGACTGGTCAGTTCTCTGTGGCGCAGAATAAAGAATCCGCACTTTACTGGCATTAGATTCCACGGAAAATCGATTTTTGTGACCCGTATCTGTCCCTGAGTAACTATTTTGTTGCGGCTGTCGGTTGCTAAAATCGCGAAATACACCAAATACAATAATGTCCCGGTGAAATACCCCATGACCCAGAGCTCTTCGCCCAAGCGGCTGCTGCCGCGCCTCCTGTTCGGCCTGTCAGCGTTCATTGTCATCTCTTTGCTCGGTGCCTGGCTGTGGCTCCGCCAGAGTCTGCCGGTTCTCGAAGGCGCACTGGAAACCGGCGGCTTGCTGAAAGCCCCGGTGACCATCAGCCGCGACGCCCAGGGCATTCCCCTGATCGAGTCGGAAGACCGCAACAGCACCGCCTTTGCCCTCGGCTTTCTGCACGCGCAGGAACGTTTCTTCCAGATGGACCTGCTGCGACGCAATTCGGCCGGCGAGCTGTCGGAGCTGGTGGGCGGGGCGACCCTGAAACACGACCAGGCCGTGCGCCTGCACCAGTTCCGCAAGCGCGCCGAGCGCAATATCGCCGCCCTGCCCCGGGCACAGCGGCAGCTGCTGGAAAAGTATGTGCAGGGCGTCAACTACGGTCTGCAGCAGTTGGGGGCCAAGCCCTGGGAATATATGTTGCTGGGGCGGGAGCCGGAGCCCTGGACCAGTGCAGACAGCCTGCTGACGATATTCAGCATGTACCTGACGCTGCAGAGCCCCATCGGCAAGTTCGAGCTGCGCGATACCGCGCTGGCCGAGCTGCTGCCGCGGGATCTCTACGAGTTCTACTTTCCCACCGGCGGCAGCTGGGATGCACCACTGATCGGCGAGGCCCGCGGTCCGATAGCCCTGCCCGAGACACCCATAGCGTCGCTGCTCGAAGAGGGTGAAGCCGTCGCCTATCGGGTAATGGCGAGCGACGACAGCGTCTACGGCAGTAACAACTGGGTCGTCGGCGGCGCCCTGACCGAACACGGCGGCGCCATTCTGGCGGACGATATGCACCTGGAGCTGAATGTACCCAATATCTGGTACCGCGCCGGCTGGTCTCTTCCCGGCAGCGGTCGCACCATGCGCGGAGCGACCCTGCCCGGCGGCCCCATCGCAGTGATCGGCAGCAACGGGCTGGTGGCCTGGGGCTTTACCAATACCTTCGGCGACTGGGGCGACCTGATTCCGCTGGAGCTGAGTGAAGACGGCTCCCAGTACCGGACCCCGGACGGCTGGCGCGAGTTCGAGCTGGAACGGGAAGTCATCGCGATCAAGGAAGCGGAGCCGGAGTCGCTGGAAGTGCGCAAAACCATCTGGGGCCCGGTGGTGGCTGAAAACGGCCGTGGAATCCCCCTCGCCTACCGCTGGATCGCGCACGATATCCGCGGCGGCAATCTGAATCTGTTGCACCTGGAAGCAGTCGCCTCCGCGAAAGAGGCGCTCGACCTGGGGCCGCAGCTGGGGATTCCACACCAGAACCTGGTCGTCGGTGACCGGGACGGCCATATCGGCTGGACGGTGGGCGGCGCCATCCCGCGCCGGGTGGGGTTCGACGGCAGTCGATCGCAATCCTGGGCCGATGGCAGCGCCTACTGGGACGGCTACCTGAGCGTCGAGGAGCAGCCGCGCGTCTATGATCCCCCATCCCACCGCATCTGGACCGCCAACGGGCGCACCATGGATGGCGACTACCTGCACGTGATGGGCAATCACGGCTACGCCCTGGGCGCGCGACAGCAGCAGATCCGTGACGACCTCTTCACCCGGGAGACTTTCGACGAGCAGTCCCTGCTGGATATCCAGCTGGATGATCGCGCAGTGTTCCTGCAGCGCTGGCAGGAGCACCTGGTGGCACTATTGAACGGCCAGGACAGCTATCGCGACGTGCGCGAGCAGGTGCAGAATTGGGGTGGCCGCGCCAGCGCCGACTCTGTCGGTTACCGCATAGTGCGCAACTACCGGCTGGAGTTCATGAAGATCACCACAGCGCCGGTCCTGACCTATATGCGCCGCCACCAGCCGGACTTTTCCTTCGGCCCGCTGAAGCGCCAGTTCGAGTACGCGCTCTGGGAAATGGCACAACAGGAACCGGCGCAGTTGCTGAACCCGGACTTCGAATCCTGGCGCTCACTGAAGCTGGCGGCACTGGATCGGGTGCTGGCGGAGATGGGCGAGGACGGCCGCCCGCTCGGGGAGCAGACCTGGGGTGTCGAGAACACCGCCCGAATCCAGCACCCCTTGGGACGGGTCGTTGCGGCGGTCAACTGGTTTACCGCCATGCCGGCGGACCAGCTCTCCGGCGATACCCACATGCCGCGCTACCAGTCTCGCAGCAACGGCGCATCGGAGCGCATGGTCGTGGCGCCGGGACGCGAGGCGCATGCGATTTTCCATATGGCCACGGGCCAGAGTGCACACCCGTTGTCGCCATTTTTTGGCAATGGTCACGGGGACTGGGTTGACGGGAAACCGTCACCGCTGGTGGAGGGAGAAGTGCGCTACTCGCTGACGCTTCGCTAAGTCAGTGGCCGGTGGCCGGCATACCGGCTGCTCGCCACCAGCCAACTCCATCACGCGGTTTCGTCGAGTATCGCGAAAGACAGGAATGATGTGAGCAGGCCCACCGCCAGTACAAATGGCATCAGCGGAAAGCAGAGCATTAACAGCGAGGAGCCTATCCAGAGGTTTTTCACCCAGCTTCTTTTCAGGCGGTATCGGTCGGAGTAGCGGCGAGAGTGGCTGTCCTCCTGGCTGGGCACACAGATTTCGTTTTCTCGCGGCAGATAGAATCGCACTAAAAGAGTGCAGTAAAACCGGATCAGGGCCAACAACATAACGAGCACCGGGTGCAAACTTCTTTTGCAGTATAGATGCTCGGTTGGATCCGGCTTTTTCCTACAGAATGGGGAGTAGATTTTACTCGGGTTTATACCAGCGCAGTTTTTCGTGCAGGCTGACAACGCCACCGACAATTGTCAGCGCCGGTGCCTCCACTTCTTCAGTCACCGCCAGCGCAGGCAGCGTAGAAATATTGCCGACCACGACCCGCTGCTCCCTGGTGGTGCCCTTCTCTACCAGCGCCGCCGGCGTATCTTCCGGCAGTCCGTTAGCTGCCAACTGCTTGCAGATGGTCTCGAGGCCGGTGAGCCCCATATAGAAGACGAGAGTCTGCCCGGGAGACGCCAGCTCGGCCCAGGGCAACTCCAGCTCGCCCTGCTTTAAATGCCCGGTTATAAAGCGCACCGACTGCGCGTGGTCGCGGTGGGTCAGCGGAATACCTGCGTAGCTGGAGCAGCCAGAGGCGGCGGTAATACCCGGCACCACCTGGAACGGGATCCGGGCCTCGGCCAGCTTGTCTATCTCCTCGCCACCGCGACCGAAGATAAAGGGGTCGCCGCCCTTCAACCGCAAGACCTTCTTTCCCTGTAGCGCCTGGTCCACCAATAGCTGATTGATACCCTCCTGGGGCACCGAGTGAAATTCCTTTTTCTTGCCCACGTAGATACGCTCGGCATCGCGGCGCACCAGGTCCAGAACCTGCGGGGATACCAGGCGATCGTAGAGCACGACGTCAGCCTGCTGCATCAGGCGCAGGGCGCGGAATGTCAGCAGGTCCGGATCTCCCGGACCGCCGCCGACCAGGTAGACCTCGCCGCCCGGCGCCGGGCGGGCGGCCCCCTGCTGCAGTGCCGCAAGCAGCTCCGCCTCTCCCTCGCGTACCCTGCCCCCCTCGACTTTGGAGGCTACAGGGCCGGTAAAAACCCACTGCCAGAAATCCTTGCGCTGCGCCTCCGGCAGTGCCGCCTTGACCCTGTCGCGCATCCGCGCTGCGAGTTCCGCCAGCGAGGCGATACCGGGGGACAGCAGCGCCTCCAGCTGCGCGCGGATACGCCGCGCCAGCACCGGCGCGGCGCCACCACTGCTGATGCCGATCGATACCGGGCCGCGCTCTACGATGGCCGGGAAGGTAAAGGTGCACAGTTTTGGGGCATCCACCACATTGACCGGCAGGCGCCGGGACCGGGCATCGGTGGAGACGGCGCGATTGATGTCGCTGTCGGCGGTTGCGGCGACGACCAGCTCGGCGCTGTCGAGAAAATCTGCGCGGTATTCGGCCTGGAAGAACCGCCCGTCGCTCTGCTCGAGCAGCTGCTGCAGTTCTTCGGTAATTTGGGGGGATACCACTAACAGACGCGCGCCGGCCCTGGCCAGCAGGCGCGCCTTACGGGTAGCGACCGCGCCGCCGCCGACTAGCAGGCAGTTGCGGCCTTTGACATCAAAGGCGAGAGGTAGATAACGCAAGGTAGAATTCCGTTGTCGGGCCGACCCCATGCCGGCCCTCTGGGCAGCGGGCGAAGATTATCTTCGCGCCAACGGATTACGTTATGCAGATTCCGGGCCAAGAACTTCCCGGCCGCGCATATAGGGGCGCAGTACTTCCGGCACCTCGATACGGCCATCTTCGCGCTGGTAGTTTTCCAGCACCGCAATCAGGGTGCGCCCCACCGCCAGGCCAGAGCCGTTCAAGGTGTGCAGCAGCTCCGGCTTGCCGGTTTCCGGGTTGCGCCAGCGGGCCTTCATGCGGCGCGCCTGGAAGTCACCCACCAGGGAGCAGGAGGAAATCTCCCGGTATTTGTCCTGGGATGGAATCCACACCTCTATATCGTAGGTCTTGCGCGCGGCAAAACCGATATCGCCGCCGCACAGCACCACGGTGCGATACGGCAGGTTTAGCTTCTGCAGTATGGTTTCCGCGTTCTGTACCAGCGCCTCCAGCGCCTCTTCCGACTGGTCCGGGCGGGTCGCCCATACCAGCTCGACTTTTTCGAACTGGTGCTGGCGAATCATGCCGCGGGTATCGCGGCCGTGGGAGCCGGCCTCGGAGCGGAAACAGGGAGTGTGGGCGACGAATTTGTGCGGCAGGGACTGGGCATCTTCGACGATTTCGTCGCGGTAGAAGTTGGTCAGCGGCACTTCGGCGGTCGGGATCAGGTAGAAGCCGCGCTCGTCGGTCAGCTTGAACAGGTCTTCCTCGAACTTCGGCAGCTGCGAGGTGCCGAAGAGGGACTCGCCGTTGACGATCGCCGGCACATTGGCCTCGCGGTAGCCGTGCTCCTCGATATGGGTGTCGAGCATAAACTGCGCCAGGGCACGGTGCAGTTTGGCCACCTGCCCGGTCATCACGGCGAAGCGTGACCCGGTGAGTTTGGTGGCCATCTCGAAATCCAGGCCACCCAGTTGCGCGCCCAGGTCCACGTGGTCCCTGATCTCGAAATCGAACTGGCGCGGCTGGCCCCAGCGGCGCACCTCGACGTTGTCGTCCTCGCTTTCGCCTTCCGGGACGGATTCATCCGGCAGGTTCGGGATGGCGGACAGGATCGCATCCAGCTCCTGTTGCAGTTCGCCCAGGGACTGCTTGGCTTCATTCAGCTCGCCGCCGAGGGACTCCACTTCTTTCAGCAGCGGGGCTATATCCTCGCCGGACGCCTTGGCGCGGCCGATATTCTTCGACTTGCTGTTGCGCTCATTCTGCAGGCTCTCGGTGCGCACCTGTAATTCCTTGCGGCGCTCCTCTAGGCTTTCCAGTTTTGCAGTGTCCAGTTCCACGCCGCGTTTTTTCAGGGCCGCGGCCACTTGTTCCATTTGGGTGCGAATGAGTTTCGGGTCGAGCATTGTTTCCAGTTCGCCTGCGAGCAGGCTCCTACAGCATGGTTGTTTAAAAGTATTTCGTTGCCAGGGCGATGGCGCCCACTGTTGCGGCCAGGCACAGCGCGAAGCTGATCAGGATATTGGCCAGCGCCGCCAAAGGCTGGCCATTGTGCCACAAGATGACGGTTTCCAGCGAGAAGGTGGAGAAGGTGGTCAGGGCACCGAAGAAGCCGGTCATCAGCAGCAGGCGCCATTCGTGGCCAAGCATGGCGCGCTCGACGATCGCCACATAGGCGATACCGATCAAAAAAGAGCCGGCGACATTGACGATCAGGGTACCGTAGGGGAACTTGCCGCTGAACAGGTGGAAACTGCCCACGGTGATCAGGTGGCGAAAAACTGCTCCCAGCGCGCCACCGAAGGCGATAGCCAGCCACTGCATTTTTTATTCTCCTCTACGCCAACCACTGATCACCGGTCACTGGCCACTCTTGTCATAGCGCTTTTGCTCACTCTCGCGGTTGAGTCGGCGCAGGTGCTCCAGCTTCTCGCCGATCTTCAGCTCCAGGCCCCGCGGCACCGGCTGGTAGTAGCTGCGCCCGGAAATCTCCTCGGGCAGGTAGTTCTCGCCGGCGGCGAAGGCGTCGGGCTCGTCGTGGGCATAACGGTAGTCGGCGCCGTGGGCCATGCTCTTGGCCAATTTGGTGGGCGCGTTGCGCAGGTGAATCGGCACTTCAAAGCTGGGATCGCGGCGGATATCCGCCAGTACCCGCTTGTAGGCGGTGTAGACCGCGTTGCTCTTGGCCGCCACGGCCAGGTAGGCCACGGCCTGGGCGATAGCCAACTCCCCTTCGGGACTGCCGAGGCGTTCCTGCACATCCCAGGCATTCAGGGCCAGCTGCAGCGCGCGCGGGTCCGCATTGCCGATATCCTCACTGGCCATACGCACCACGCGGCGGGCGATGTACAGCGGGTCGCAGCCGCCGTCGACCATGCGCGCAAACCAGTAGAGGGCCGCATCCGGATCCGAGCCGCGCACGGATTTGTGCATCGCCGAGATCTGGTCGTAGAAGTAGTCGCCGCCCTTGTCGAAGCGGCGCACGTCGGCACTCAGCACCTCTGCCAGCACACCCTCATCGACCAGGTACTGGCCGCCCTCCTCCCTCGACAGGTCGCAGGCGATTTCCAGCAGGTTCAGGGCGCTGCGCGCATCGCCGTCGGCGGCCCTGGCAATCCTGGCCAGAATCTCGTCGGCAATGCTGATTTCGCGCGCCGCCAGCTCTGCATCATCCTCCAGTGCCCGCTGCATCAGTCCGAGCAGCTCCTCTTCTGGAATACTGCGCAACAGATAGACGCGGCAGCGGGACAGCAGCGCATTGTTCAGCTCGAAGGCCGGGTTTTCCGTGGTGGCACCGACGAAAGTCACGGTGCCCTCCTCCACGTAGGGCAGGAAGGCATCCTGCTGCGCCTTGTTGAAGCGGTGTACCTCGTCGACGAACAGTATGGTGCCGCGCCCGAACTGGGCGCTGTGCTGTTCGGCTTCCGCCACCGCCTGGCGAATTTCCTTGACGCCGGCCAGCACTGCAGAGAGGGTCGCGAATCGCGCGTCGCACTCCTTCGCCAGCAGACGCGCAAAGGTCGTTTTGCCCACCCCCGGCGGCCCCCAGAGCACCATCGAGTGCAACTGGCCGCGCTCCACGGCCTCGCGCAGCGGTTTTCCCGCCCCCAGTAAATGCGCCTGGCCCACATACTGGGCCAGGGATTCCGGCCGCATACGCGCGGCCAGGGGTTGATGTCTGGGCCTGGACTGAAAGAGGTCACTCATCGCGGATGACGTCGGTACCTTTCGGCGGTTTGAAATTGAAGATCGAATTGGACAGTTTCGGGTTTGCCTGCATGCCGCTGAACTTGATTTTGGTGGTCTGCCCCATGCCGTCGCGTACGGTCATGCCTGAAGGCAAGCCATTCCCGCTGAAGCGGATCTCCATGGTCTTGAATGGCGCCGAGGCATTCTTCGGTGTCAGGTGATAGCCACCCTTCTTGCTGCTGACATTGAAGGAGCCGCGGATTTCCTCCACCTTGCCGCCGAGCAGCAGCGCTGGCGTCTCTTTCATGCGCTTGTCTACCGGGCGCACCGTGACCTGTTCCAGGTCCGGATCGTAGAGCCACAACTTCTTGTTGTTGGTGACCAGCAGCTGGGGGAAAGGCTCGCCGGTCTGCCAGCGCAGCTTGCCCGGGCGCTGCACCGAGAAGTTGCCGCTGCTCTTCTGCAGCACTTCACCGCGCTCGTCGAGCAGTGTCTGTTGGAAGTTGCCGGACAGGGCCGCCAGGGGTTGCAGCAGGCGGCTCAGCTCGTCGGTGGCATCGGCCCAGGCAGTACCGGCAAAGACGCCCAGGGCCACGAGGGAGTTGCGCAGTAGCTTTTTCATATCAGGATTCCAGTCTGGGGATTTCCCTAAAGATTAGTTCCCGGCGGGTGAATATCGCCTGAACCGCATTCACGCCTACCGCCATCGAGCTCTCATGCCGGCGGCGGGGCCAACACCTCGCGGTTGCCATTGTGCCCTGCCGGGGATACCACGCCGGCGGCCTCCATGGCGTCGATGATGCGCGCGGCGCGATTGTAGCCGATGCGCAGCTGGCGCTGCACCGACGAGATGGAGGCCTTGCGCGACTTGGTAACGAAGGCCACCGCCTCGTCGTAGAGGGCATCCGCCTCCGGATCCCCATCCTCGCCGCCTTCGGTCTCCATACCGGGTACCGGAATACTGTTGTTGCTGTCGTCGACGATGCCGTCGATATAGTCCGGTTCGCCGCGGCGGCTCCAGTCCGCCACCACCTTGTGCACCTCGTGATCGTCGACGAAGGCACCGTGTACCCGCACCGGCACGCCACTGCCGGGCGGCAGGTAGAGCATATCGCCGTGACCGAGCAGCTGCTCGGCGCCGCCCTGGTCGAGAATGGTGCGGGAATCGATCTTGGACGAGACCTGGAAGGCGATACGAGTGGGCACATTGGCCTTGATCAGGCCCGTGATCACATCCACCGACGGGCGCTGGGTGGCCAGCAGCAGGTGGATACCGGCGGCGCGGGCCTTCTGTGCAATACGGGCGATCAACTGCTCCACTTTCTTGCCGACGATCATCATCATGTCGGCGAATTCGTCGATCACAACGACGATGGCCGGCAATGGCTTGAGGTGCGGGCGCGTCTGCTCTGCCTCCGGCACGCTGGACAGGGGGTCCGGCTGCCAGGTGGGATCCTCCAGCGGCTCGCCCGCCTCTATCGCCTCCCTCACCTTGCGGTTGAAGCCCGCCAGGTTACGCACGCCCATGGCCGCCATCAGCTTGTAGCGGCGCTCCATCTCGCCCACGCACCAGCGCAGGCCGTTGGCGGCGTCGTTCATATCGGTGATCACCGGGGTCAGCAGGTGCGGAATGCCCTCGTAGACCGACAGCTCCAGCATCTTCGGGTCGACCAGGATCAGGCGCACCTCCTCCGGCGTCGACTTGTACAGCAGCGACAGCAGCATCACGTTGATGCCGACGGACTTACCGGAGCCAGTGGTACCGGCCACCAGCAGGTGCGGCATCTTGGCCAGGTCCGCCACTACCGGTTGGCCGGAAATATCGTGGCCGAGCGCCAGGGTTATGGCGGACTTGGCATTGTCGTAGACATCGGCCGACAGCACCTCGGTCAGGCGTACCATCTGCCGGTTCTCATTCGGGATCTCGATGCCCACCACCGACTTGCCGGGAATCACTTCCACCACCCGCACACTGATTACCGCCAACGAGCGCGCCAGGTCCTTGGCCAGGTTGGAGATCTTGCTCACCTTGACCCCCGGTGCCGGCTGGATCTCGAAGCGGGTGACCACCGGGCCGGGCAGTACCGACACCACCTCGGCCACCACGCCGAAGTCTTTCAGTTTCAGTTCCAGCAGGCGCGACAGCGCCTCCAGGGATTCACGCGAGAAGCCGGCCTTCTTGTTCTTGTCCGCCGCATCGAGCAGCGACAACGGCGGCAGTGTGCCGGTGACCGGGCCGGCGGAGAAGAGTTCGCCCTGCTTCTCCTTGGCCGCGCGCGGACTCTGCTTGGGTTTCGGGGCCGCGGCCTCGATCTTCGGCGGAAGGCGTTTGGCGGTGCGCTGTTTCTCCTCTTCCACCGCGGCCTTGCGCACCACTATCGCCTGCCGCGCCGCGCGTTGCTCCTCGCGCTGCTGGCGTCGGCGCTGGTAGCGATTGCCGAGCCAGGCGAAGAAACCGAGGATATTGCGACCTATGGCGTCCGCCAGTTTCAGCCAGGAAAGACCGGTAAACACGGTGATGCCTATCGCGAAGAGCGACAGCAGCAGTATGGTTGCGCCCACATAGCCCAGGCTGACCTCCGCCGCCCCGGCGATGGCCGCACCGATGATACCGCCGTTGGAGAATGGCAGCGGTTCCGCGGCCTCGGCGAAGCACAGGGTAGCGATGGCGGCCCCGGTGGCCAGCAGCAGTCCCAGGCCAGAGACACGCAGGGCAAACAGGGGGCCGTGGAAGCGCGCGTTGCGGTCGCGCAATATGCCAAAGGCGCGCCAGCCGATCAGCAGCGGAAACAGGTAGGCCATCCAGCCCAGCAGGGACAGGCAGACATCCGCCAGCCAGGCGCCGGTGGGCCCTATCGCGTTCTGGATCTGCCCTCCGTGACCGGTATGGGACCAGCCGGGATCCTGGGGGCTGTAGCTCAACAGGCTGATGGCGAGCAGCAGCGCGCCTGCCAGTAGCGCGATCAGGGCGCCCTCGCGCAACAGGCGGGCGATCAGGGAGTCCGGCAGTACTCCGCTTTCCTCTGTGGATTGGTCGGTCGCGCTATCGGCCTTCAATGGCTTACCTCGGCTCTTGTTACTGCTTTGTGGATCTGGCTTGGCGGCTTTAACTTCCGTAGCAGTCGACTGTGTACTACAGGCGCTGCCAAATTGCTACCGACGGGCCAGCTGAGACTTCACCTTAAATGGATTTTTATTCAACAAAATCAACAATATAAAATAGTTTCCTAAAGTATATTGCAAGATTTATAGAGGTTTCTCGAGCCCCGGACCGGTGTTGGTGAGGGGCTAGCGGATAGCGGCCTGCAATCGGTCAAATTAAGGCAAACTATTTCGTCCGCCTGTCTCTATCGCCTATCATGGCCGCCAAATTGATAGTCCGTAGCGATTTGCTTAATGGCCCCGACTGCTCAAAAAACAGCCGGGCGGGTTGATTCCCGATTTGCTGAATACACTTTTTTCAATTGCCTGCTTTTAAGAGTGCTTCATGAGTAACAACCACCACCGATTGATCATCCTCGGCTCCGGCCCCGCCGGATACACCGCCGCCATCTACGCCGCGCGTGCGAACCTCAACCCGGTCGTCATTACCGGCATGCAACAGGGTGGGCAGCTGACCACCACTACCGAGGTGGAGAACTGGCCGGGCGGCGTCGCCGACCTGCAGGGGCCCGACCTGATGGTGCAGATGCAGCAACACGCCGAGCGCTTCGATACTCAGATCATCTTCGATCACATTGATTCCGTGGACCTGAAGCAGCGCCCTTTCACCCTGAAAGGCAACGACACCTACACCTGCGACGCGCTGATCATCGCCACCGGCGCCTCCGCCCAGTACCTGGGCCTGCCCTCCGAGGAGGCCTTCCAGGGGCGCGGCGTCAGTGCCTGCGCCACCTGTGACGGATTCTTCTATCGCGACCAGAAAGTGGCGGTTGTCGGTGGCGGCAATACCGCGGTCGAGGAGGCCCTGTACCTGTCCAATATCGCCAGCGAAGTGACCCTGATTCACCGCCGCGACGAGCTGCGCTCCGAGAAGATCCTGCAGGATCGCCTGATGGACAAGGTGGAGAATGGCAATATCAATGTCTGCTGGCACAACACCCTGGACGAGGTGCTGGGTGACGACAACGGCGTGACCGGCGTGCGCCTGCGCAGCACCCAGGACGACTCCACCAGCGAACTGGACGTTTCCGGCGTTTTCATCGCCATCGGCCACAAGCCCAACACCGATATCTTCGCGGGCCAGCTGGAAATGAACGGCGGCTACATCCTGGTGCAGAGCGGCCTGGACGGCAATGCCACCCAGACCTCCATTCCCGGCGTCTTCGCCGCGGGCGACGTCTCCGACCATATCTACCGCCAGGCAGTAACCTCCGCCGGTACCGGCTGTATGGCGGCCCTGGACGCCGAGCGCTTCCTGGACGCCCAGTAACCCGGGAGCTCACAGTCCCATGGGCGATCCTTGTGATCGCCCTTTTTGTTTGGTTAACCTTTACGCGTGAAGTTCTAGGGGAGCGCAACCGACTCGTGACAAAGTCCACAGACGGCCATTTGACACTGCTCGACATCGCGCGGATCGAGTTCCCCCCGGCAGACCTCGCCCTCAAGGATCCCAACGGCCTGCTGGCCATCGGTGGCGACCTGAGTCCCGACTGGCTGCTGGCCGCCTACCGCCGCGGCATCTTTCCCTGGTATTCCGACGACCAGCCCATTCTCTGGTGGAGTCCCTCGCCCCGCTGCGTCGTCTTCCCCGATCAGTTTCGTATTGGCCGAAGTCTGCGCAAGGTGCTGCGCCGCGGCACCTTCGAAGTGACATTCGACCGGGCATTCGAAAGGGTCATTGAGGCCTGCCGCGCGGTGCGGGCCGACGCCGAGGGCACCTGGATTACCGACGAGATGCGCGATGCCTACCTTGAGATGCACCGCCGCGGCCACGCCCATTCCGTCGAGGTGTGGCGTGAGGGAAGGCTGGTCGGCGGCCTCTATGGCCTGGCCCTGGGCCGCATCTTCTTTGGCGAATCCATGTTTCACCGCGAAACCGACGCCTCCAAAGTCGCTTTTGTCCACCTGGTGCGGCAGTTAGAATTGTGGGGCTGCCCGCTGATCGACTGCCAGGTTGGAAATCCTCACCTGACCAGCCTGGGGGCAGTGGAGGTGACTCGCGAGGATTTCGAGGGGCTGTTGGAGGCCGGTGTCCGGCAGCCGCCCTTCCCGCAGCCGTGGAGGCTGTCGTGGAGCCATGAGACTGCCGCGAAGACATGAGTAAATATTCCCAGCTGGATTCCGTGCGCCTGTTGGCCACCCTGCCACACCCCTGCGGCTACCTGCCGGACCGGGAGGCCACCACCGTGTTTGTGGACCCGCAGACACCCGTCGACCAGCGTCTCTACAGCCGCCTGTCGGAGTTGGGCTTCCGTCGCAGCGGCGGCTATCTGTACAGGCCCCAGTGCGCAGCCTGCCAGGCCTGTATTCCGGCGCGGGTTCCGGTGAGCCTGTTCATGCCCAATCGCCAGCAGCGCCGCTGCTGGCGACGCAACCGCGATCTGGACATCTTCCATGTCGAGACCATCGACACCGACGAGCACTACGAGCTCTACGCGCGCTATATAGAGCGTCGCCACGCAGATGGGGAGATGTACCCGCCCAGCCGCGAGCAGTACCGCAGCTTCCTCACCCAGGCCTGGGGCGCAACCCGCTATATCGAGTTTCGCGCCCGCGGCAGGCTGGTGGCCACTGCGGTCACGGACCTGCTTACGGCCGGAATGTCGGCCATCTATACTTTCTTCGATCCGGACGAGGATAAACGCAGCCTCGGCAGTTTCTGCATTCTCTACCAGATCGAGTGGGCTCGACGACTGGGGCTGCCCAGCCTCTACCTGGGCTATTGGATCGAAGAGTGCCAAAAGATGGCCTACAAGAGCCAATTCCAGCCCGTTGAGCTGCTCCGGGAAAACCGCTGGGCCCTGAGGACCCCGAAGCCCGGTTGATGGGCCCGAGTTGGCCCAAGCACGCCACCTTTGCTCTATTGTGCCTTTTCGTGCAAAATGCTCGCCCGTCGCGCCGCGGCCCCCTGTAAATTGGGAAGAGTGCCGGGGAAAGGTCAGAACAAGTTATATTTTGAAGGTTACTGCCGCATGGCAAAAGACGATTACATTGAAATGGAAGGCGAGGTGATCGACACCCTGCCCAACACCACTTTCCGCGTAAAGCTGGAAAACGGACACGTGGTGATCGCGCATATCTCTGGGAAAATGCGCAAGAACTATATCCGCATCCTCACCGGCGATAAGGTCAAAGTGGAGCTGACGCCCTACGACCTGACCAAGGGGCGCATTACCTATCGCGCCCGCTGATGTGAGTGATGAGTGGTTGGCGACCGAAGCCAGCCACAGAAACGAAAAAAGCCACCCAAAAGGTGGCTTTTTTCGTTTCTACGGTGGCCGTCTTACACTGACCACTACGTAGGATGCGCCGTGCGCAGCATCCTACCTGTGCTCGGTGCGCACGGCGCACCCTACGCCGGAACCGCCGTCTTGATCGCCAGCTCGTCGTTCTCGATGGTCACTTCCACGCGACCACCCTCTTCTGCCAACTCGCCAAACAGCACAGCCTCTGCCAGCGGTTTGCGCAACTTGTCGCGGATCAGGCGCGCCATGGGGCGGGCACCCATCTTTTCGTCGTAGCCGTGCACCGCCAGCCACTCGCGCGTTTCATCGTCCACTGCCAGGGTCACACGGGACTCGTCCAGCTGCGCCTGCAGCTCGACGATAAACTTGTCCACCACTGTCTTGACCACCTCCAGGTCCAGCGAGCCAAACTGGATGATGCTGTCCAGGCGGTTGCGGAACTCGGGGGTGAACATCTTCTTGATCTCCTCCATGCCGTCACTGGAGTGGTCCTGGGCCGAGAAGCCGATAGAGCGGCGGCTCATCAGTTCTGCACCGGCGTTGGTGGTCATGATCAGAATGACATTGCGGAAGTCCGCCTTGCGGCCATTGTTGTCGGTCAGGGTGCCGTGGTCCATCACTTGCAGCAGCAGGTTGAAGACTTCCGGGTGCGCCTTCTCTATCTCATCCAGCAATACCACGCTGTGGGGGTGCTTGGTGACCGAATCGGTCAGCAGCCCGCCCTGATCGAAGCCCACATAGCCCGGGGGTGCGCCGATCAGCCGGGAGACGGTGTGGCGCTCCATATATTCGGACATGTCAAAGCGAATTAGCTCTATGCCCATCACTTTGGCCAGCTGGCGGCAGAGCTCGGTCTTGCCCACACCAGTGGGGCCCGCGAACAGGAAGGAGCCGATGGGTTTTTCCTCGGCACCCAGCCCGGCGCGGCTCAGTTTGATGGCTGTTGTCAGGGCGCCGATGGCCTGATCCTGGCCGAATACAACCATCTTCAGGTTTTCATCCAGCTTGGCCAGTTGCTCCTTGTCGGAGGCGGAGACACTCTTGGCGGGAATCCGGGCCATCTTGGCGATTACGATTTCGATATCGGTGACGCCGATCACCTCCTTGCGCTCCTCCGGTGGCAGCAGCGACTGGTAGGCGCCGGCCTCATCGATCACGTCGATGGCCTTGTCGGGCAGGAAGCGCTCGGTGATATGGCGGCTGGACAGCTGCGCCGCCGCTTCCAGGGCCGCGTCGGTGAAGCGCACCTTGTGGTGGTCCTCGAAGCAGCTCTTCAGCCCCTGCAGTATCTGCACCGTCTCCTCAACCGATGGCTCGTTCACGTCAATTTTCTGGAAGCGACGCGACAGGGCACGGTCCTTCTCGAAAATACCGCGATACTCGGTGAAGGTTGTGGAGCCGATACAGCGCAGCTGGCCGCTGGACAGCAGCGGCTTGAGCAGGTTGGAGGCGTCCATAACGCCGCCAGAAGCCGCCCCGGCGCCGATAATGGTGTGAATCTCGTCGATAAACAGTACCGCGTGATCGCGTTTCTTCAGCTCGGCCAGCAGGGCCTTGAAGCGCTTCTCGAAGTCACCGCGGTATTTGGTGCCCGCCAGCAGCGAGCCGAGGTCGAGTGAATAAATGGTGCTGTTGCGCAGCGGTTCCGGCACCTCCTCGTCGACGATACGCCGCGCCAGGCCCTCCGCAATGGCGGTCTTGCCCACGCCGGATTCCCCCACCAGCAGGGGGTTGTTCTTGCGCCGGCGCGCCAGCACCTGGGTGACCCGCTCCACTTCCGGGGCCCGCCCCACCAGTGGGTCTATGCGTCCGAGTATGGCTTCCTGGTTCAGATTGGTGGCGTAGCTCTCCAGGGGATCGGAGCCGCCCGGCTCCGCACCGGCACCGATATCCTCGTCGGCCTGTTCCGGCGTCGGGTCGGGGTTGTGATGATGGTTGTTGCCGCTGGAGCCGACGCGGGAGATGCCGTGGGTGATGTAATTGACCACGTCTATACGCGCCACACTCTGCTGCTTCAGGTAGTAGACCGCCTGGCTCTCCTGTTCGCAGAAAATGGCTACCAGTACGTTCGCGCCGGTCACTTCTTTCTTGCCGGACGACTGGACGTGAAACACTGCCCGCTGCAGGACGCGCTGGAAGCCGAGCGTGGGCTGGGTCTCGCGGTCGGTGTCGGCTTCCGGGATCAGGGGAGTGGTGGAGTCCACGAACTCCAGCAACTCGCGCCGCAGCGCGCTGAGGTCTGCCCCACAGGCGTGCAGGACATCGGCGGCGGACTCATTATCCAGAAGCGCCAGCAACAGGTGCTCCACGGTCATAAACTCGTGCCGTTTCGCGCGTGCACCTTTGAACGCCAGATTGAGCGTTACCTCTAAATCCTTGCTGAGCATCTAAACCTCAAACCCTAATCGCCAATATCACCCGCCGAATCCACTGGAGCGCGCGCCGTATGCCGGCGTCTTGAGTGTGCCTGATTCCCTTCAGGCGGCGGGACCCTTGTGTTCGTAAGTAGTTCGATACAGTGTCAATCTTCTTCGCTCTCGTCCGCCTCGATCTCACACAGCAGGGGGTGCTGGTGGTCCCTGGCGAATTGATTGACCTGTGCGGCCTTTGTCTCCGCTATATCTCGAGTATAGACACCGCAGATCGCTTTTCCCTGCGTGTGTACCTGCAGCATCAACTGCGTGGCGCGCTCCCGGTTGGCGCCAAAAAACATCTCCAGCGCCTCGACCACAAAGTCCATCGGGGTGTAGTCATCGTTCAGCATCACCACCTTATACATAGGGGGGCGTTTAAGCTGTGGTGGCGCTTCTTGCAGCGCCAGATCACCATCCATATCCCCCGGATAGTAGTCGCCGTCACCGGTGTCGTTCGAGTGTAGTTTAATGGCCAGTGAATTACCCATAGCGCTTTTCAATGATTTTGTGCGAATTTGGTGTGTGAAATAGGGGTGCTTAATCAGCAGCCTGCCATTGTAACCTCATTTGGCGCAGGGCACAGCGGGCGCCACGAGTTCTTGACATTCGCAAATCAGTTAGCTACAAGAGGTAGTGCCTGCCCTGCTAAGGTCAGGCGAATGCGAAGAGCGGGATCTCTTTGCGGCCTATGTGCAAGCAAGCGCAGATAACTATAAAAGACTCTGTAAAGGCGGCCAGCAGTCGCCCCGGCAATTAGAGGGAATTCGCCATGCCTACCGGTACCGTCAAGTGGTTCAATAACGCCAAAGGATATGGGTTTATTCTTGCGGATGAAGGGGGGGAGGATCTGTTCGCGCACTATTCCGCGATTCAGATGGAAGGGTACCGCACCCTGAAAGCAGGCCAACAGGTCACTTTTGATATCATCAAAGGCGACAAGGGGTTCCACGCGGCCAACATTTCTACCCTGACTGCCGCCGAAGCGGCGCGCGATGTGAAGGGTTCCAGTGAATCTGACTCCGAGAAAGAAAAGAGTCAGGCGCAGCGCGAGAAAGAGGCAGAGGCCCTCGATTAGGCAATCCTACAGATACCCACAAAAAAGCCCCGCCCCCAGGGGGGGGGGGGGTTTTTTTTTTGGGGGGGACAGGGGGGACCCCCCCCAGGG
>NZ_JACZFR010000055.1 GCF_014904815.1 Microbulbifer taiwanensis
CCCGCACCGAGAGGTGCGGGGCTTTTTTGTGTTGGGAGAACCAGGGTTCACCCAGGCATGGTCATCAGGCCATGTGCTTGATGACTTCGTCGCCGAACTCGGAGCAGGACTTCAGCTGTGCGCCGTCCATCAGGCGCTCGAAGTCGTAGGTCACGGTCTTGGCTTCGATAGCGCCTTCCATGCCTTTCACGACCAGGTCGGCGGCCTCGTTCCAGCCCAGGTGGCGCAGCATCATCTCCGCGGACAGGATCAGGGAGCCCGGGTTTACCTTGTCCTGGCCGGCGTACTTGGGTGCAGTGCCATGGGTGGCCTCGAACAGGGCAACCTCGTCGGACAGGTTGGCACCCGGGGCGATGCCGATACCGCCCACCTGGGCAGCCAGGGCGTCGGACAGGTAGTCGCCGTTCAAGTTCAGGGTGGCGATCACATCGTACTCGGCCGGGCGCAGCAGCACCTGCTGCAGCATGGCGTCGGCGATCACGTCCTTGACCACGATTTCCTTGCCGGTTTTCGGGTTCTTGAAGCTGTGCCAGGGGCCGCCGTCCAGCGGTTGGGCACCGAACTCGTCGCGGGCGATCTCATAGCCCCAGTCGGCGAAGGCGCCTTCGGTGAACTTCATGATGTTGCCCTTGTGCACCAGGGTCAGGGAGTCGCGGTCCTGGTCGATGGTGTACTGCAGCGCCTTGCGCACCAGGCGCTTGGTGCCCTCTTCGGAAACCGGCTTGACGCCGATGCCGCAGTGCTCCGGGAAGCGGATCTTCTTGACGCCCATCTCTTCCTGCAGGAACTTGATCACTTTCTTGGCGTCGTCGGTGTCGGCTTTCCACTCGATGCCGGCGTAGATGTCTTCGGAGTTCTCGCGGAAGATCACCATATCGACCTTGTTCGGCTCCTTCACCGGAGAGGGAACGCCGCTGAACCAGCGCACCGGGCGCTGGCACACGTAGAGATCCAGCTCCTGGCGCAGCGCCACGTTCAGGGAGCGGAAGCCACCGCCCACCGGCGTGGTCAGCGGGCCCTTGATGCTCACGACGTAGTCTTTGATTGCTTCCAGGGTCTCCGCCGGGAACCAGTCGCCGGCGTAGGTTTCCGCAGCCTTCTCGCCACAGAAAACCTCCATCCAGGAGATAGACTTGTCACCGCCGAAGGCCTTTTCCACCGCGGCGTCGATCACCTTGCGCATAACCGGGGTGATATCCACACCGATGCCGTCACCCTCGATAAAGGGAATGATGGGGCGATTCGGTACATTCAGCGAACCGTCGGAATTGACTGTAACTTTTTCGCCGTCTGCCGGCACTTGGATATGACCCATATTGCTTAAACTCCCAAAACTCTGTGACTATTTAGGTCGGGTGTTGCTTGCCCCGCCCGCCTGGATCTAGCGACCCCGGAATCGGGGGCGAGATTAAAAAAACGGCGGGATTATATCAGCATCGGCCCATTTTTGTAGTTGGATTACAATAGTCCATTTTAACCATGCCCCAGATCATCCTTCTCAATAAGCCCTACGGCGTCCTCAGCCAGTTTACCGATGACGGCGGGCGCCCCACCCTTGCCGACCACATCCAGCGCAAGGGCTTTTACGCCGCGGGACGACTGGATTTCGACTCAGAGGGCCTGCTGCTGCTCACCGACGACGGTACCCTGCAGCACCAGATCAGCCACCCGCGACAAAAGCTGCCGAAAACCTACTGGGTACAGGTGGAGGGAGAGATCGGTGAAGATGCCCTGGCCCAACTGCGCCGCGGCGTGCAATTAAAGGATGGCCCAACGGCGCCGGCAAAAGCGAAACGCCTGGCTGAGCCGGGCGTCTGGCCCCGGGTTCCGCCGGTGCGCGAGCGCAAGACCATCCCCACCAGCTGGCTGGAACTGACTATTCGCGAGGGGCGCAACCGCCAGGTACGCCGGATGACCGCGGCAGTCGGGTACCCTACCCTGCGCCTGATTCGCGTCGCCATAGGCAGCTGGAAACTGGGCAAT
>NZ_JACZFR010000056.1 GCF_014904815.1 Microbulbifer taiwanensis
GCACCCGGGGGAACAGCGACCGCAGCAGGCCTCCGCAGCCCCCCCGGCCAGCCCCCGGCGGGGCCCCCGGGGGCCCCGCCGACGCAGCTGAGCACGCCTTATCACCACTAAGCTATAGGGGGAGATCAAAGCAGTCTTGGTCACAGCCCCCTTTCACGGGTAAAATTCGCCCCCTTTTTATGGCCCAGTAGTAGCTGATCACCCTCTTCTATGCCTGAAACCACCACCAATAAGCCCCAGAGCGACCCTCCCCAGCGTGTCATTGTCGGCATGTCCGGCGGCGTGGACTCCTCCGTAGCCGCCCTGTTGTTGATACAGCAGGGCTATCAGGTGGAGGGCCTGTTCATGAAGAACTGGGACGAAGACGACGGCACCGAGTACTGCACCGCCAAGGCGGACCTGGCCGATGCCCAGGCGGTCTGTGAGCGGCTGGGGATCAAGCTGCACACCGCCAACTTCGCCGCCGAATACTGGGATCACGTATTCGAGTACTTCCTCGCCGAGTACAGGGCCGGGCGCACGCCGAATCCGGATATCCTCTGCAACCGCGAGATCAAGTTCAAGGTATTCCTGGAGTACGCCGAGGTGCTGGGGGCCGATGCCATCGCCACCGGCCACTATGCCCGGCGCCGGGATATCGACGGCCGCACCTACCTGCTCAAGGGGCAGGATGCAAACAAGGACCAGAGCTATTTCCTCCACGCGGTGGACGAGGCCGCCTTTGCCAAATCCCTCTTCCCGCTGGGTGAGCTGGAGAAGCCGGAGGTGCGCCGCATCGCCGAGGAAAATGGCTTTATTACCCACGACAAGAAGGACAGCACTGGCATCTGCTTTATCGGCGAGCGCCGCTTCAAGGATTTCCTCGAGCAGTACCTGCCGGCGCAACCGGGCGATATGGAGACCCCCGAAGGGGAGGTCATGGGCCGCCACGCCGGCCTGATGTACCACACGATCGGCCAGCGCCAGGGGCTGGGCATCGGCGGTGTCAAGGGCGCCGGCGAGGAACCCTGGTACGTACTGGGCAAGGATCTGCAGCGCAATATACTGATCGTCGCCCAGGGCGCCCACCACCCGCTGCTCTATGCCACCGGACTGGAGGCGACCCAGACCCACTGGATCAACGGCGCGGCACCGGCCGCGGTCCACGCCCAAGAGGGACTGCGCTGCAGGGCCAAGACCCGCTACCGCCAGCCGGACCAGGACTGCACTGTAAAGGCCAGGGAAAACGGCGATCTCCAGGTGACATTCGACGAGCCGCAGCGCGCGATCACACCCGGTCAGTCGATGGTGCTCTACGATGGAGAAATCTGTCTCGGCGGCGCCGTGATTGAAAAGGCCACCGGTATCGGCAAGGCCCTGCCCGAGAAGTATCAGAAGAATTAAGGAGCGAACTTGAGCAACTGGCGGGAACAGGCACTGGCGCTGGCGGGCATATTCCAGTCCGCAACCCTGGTGGAGCGTCTGGCGAAGACAGGCAACGCGCCCCAGGAGCAGCTGGAGACGGGTATCTACAGCCTGTTCCAGCTGAACCCGGACAATGCCGAGGCGGTGTTCGGCGGTGCGGACAAACTGCTGCCGGGCCTGAAAGTCTCCCGCCAGCTGCTGCAATCCCGCCAGCACCCGGAGTACACCGACTGCCTGCGCTACGCCCTGTCGATCCTGTACCTGCAGCGCCAGCTGAGCAAGAAGAACGACCTGTTGGCGATTATCGGCAGTCGGCTGGACAAGGCCAAAACCCAGGCCGAGCATTTCAGCCTGACCCACGAGAATGTATTTTCCAATCTCGCCAGCATCTACAGTGACACCCTGAGCACCTTCCGCTTTCGCATCCAGGTGCTGGGGGATTTCAATTACCTGCAACAGCAGCGCATCGCCAACCAGATTCGCACCATGCTGTTTGCCGGCGTGCGCGCTGCGACCCTGTGGCGCCAGCTGGGCGGTCGACGCCTGCACCTGTTGTTCCAGCGAAAGAAACTTTTAGCCGCGACCGACGCACTGATCGCGCAACTAGAATCTGCAAATTTACATTCCGGAGAGAAATCATGACAGTCGAGCTATCCGCCCTTACCGCGGTCTCCCCCATCGATGGACGCTACGAGAGCAAAACCGCACCGCTGCGGGATATCTTCAGCGAGTACGGCCTGATTCGGGCGCGGGTGGAAGTGGAGGTGCGCTGGCTGCAGAAACTCTCGCGGCACCCGGAAATTGAAGAGGTGCAGCTGTTCGGCGATACGGCCAACCAGCTGCTCGACGCCATAGTTGCGGAGTTTTCACTGGAAGATGCTGAACGCATCAAGGAAATCGAGCGCACCACCAATCACGACGTGAAGGCGGTGGAGTATTTCCTGAAAGAAAAAATCGGCGGCAGCGAGGAGCTGGCCAGGGTCGGTGAATTCGTGCACTTCGCCTGCACCTCCGAGGACATCAACAACCTGTCCCACGCGCTGATGCTGCGCGCCGGGCGCGACCAGGTGCTGCTGCCGGCGATGAACCAGATCGTCAGCGAAATCGCCGATCTGGCGAAGAATTTCGCCGATGTGCCGATGCTGTCGCGCACCCACGGCCAGACCGCCAGCCCCACCACCGTGGGCAAGGAACTCGCGAATGTGGTGGCGCGCCTGCGCCGCCAGGTGAAGCAGATTCACGAGGTGGAGCTACTGGGCAAGATCAACGGCGCCGTGGGCAACTACAATGCCCACCTTTCCGCCTATCCGGATGTGGACTGGCAGAAAAACGCGGAGGAGTTCGTCACTTCCCTGGGCCTGAGCTGGAACCCCTACACTACCCAGATCGAGCCCCACGACTATATCGCCGAGCTGTTCGATGCGATAGCGCGCTTCAATACCATCCTGATTGATTTCGATCGCGATATCTGGGGTTACATTTCCCTCGGCTACTTCAAGCAGAAAGTGGTCGCCGGCGAAGTGGGCTCCTCTACCATGCCGCACAAGGTAAACCCGATCGACTTCGAGAATTCCGAGGGCAACCTGGGTATCGCCAATGCGGTCTTCCAGCACCTGGCTGCGAAGCTGCCGGTTTCCCGCTGGCAGCGCGACCTGACCGATTCCACCGTGCTGCGCAATATGGGGGTCGGTGCAGGCTATTCCGTCATTGCCTATGCGGCCACACAGAAAGGCCTGGGCAAACTGGAAATCAACGAGGCGCGCCTCGCGGAAGACCTGGACAACGCCTGGGAGGTGCTGGCGGAGCCGATCCAGACGGTGATGCGCCGCTACAACATCGAAGAGCCCTACGAAAAACTGAAGGCGCTGACCCGCGGCCAGGGAATTACCCGGGAAACCCTGAAGACCTTTATCGAGAACCTGGAGATTCCGGCAGAGGCGAAGAATTCCCTGCATGCACTGACACCGGCCTCCTATATCGGCAATGCCGTGGAGCAGGCCAAAAGCATTTAGAGCCCCGGAGCGGCACTTTTGTAGGATGGGCAAAGCGCAGCGTGCCCATCAGCCTAAAATGATGGGCACGCTGCGCTTTGCCCATCCTGCGAATAACTGCCGTTAAGGACCTACTCTTGTGGTGAATCCACTTACCCATCTGGGCGAAATGCCCGTAGCCGATTTCCTTCGCGACTACTGGCAACAGAAACCCCTGCTGATCCGCAACGCCTTCCCCGACTTCGTCTCGCCGATTTCCGGCGAAGAGTTGGCGGGTATGGCACTGGAAGAGGCGGTCGAATCGCGCCTGGTTCTTGAACAGGGCGACGAGGGCCCCTGGCAGCTGCGCAACGGCCCCTTCACCGAAGAGGAATTCCTGGCGCTGCCGCGCACCCACTGGACGCTGCTGGTGCAGGCGGTGGACCAGTGGCTGTCGGAAGTGGCCGTGCTGAAGAAGTACTTCCGCTTTATTCCGGACTGGCGCCTCGACGATGTGATGATCAGTTACGCCGCCGACAAGGGCAGCGTCGGTCCTCACTTCGACTACTACGATGTTTTTCTGCTGCAGGCGGAGGGCAAGCGCCTCTGGCACCAGGGCCAGAAAGCGGACGAGACGACCCCGCGCCTGGAGGGCACGCCGCTCAATATCCTCAGCGAGTTCGAGGCACAGAACAGCTGGCTGCTGGAACCGGGCGACATGCTCTACCTGCCGCCGCAATTCAGCCACTGGGGCATTGCAGAGGGCGCCTGCACCACCATTTCCATCGGCTTCCGCGCCCCGTCCGCCAGCACTATCCTGGAAGACTTGGCTGCAGAGCTCGCCCACGGCCTGCCCCAGCACCTGCGCTATTCGGACCCGGGCATAGCTCCCACGAGCACCCCTGCAGAAATTGATGCGGAATCGGTCGCCCGCCTGCAGCAGCAATTGGGCGCCTGGCTGCAGCAGCCACAGAATATCGCCCAGTGGTTCGGCGCGGTGATGACCGAGGCCAAGTACCCGGACACAGTGGCACTGGATGCCGGTGAAGCCGAGGACTGGCGCGAACAGCTGGCGCAAGGCGCCGAGCTGGTGCTGAATCCCGCTTCCCGCTGCGCCTTCTGTCGCGAGCCGCAAACCCTGTTTGTGGATGGCGAATCCTTTTCGGCCCCCCTGCCCTTCGCCGAGCGCTTCTGTGAAAGCCACAGTATTGCCAGCGGCGACGTTGAAGCCTTTCCGGAGCTGGCGCAGACTGGCGGTGTTATCGATCAACTGGTGTCCCAGGGCACCCTGATCTACCCCCCGGAGGACTACTGAGCGTGGAAACCCTTATTCGCGCGGCGGACTGGAACGGCGACCGAGAACAGATTCGCGCTGTCCGTGAAGCCGTGTTTATTCTCGAGCAGAATGTAGATCCCGCTATCGAATGGGATGACCAGGAAGAGACTGCACAGCATTTTCTCGCGCTGCAGGGAGGCGAGCCGGTGGCTACCGGCCGCATCACGCGCACCGGCAAAATCGGTCGCATGGCGGTGGTCAAATCCCAGCGCGGCAGTGGCCTCGGCTTTCGCCTGCTGGAATTTATCTGCGAGCACGCGCGACAAAACGCTCATCAAAGTGTCTATCTGCACGCCCAGTGTCACGCCGAGGGTTTCTACCGCAAGGCCGGTTTTACGGCGGAAGGAGAGGAATTTACCGAAGCCGGGATTCCGCACATTAAAATGGTGCGCCGCTTTGACTGAGTCTGCGCTCCTGGAGGATATCGCCGGCTTTCGCGCGGCTTTGATAGAGCTCCTGGGCAGTGCGCGACGGGACTTGTGTATCTTCTCCGGACAGCTGGCCCGCCCCCTGTATCACGACAGTAAGGTGGTGGCGGCCCTGTCTGAATTTGCCCGCAGTAGCCGCTTTGCCGGGGTTCGCATACTGATTTGCGACAGCGATCCGATCGTGCGCCAGTTCCACCGCACCCACGCCCTGGCCCAGCGCCTCAGCACGCGGATAGAGATCCGCAAGATCCAGGCCACGGTGGATACACCGGATTGGGAATTTGCGCTTGCGGACGGGCTGCAGCTGCTCCAATGTGACGATCGCGAGCGTTGGCTGGGTACTTACCATCGAAACAACCAGGTGCGCGCGCGCAAGCTGCTGGACACATTCGAGCGAGACTGGCCGCTGGCCGCCGCCGACGCCAATCTCAGACGCCTGTCACTCTGACTCCGGCATCGTGATCTAATGCGCGCCAGTTCTGCGTACCGCGACGCAGATTCAGCAATTCTTACCCTCACTACCGCTATTTGGCGGCATTTCTTCCTTTGCATCTGTCGACATGGGGTTAGCATGGACTCCCGATGGCAGCGCTGTCATCGGTTATTCATTGCGCAACATCACCAGGCATCCCCGGCCGGCGTGTCGGTGGTTACACGGGGGCGCCTGGGAAAGCGACAAACAATAACAAAGGAGAAACATCAACATGCGTATTGGACTGCCCCTCACCCTTGCACTGGGAACGCTGCTGTGCGCTGACCGGCTGCTGGCCCACGGCACCATGGTGGTGCCGGAGAGCCGTGTCTACAACTGCTTCCTCAACAATCCGGAGAACCCCTCCGATCCGGCCTGCGCCGCCGCCAAGGAGGTCGCCGGTTCCCAGGCCTTCTACGACTGGAATGGCATCAACCAGGCAGCCGCCCACGGCAACCATCGCGATGTGGTGCCGGACGGCCAGCTTTGCGCTGGCGGCAATGCCAAATTCGCCGGCCTCGACCTGGCCCGCGGCGACTGGCAGGCGACACCGATCGCGCCCAAGCCCGACGGCACCTTCGATTTCGAGTTCTGGGGCACTGCCCCCCACGCCACTCAGGACTGGATTTTCTATGTAACCCAGCAGGGCTATGCAGCGGATGAACCACTCAAGTGGAGCGACCTGTTCGAATTCTGCCGCCTGGGCGATGTGCCGCTGGGCGCGGAGAGCCGCTACACCCTCAACTGTCCCCTGCCCCCGGTAACCGGCAAGCATGTGATCTACACCACCTGGCAGCGCTCCGACAGCGGTGAGGCCTTTTACACCTGCACCGATGTGATACTCGGCGATGGCGGCAGCAGCCCCTGGGCCGACGAGGGGCCCTTTACCGCCCAGGGCGATCTGGCCGAGGGCAGTACGGTGACACTGCGCCTGTTCAACGGTAGCGGTAACGATATGGAGAGTGTGCAGCATACGGTTGCGGCCGGGGCCACTTCGGCCGGCGACTGGGCCTATGCCTTTGCGCAGACAATCAACAGCCAGTCCCAGTATGCGCGCGTCGGCGTGCTGGACCCGGATAGCGGAGATATTTCGCCGGTGGCTGCCGCCAGTGGTAACCGGGTCTACACCCAGGCAAGCCTCAATCTGAGCCACGAAATCGATATCCAGGTACCCGACGGCAACAGCGCTCCCCTGGCCGCTGTCAGTGCGAATCCGGCATCGGTGACGGGCGCCGGCAGTGTGAACCTTTCGGCCGCGGCTTCCAGCGATGCGGATGGCGATGCGCTCAGCTACAGTTGGACGATTGTCTCCGGCAGCGGCGCCAGTCTCAGCAACAGCAGCGGTGAATCCGTGACACTGGACCTGCAGTCGCCGGCGCAGAACCAGACGGTGACAGTCCAGGTCACGGTCAGCGACGGCGAGCTCAGCGACGGCGCCAGTGTGGATATCGAGCACAATACTGACAGTGGCGGAGGCGATTACGACTACGCCTACCCCGATGGCATCGGCAGCTACGTGCCCGGGGAGACGGTGGTACTGGGCAGCGACGGCAACAGGTATCAATGCCGCCCCTTCCCCGAGGGGGGCTGGTGCAACGTCAACAGTCCCCACCATTATGCACCGGGTACCGGCGCCAACTGGCAGGACGCCTGGACGCCGCTCTAGAGAGAAGGAACAGGCCCTTCCCGCCAAAGGAGAGGACCTGTTAGCTGGTGGGGCCTGTGGCGAGCCCCGCCACCCTCTCGCCCAGATACATGGCGGTGAGCCTGTCCAACCGGTGCACGCCGCCCGCATCTGTCTGCAACGCAATCAGCCCGGACTGGGCGCCCATACGATTGCGGCCGTAGCTGTCCCAGCCGGTGGGCAGGTCAATGCCAGCCCACAGCATGCCGTGCTGACTGGCGAAAACCTGCAGTGTCTGAACGCAATTCAGCTGGTCGCCGCTGGGACTGGAACCGATGGTGAAACCGGCGGCGAGTTTGCCCGCCCAGGCACGCTCGCTGTAGCGATCGCTGCTCGCGTCCATAAACGCCTTGAACTGAGCGGAAACGGATCCCATAAAAGTCGGCGAGCCGAAGAGGATTCCATCGCAGGTATCCAGCTGCCGCATTATTTCGCCGTTGGTGTAGCGGCCCCGGTCTATATCGGTGCCTTCAATCTTCAACACCGCTGCCTCGGCGCCCGCGACCGAGTGAACGCCGGCCGCTACCGCTTTGGCCAGGATTTCGGTGGTGCCGGTAGCTGAGTGGTAGACGACGGCAAGTCGGCTCATGCCTGCTCCTCCCGCGGGGCAAACAGGCTGGCGAGCGCGCTGTCCACCTCGGGGGCGTCGGGCACCTCTATCTTGAAAACGTCGGCCAGGGTCTCGCGTAACTCCTGCGGGCTCGCTATCCTAAAAACCATCTTCGGCCCCTTGCGCGGGTAATAGCTCAGCTCGCGGTTGCGCAGTGTGTGGCGACCGCCGGCGAATGCGCGTGCCACCACAAGCTCCCGAACAAAGTGCGACGCCGGATGGGTGGAGCAGTACCAGTTGAATACCTTGTAATCGCCGGCGGTCTTCTTCTTCTGGTCGAAGCGGTATACCGGCAACCAGAGTCCATCGATTCTGGTTTCCAGCAGATAGTCACCTTCGGTCCCGCACAACCGGTAGACACCGTGGCTGGTGGCTTGCTCGGTTTCTATATCCAGTCGCAGTGGTGCGGTGGGCGTCTGGGAGCCGAAGCCGACATCCACCAGGTAGGGAATACCCGCTATTTCCGCGCGCAGCATCATATGGGACTGGGCCGGCTGGTGGTTAGTCGGCACCTGCCACAGCACCCGCGCCGCCAGCCCGGTAACGGTTATGCCGATGCCTTCCAGTACCGCGCGAAACAGGTTGTTCTGTTCATAGCAGTAACCGCCCCGCCTCTCGCGCACCAGCTTGCGCTCCACCAATGGCAGATCGATTTCCACCGGCCAGCCGAGAAAAGGATTCAGATTTTCAAACGGGATGGACTGGGTGTGAAGGGCGATGAGTGCTCTCACCGTCTCCAGGTCCGGCGATGCGTCGCCGGAATAACCGATGCGCTGGAAGTAAGCATTGAGATCTATTGCTGCTTTCATACGGGCTGTTCCTGTATACCGATGAATGATGCGCGCAGCTTAGGACCTCAAGCAAGGTTAAGGTCAAGAGGGAATTCAGGGAACGGCACCGGGTGCACTCACGGGAAATTCTGGCAATCAAAAAAGGCCCCGCGGGGCCTTTTGTTTAAGCAAACTTCGCCTTGAACTCTCGGCGGCGGCGGTGCAATACCGGCTCGGTGTAGCCGTTCGGCTGGGCGCAGCCCTCGAAAACCAGTTCGCAGGCGGCCTGGAAGGCGATACTGTCGTCGTAATTGGGCGACATGTCGCGGTAGCCGGAATCGCCGGCGTTCTGGCGGTCCACCACCGCAGCCATGCGCTGCATGGTTTCCAATACCTGCTCACTGGTGACCACACCCTGTTTCAGCCAGTTGGCGATATGCTGGGAGGAGATACGCAGGGTGGCCCTATCTTCCATCAGGCCCACATCGTTGATATCCGGTACCTTGGAGCAGCCAACACCCTGCTCCACCCAGCGCACCACATAGCCGAGAATACCCTGGGCATTGTTGTCCAGCTCGCGCTGGATTTCCTCGGCACTCCAATCGGTATTCTCGCTCACCGGCACCGTCAGGATATCGTCCAGGCTGGCGTGGGGGCGGCCAGCCAGTTCCTGCTGGCGTTTGGCCACGTCCACCTTGTGATAGTGCAGCGCGTGCAGCGTGGCGGCGGTCGGCGACGGTACCCAGGCGGTGTTGGCGCCGGCCATCGGATGTGCCAGCTTGGCGTGCATCATCGCCGCCATCTGGTCCGGAATCGGCCACATGCCCTTGCCGATCTGCGCCCTGCCCTTGAGCCCTGTGGCCAGACCCACGTCGACATTCCAGTCCTCGTAGGCGGAGATCCACTTGGACTGCTTCATATCGCCCTTGCGGATCATTGGACCGGCGAGCATGGAAGTGTGGATTTCATCCCCGGTGCGATCCAGGAAGCCGGTATTGATAAAGACCACCCGCTCCCTGGCTGCGGCGATACAGGCTTTGAGGTTGACGGTGGTGCGGCGTTCCTCGTCCATGATCCCCATCTTCAGGGTGTTGCGCTCGAGGCCCAGTGCGTCCTCGATGCGATCGAAGAGCGTATTGGCAAAGGCCACTTCCTCAGGCCCATGCATCTTCGGCTTGACGATATAGATACTGCCAGTGCGGGAATTTTTTACGGTGTTCTTGCCGCGGATATCGTGCAGCGCAATGAGGCTGGTAATCATGCCGTCGAGAAGCCCCTCTGGTACTTCGTTGCCGGCGCCATCGAGTACTGCGTCGTTGGTCATCAGGTGACCGACATTGCGCACAAACATCAGGCTGCGCCCGGGCAGCGCAATGGGGTTGCCATTTGGCGATGTGTATTCTCGATCGACATTCAGTTTGCGCTCGAAGGTCTTGTCGCCCTTGCGGATGGACTCCTTCAGGTCGCCCTTCATCAGGCCCAACCAGTTGCGATAGACAACCACCTTGTCTTCCGCGTCCACTGCGGCGACGGAATCCTCACAGTCCATAATGGTGGTCAGCGCAGATTCCAGCAGAATATCCTTGACCCCGGCCGCATCGGTACTGCCGATCGGGCTCTCGCGGTCTATCTGGATCTCGAAGTGCAGTCCGTGCTGTTTCAGCAGGATGGCTTCCGAACTGTCGATATCGCCCCTGAAGCCGGCAAACTGCCTGGACTTCTGCAACGTGGCGATATCGCCGTTGGCCAGCTCCACTTCCAGCAGCGAGCCGTTGATACGGTATTCCACCGCGTCCTTGTGGCTGCCGCAGGTCAGCGGCGCAGACTGGTCGAGAAATTCCCGCGCATACTGGACTACCTTGGCGCCGCGGGCCGGATTGTACTGGCCTCCCTTTTCGGCACCGCCCTCTTCGCTGATCACGTCAGTGCCATAGAGAGCGTCGTAGAGACTGCCCCAGCGGGCATTGGCCGCGTTCAGTGCGTAGCGGGCATTCATCACCGGCACAACCAGTTGCGGGCCGGCCATGGTGGCAATCTCTTCGTCGACGTCGATCGTGGCCGCAGCGAAATCCGCCGGCTCGTCCACCAGGTAGTCGATCTCGTGCAGGAATGTCCTGTATTTCTCCAGGTCACGGTAGGCGCCGGGATTGTCGCTGTACCAGTGATCAATTTTTTCCTGTATCTGATCGCGTTTTTCCAGCAATGAGCGGTTCACCGGCGCCAGGTCACGGACAATCTTTTCAAACTCGGCCCAGAAGACATCGGCACTGACCCCGGTACCGGGAATCACTTCCTCGTTGACCAGTTTGTGCAGCGCTGATGCGATTTGAAGTTCGCCGATTTGGACTCGTTCCGTCATTTCCGGGCCTCTCACAGATTGTTGGAACTCAAAGGTTAGAGTTGCGGCATTCTAAACAGCCGCTTCGTCATATCGCTAATTTATAGGCGGAATTTCCGCTATTCACATTCTGAATTTTATCCGGACACAGGCCCCGCCGTCATCCGCCTGAACCAGGTCCGGCTATGGGCGAACACAAGGTTCGCCCGCACAGAAGCCGGTTGTGCCCAGGGATCAATGCGAAAGCCCTGCTGTCTCTGTGTCGACGGCAGATCTTGAAAGTCTCTACAGCTGTCGACCGATATCCAGAATCAACCGCCGCAGCCAGCGGTGCGGTGCGCTCTGCTGCAGCAGCGGGCTCCAGGCCATCTTCAACTCCAGCGGTGGAATCTCCAGCGGTGGGTCGCGGCGCACTACGCGCGGGTTGTCGCTGGCCAGCTGGGCCAGGCGCGTGGGGACTGTGACCAGAAGGTCACTCTGCTCGGCCAGCAGCATGGCCACCTGGTAGTGGCGGGTGAACACCGAGATATCGCGCTTCTCACCCAGGCGCCCTATGGCTTCATCCACCCAGCCGAGGCGCTGTACGTCCTCCGGGTTGACGCCCACCCCGACCCCCATGCCGGTCTTGCTGACCCAGATATGCTGGGCCTGCAGATAGCTTTGCAGATTGTAGTCCCCGAGAATCGGGTTATCGGCGCGCATCACGCAGGAGAAGGAATCGCGCCAGACCGTCGCCTGGTGGAAGCTCTGGGGCATGCTGTCGAAGCGGTTGATCACCATATCCACCTTGCCCTGCTCCACATCCACGAAACTGACGTCGCTGGGGGTCATGATATCCAGGCTGATACCCGGGGCACCCTCGCGCAGCTGCTTCAGCAGCGGGGGAATCAGCGTGGATTCGGCGTAGTCACTGGCCATAATGCGGAAGGTGCGCCGCGCCTCCATCGGGTCGAAATCCCGGTTGGGCTGGATTACCCGATCGATGGAAGCCAGCGCCTCGCGCACCATCGGCTGCAGCTCCAGGGCCCGCTCCGTGGGCATCATGCCCTCGCGGGTGCGCACCAGCAGCGGGTCGTCAAACAGCTCCCGCAGGCGCTTGAGACCATTACTCATCGCGGGCTGGGACAGGCCCAGGTAGTTGGCGGCGCGGGTTACATTGCGCTCACGCAACAGCACATCCAGGTAGACCAGCAGGTTCAGATCGGCTCTTTCCAGGTTCATACGGTATTCGTGCGGCTGATAGCGAAAATAAAATCAATAAATTGGGCAAATTATGCCATTACTCCTAAGATACTCAACACTTATTCGCAGTCACCATTTTTGAGGAAACACAGCCATGTCCACCTACTCCCAGGAAATTGAAGCGGCAGCAAAGCTCTGCGATGCCAATGGCAGCGCCTGGAACGCCATTAGCCCCGAATCTGTGGCACGTATGCGCCTCCAGAACAAGTTCCATACCGGTCTGGATATCGCCAAGTACACCGCCGATATCATGCGCAACGACATGGCTGCCTACGACAAGGATTGCACCAAGTACACCCAGTCACTGGGATGCTGGCACGGCTTTATCGGCCAGCAGAAGATGATTTCCATCAAGAAGCACTTCGAAGGCAAGACTGACCGCCGCTACCTATACCTGTCCGGCTGGATGGTCGCCGCCCTGCGCAGCGAATTCGGCCCGCTGCCGGACCAGTCCATGCACGAAAAGACGGCAGTACCGGCGCTGATCGAAGAGCTCTACACTTTCCTGCGCCAGGCGGATGCGCGTGAGCTGGGCGGCCTGTTCCGCGAACTGGACGCCGCCCGCGAGGCCGGCAACAAAGAGGCGGAAAAGGCGCTGATCGACAAGATCGACAACCATGTTACCCATGTGGTGCCCATCATCGCCGATATCGATGCCGGTTTTGGCAACGCGGAAGCCACCTACCTGCTGGCCAAGAAGTTCATCGAAGCCGGTGCCTGCTGCATCCAGATTGAAAATCAGGTCTCCGACGAGAAGCAGTGCGGCCACCAGGACGGTAAAGTGACCGTTCCCCACGAGGAGTTCCTGGCCAAGATCCGCGCCGTGCGCTACGCCTTCCTGGAGCTGGGTGTCGACAACGGCGTAATCGTCGCCCGTACCGACTCCCTCGGCGCCGGCCTGACCAAGCAGATCGCCGTGACCAAGGAGTCCGGCGACCTGGGCGACCAGTACAACGCCTTCCTGGATTGCGAAGAGGTGGCTCCCGGTGACCTGTCCAATGGCGATGTCATCATCAACCGCGACGGCAAGCTACTGCGTCCCAAGCGCCTGGCTTCCAACCTGTTCCAGTTCCGCCAGGGCACCGGCGAGGCGCGCTGCATTCTGGACAGCGTGACTTCCCTGCAGAACGGTGCCGACCTGATCTGGATCGAAACCGAGAAGCCCCATGTGCGCCAGATCGGCGCCATGATGGACGAAATCCGCAAGCAGGTTCCGAATGCCAAGCTGGTGTACAACAACAGCCCGTCCTTCAACTGGACCCTGAACTTCCGCCAGCAGGTATTCGATGCCTGGAAAGAGGAAGGCAAGGATGTTTCCGCCTACGACCGCGACATGCTGATGAGCGCCGAGTACGACAATACCGAATTGTCCGCGGCGGCCGATGAGAAGATCCGCACCTTCCAGGCGGATGCGTCCCGCGAAGCAGGCATCTTCCACCACCTGATCACACTGCCGACATACCACACCGCCGCCCTGTCTACCGACAACCTGGCGAAAGAGTACTTCGGCGAGAAGGGCATGCTGGGTTACGTCGAAGGTGTACAACGCAAGGAGATCCGCCAGGGTATCGCCTGTGTCAAACACCAGAACATGGCCGGCTCCGATATGGGTGACGACCACAAGGAGTACTTTGCCGGGGAGGCCGCGCTGAAGGCCGCGGGTAAAGACAACACCATGAACCAGTTCGGCTAATTACGGCGAACAGGGTTCAGAAAGAGCGAGAATCGCCAACCTCTGTATTTTTCACTCACTTCCGGGGCCACTTTGTGGCCCCTTTTTTTGTTTCAATCCTGGCGCAGCGGGCGGCGCAGGTCGATAAACCTGTGCAGTGCCCCCGCGACCACATAACCCTCGAGGCGGTGTTCGTAGGTGTCGGTACGCTCGAATTCCATGCGCTTCAGGCAGCGGTGTATCCAGGCGTGCTTCTCTGAATGGTCCCTCCACAGCCGACGCCCGGCCAGCACCAGGGGCAACGTCTTCCACCAGTGCCTGCTGCCGGCTTTCAGTTGTTTCAGGGCTATGGCCAGCAGCGCCTCCTCATCGGTGAAGTCGCTGCCCAACGGGAAATAGGGCAACAACTGCAGGCGCTTTGCGTCATTGAAGGCGGCATTGATCCTGTCCGGCGTATTGGCAGTGAACTCCAGCGGCAGTGTATAGTCCTTCTCCACCTTGCCCGCGCTCTTGGCCTTTTCCAGTAACCCTTCCTGGAACTGCGAGTCGCAGATACACAGCATCGCCACCATTACATCCCTGTCGCTCCTGCCACGCAGGTCGGCGACGCCGTATTCCGTAACCACTAGATCGCGCAGGTGCCGGGGAATGGTTGTGTGCGGGTATTCCCAGACGATATTGCTCTTGCGGTCCCCGCTGCTCAGGCGGGTACTGGGCAGGGCGATGATGGAGCGCCCGCCCGGCAACTCGTGGGCCTGAGCCACAAAGTTATACTGCCCCCCTACTCCGCTCACCACCTGGTTGTCCGCAAGACCGTCCGATACCACGGCGCCGGCCAGTGTGACCATCATGGCCGAGTTGATGAAACGGGCTTTCTGGCGCTGGGCGCTTTTCATTTCCCGGTCCCGCTGCAGGTCGTTGATAAAATCGATCGCCGTCATGCAGATGCCCGCGCGCTCTTCATCGGGCAGCTCGCGCAGCTCCCGGTACATGGATTCCGGACCCAGGTAAAACCCGCCGTGCAGCCAGGTGCCCCCGCATATTCTTTTGTTGAGGCAACTCCCCAGCAGGCGCCGCCGCCCGTGTTCGCTGTGCAGGTCGCATTCCTCTTCCTCCCCCTCCGGGGTCAGCAGCTTGTGCCCGCGCCAGCTGTAACTGGGATCGACTATGCCGAGTTTCTGCAGAAACGCCGTATCGCCGGGCGTGAGCGGGCAACTAATGCGGCCGCAATTTTTCAGCGCCAGCAGTGTCTCCTCGTTGACGGCAGTGGAAATTTCGTCGCTGTCGATAAGCTTTTGCAGGGCCGCATCCGGGTAGACCTCGCGCGTCATCACCCGGGCGCGGCGCAGGTGCAGGAAGCCGGGCGGCACCATTTCACTGGCGCCGTAGAGTCCCTGCCGGAAAGGTTCCAGCATTGGCGGCAACTTCTGCCGCAACTGCAGGGTGTCGTCGCTGGTCAGGTCCTGCACCATCTCGCGAAACAGGTCGTTGTCGGTCTGGCGTAGTCGCAGCGCGTGACAGACAGCATCCCCGAGCGCGCCTATACCCACCTGCAGGGTGCCGCCATCGGCAACCAGGCTAGCGATATGGAAGGCGAGCGCATAGTCGGTCAGATCGACCGGAAGGGATGGTGCCGCGAAGAGCGGAGTGTCAAAGGTTTCGCCCTCGAGCAGGAAATCGAAGTCCGTCGCCGGGATCTCCGCGTCGCCCCCCATAAAAGGCAGCTGTGCATTGGCCTCGCCGACCAGCAGCAGCTGGTATTGGTCCCGCGACCGCGCCATTTCCAGCAGCGGCAGGGTCAGGTCGGGGTTACAGCTGAGGCTGTAGTTGTCGCCCTGCCCGCCCGGCGCCACCATCTGGGCAATCACATTGACGCCGCGATCCAACAGGTCCCGCGGCACATGGGTGTAATTGGCGCTCACGTAATTCTGCTGTGCGTTGGCATTGTCCAGGTAGGCGCCGGGCTGCATGAAAAATTCGCACACCTCGATATTGTTCGGCAGCAGCCCCCTGCGGCGCGCGGGCGTATAGCCGAGGTCCTGGTAGCGGTTGTAGAGGCGATCCAGCAGTGGCTGTACAAAGCGCCGGCCTATCTCGCCGTACCCTATGGGCCTCTCCAGGGTCAGCGCGGTAAAGATCGTCAGGGAGATGGATGCATCTGCGGCAGCGCGCGCGTAGAGGGCGTTGGCGAAATGGTTGGCCTTGCCGACGCCCAGCGGCAGGCCGAGCACGATGCGCTTGCCGACCGTTTCCAGTACTGCGTCCACACACTTTTCCGCGCAGTCGAATCGCTGAGGTTTGTCAGTGGCAGACTGGTTCATTGGCACCTACGCGAGAAAATCGTTTCTGTAGGAAAGGCCCATGGCCGGTCGGTGTAGTGAGCCTTCCCCGGCATGATCGCGGCCATGGGCCGCTCCTACAGTGCGCCGGACTTGACCGGGCTCAGCTTATCGAAGTGATCCACCTGAATCGCCATATCCACCGCGTCGGCGGTTTCGCGCAGGCTCGCGGCTTCCTCCTCGCTGATCAGCTTTTTGTCCAGGCCCTCATCCACCGCCTGCAGATTCAGGGCGCGGATACCGCCCTTCTTCAGTTTTTCCCTGGCCTCTTCGCTGGCGCAGACCCTGTTGAAAGCCTGCTCCACCAGGTCGACGCCATCGCCGGGATTACCCAGGAAGACGCCCCTGGTCAGCCGGTCGCGGGTCTCGGAAGGCGTCATCAAGAGTTCCGCGCAAGCGCGTGCCTGGCGATCGGATGCCGTGTGTATGCTGTGCCCCCATGGCATGGTGAGGAAGTGCATCAGCTGGCCGAGGAAATGGCGGGGGAAATTCTGGAACACCTCCAGCAGGCTGACCTCGATACGGTGCAGGCCGGCGCGCATGGCGAACTCCAGCAGTGGCTGATCCTCTTTCGGGCTGCCGTCATCCTTGAAGCGCTTCAGGGTACAGCTGAGCAGGTACAGCTCGCTCAGGACATCGCCGAGGCGCGAGGAGATCAATTCCTTGCGTTTGAGTTCACCGCCGAGGGACATCAACGATACCTCTGTGACCAGGGTCAGTATCGCCGAGTAGCGGTTCAGCTGCCGATAGTACTTGGCTGCCTTGCCCACCCCCCGGGGACTGCTGGCAAAGAGCCCGACCGTCCAGCCGTGGAAAACGGCGCGGGCAAATGTCTTGATCTGGAACCAGAGATGCTTTGGCAGCAGCTCGTCCAGTGCCTCTATACCGGCTTCCTTGTCCGGGTTTTCGGCCGCCATCATCTCCTCCAGCAGGTAGGGATGGCAGCGGATGGCGCCCTGGCCGAATATCATCAGGCTGCGGGTGAGGATATTGGCCCCTTCGACCGTTATGGCGACCGGCACTGCGCGGTAGACGTTGCCGATATAGTTCAGTGGCCCGTCCATGATCGCCTTGCCGGCATGGATATCCATGGCGTCGTCGATCGCCTGGCGCAGGCCCTGGGTGGCGTGGAATTTCATGATGGCCGACACGACTGCCGGTTTGCGCCCCTGGTCCAGGGCCCGAGTGGTGGTCTTGTGTGCGCTATCCAGCACATAGGCGATGCCGGCGATCTCTGCCAGGCGCCGCTGCACCCCCTCGAACTTGCCGATCGGAATGCCAAACTGCTCGCGGATGCGGGCATAGGCGCCGGTGGTGCGCGCGGACATTTTGGCGCCGCCGGTAGAGAGGGATGGCAGTGAGATACCGCGCCCGGCGGCCAGCGCGCTCATCAGCATATGCCAGCCGCGACCGACATTCTCCTGGCCACCGATGATCCACTCCATCGGCACAAATACATCCTTGCCCCAGTTGGGTCCGTTCTGGAACGCCTGCATGGCCGGCAGGTGGCGCTGGCCGATGGTGACGCCCTCCGTATCCGTCGGCACCAGGGCGACGGTGATACCCAGCGCCTCCCGGTCGCCGAGAATATGGTCCGGGTCGTAGAGCTTGAAGGCGAGGCCGAGTATGGTGGCCACGGGGCCCAGAGTGATATAGCGCTTGTGCCAGTTGACGCGCATACCCAGTGTCTTCTCGCCCTTGTACTCGCCGTAGCAGACGATACCACTGTCCACCATGGCGGCGGCATCGGAACCGGCCTCGGGGCTGGTCAGCCCGAAACAGGGAATCTCGCGACCGTCGGCCAGGCGCGGCAGGTAGTACTGCTTCTGCTCTTCGGTACCGTGGGCCATCAGCAGCTCCCCCGGTCCGAGGGAGTTGGGCACCATCACGGTGACGCCGACACAGGTACTACGGGTGGAAATCTTGGTGACTATCTCCGCGTGAGCCGTTGGAGAGAAGCCAAGCCCGCCGAATTCCTTCGGGATGATAATGCCGAAAAAGCGCTCCCCTTTCAGGTAATCCCAGACATCCTTGGGAATGCAGCGGTCCTCGAAACTGATCTTCCAGTCATCCACCATGCGGCACAGCTCCTCAACCGGGCCGTCGAGAAAGGCCTGCTCCTCTTCGCTCAGTGTCGGTGGCCCCATCTTGAGCAGCTGCTCCCAGTCCGGCTTGCCGGACAGCAGCTGTGCATCCCACCAGATCTCGCCGGCTTCCATGGCTTCGCGCTCTGTGTCGGAGATTGGCGGCAGAACTTTCTTGATCAGGTTGTGCAGTGGGCCGGTGATCCACTTTTTACGCAGGTCGCTCATTTTCACCATCCATGTGACAGAGAGCCGCAACACGAAAAAACGCGCCGCGGGTCGGTGACGGGCATCAGCTGACAATGATAGGTGACGATCTTACGCGATTGCCAGGGCGCCTATTCCGGTAAAGATAATCAGCGCGGCAATCAACCGGCGGGTGGAAAAGCGCTCGTTCAGGACGTAGACGGAGATCACCGAGGCGAAGAGGATGCTGGCCTCCCGGGTAGCGGCGACGGCGGCCACCGGCATAACGGATGTTGCCCAGAGCGCGATGGCGAAGCCGCCCGAGGCCAGGACACCGGAAGCAGAGCCCCGCAGCAGGTTTGTGCGCGCGAAGGCAAAGCCGCGCAGCGGCTGGGTCAGGAGGACTGCGAGCAGAATACCCGCGCCCGAAAGTATCTCCAGCCAGGCGACAAAACTCAGGGGGTGGGCGACGGCGCGTACGCCCGCAGCGCCCAGTGTCGTATAACCGGTGATGGCAATTCCGGTACCCAGTGACAAGAGTATGCCGCCGCGCGATACCCGCAGCTCTTTCAGGATCAATGCGAAAATGCCGCAGGTGACCAGCAGCACACCGGTGAGCTGCATTGGCAACAGGGATTCATCCAGGAACAGCAGCGCCGCCATCGCCACCAGCAGCGGCGTCACGCCGCGGGCAATGGGATAGGCCGTTCCGTAGTCCAGGGCGCGGTAGGAGTGGGTCAGCAGGAAAAAATAGAGATACTGAAAAAGTGCCCCGCCCAGCAGGAATCCGAAGGCTTCCGGTCCCGGCAGTGGCAGCTGCGTCGCAAGCGCCATGCCAATTAACAGGCCGACGCTGCGGATCATCGCCAGCTGCAGGAAGCCCTCGGCGCTGTGTTTGACCACCGCGTTCCATGCGGCGTGGGCCAGCGCCGACAGGAGGACCAGCCCGTATACGAGTGTTTCCGGTACTACCAAGTTTATAAGCTCTAGTCTTCTGCTCTCGGCGCCGGATTTCCGCCTTACGCGCTTGCCAGGGGCTGCGGGGAAACGATAACGCCGTTATTGTCTGCGTAAAGATATTCACCAGGCCTGAAGGTCACCCCGCCAAAAGTCACGGCCAGATCTCTCTCGCCGATCCCTTTCTTGTCGGTTTTCATCGGGTGTGTTCCCAGTGCCTGTACTCCTAACTCTAGTCCAGAAATCTGGTCCACATCGCGAATACAACCGTACATGACGATACCTTCCCAGCCGTTGGCGCAGGCTTTCTCTGCCAGCATGTCGCCGAGGCAGGCGCGGCGCATGGAGCCCCCGGCATCCACCACAAGCACCTTGCCTTTCCCTACCTCCGCTACCAGCTCGCGCACCAGGGAGTTATCCTCGAAGCACTTTATGGTCACTATCTGTCCGCCAAACTGCTCGCGGCCACCATAGTTGATAAACATCGGCTCGACGACCTGCACCAGCTCGGGGTGGGCATCGCAGAGGTCTGGAGTGGAAATAGCCATGGGTTCCCTCTTTCAATGAAATTACTGGAGAGGGAGATAATAGCGATTCATTTGGCCGACTGCAGTTTGGGAATGAAATACCGGGCATTACCGCCATGGATAACACCCGGTTGTGCGCGGCCGGACTGACCGCAAGTTCCAAACAGGCCTTGGCGACTAGTAGCTCACCCTTACCGGAGTGCCGACACGGGCATGCTGATAGAACTTCCGTGCCATATGCGGCGGCATGCGTACGCAGCCGTGGGAGGCGGGATAGTTGGGTACATGTCCGGAAGCGTGCAGACCGATACCGCCATTAAAGCGAATGTAGTTATTCATCTTGGCGCCGCGGTAGTAGGTTCCCGGCGGGCGGCGGTCCTTGCGCGTATTCACGTCGGCCTTGACGACTCGGCCCGTGCGCATATCGACAAAGCTACCATAAATCGTAGAGCGATGATTGGGGTGTTTCGATAGTACGCGAAAATGCCCGGGACCAGTGCTGTAACCTTTCTTGCCAGACGACACCTTGGACACACCTACAAGCTTGCCGCCCTTATAGAAATAGGCGCGCTGCTCGCTCAAGTTGATTTTGATTGATGCGGATCCAGAGGAGTTCATTGCCGCCTGGTCGTCAAACCAGTTGACACCGCGGGGATTGGCCAAGGCCGAAGGCAGGGCCAAGATAAATGCCAGGCAGAGTGCCAGGTTGGCGAATACAAGTGGGTTCTGATTTCGTCTTCTCGAGTGCATGGCTCACCTCAACGACTCTATCCGATTGAAAACGCCCGGCCGAAAAAATAGCCCGCCCGGAATCAACCTTGTTTCCCGGCGCTGCTTGGTAATTTTCCGCCCCGGGAAAGCGCCCTTTGCGCAAAGAGACCAACGCAGTTTCTGCATTGTGCCCCCGGCGTTGGGCTAATTCGATTCTATCGAGGGCATTTTGGTTGCTTAGATTGAATTATTCTCTGCGATCGCAGAGTTATTGGGATGGCGCTTGAACTTAAGGTGCGCCCGAAGAAACAGCCACAGAAATAGCAGGAAAAAATCGGGCAATTGACCTGTGACACTGCAACAGGAGTCTAAGAATCGGTCGTATTGCGATCGGGTTAAGATGGGATTTTTTGTATGTGCGCCGGGCGTCTTACAAGGAAAAAGCGGCCCAACCGGGCCGCTTCAGGTGAAAAATCAATCTTCCTGATTGGCCAGGAATAGCCAGGTATCAACTGCGGTATCCGGGTTCAGGGAAACACTGTCTATCCCCTCATCCATCAGCCAGCGGGCGAAATCCTTGTGGTCTGAAGGGCCCTGGCCGCAGATGCCGACGTATTTGCCGGCTTTCTTGCACGCCTGAATGGCACGGGACAGCAGCGCCTTGACCGCCGGATTGCGCTCGTCGAACAGGTCCGCCACCAGGCCGGAGTCCCGATCCAGGCCCAGGGTCAACTGGGTCAGATCGTTGGATCCGATGGAGAAACCGTCAAAATGCTGCAGGAATTCCTCCGCCAACAGCGCGTTGGAAGGCAGCTCGCACATCATGATGATTTTCAGTCCACCTTCGCCCCGCTTGAGACCGTTCTCGGCCAGCAGGCCGACGACCTCGGCGGCCTCCTCGGGAGTGCGTACGAAGGGCACCATGATCTCCACATTGGTGAGCCCCATCTCGTCGCGCACTTTTTTAAGCGCGCGGCACTCCAGCGCGAAACACTGGCGGAAGTCCGCCGAGCGGTAGCGGGCCGCACCGCGGAAGCCGAGCATCGGGTTCTCCTCACTGGGCTCGTACAGCTGTCCGCCGACCAGGTGGGCGTACTCGTTGGACTTGAAGTCCGACAGGCGCACTATGACGCGGTTGGGCGCAAAGGCCGCGGCCAGGGTCGCGATACCCTCGACCAGCTTCTCGACAATAAAGTCTTCCGGCGAGGCGTAGCCGCCGATGCGCTCGCGAATATTCTGCTGCAGTTCGTCCGGCAGGCTGTCCAGTTCCAGCAGCGCCTTGGGGTGAATGCCAATCATGCGGTTGAGGATAAACTCCAGTCGCGCCAGGCCCACGCCCTGGTTGGGCAGGTGGCTGAAGGCAAAAGCGCGGTCCGGATTGCCGACATTCAGCATGATCTTGAACGGCAGATCCGGCATCTCGCTGACTTCGGTCTCCTCGCGTTCGAAATTCAATTCACCGGACATCACGAAGCCGGCGTCACCCTCGGCGCAGGACACTGTCACCGGCGTGCCGCTCGCCAGCTTCTCAGTGGCGTCGCCACAGCCCACCACGGCGGGAATACCCAATTCACGGGCGATGATTGCCGCGTGACAGGTGCGACCACCGCGGTTAGTGACAATGGCACTGGCCTTTTTCAGCACCGGCTCCCAGTCCGGGTCGGTCATATCCGTAACCAGCACCTCGCCGTCCTGCATCGCCGCCATATCCTCGACGGATTCCAGCACGCGCACCGGGCCTGCGCCGATACGCTGGCCGATGGCGCGACCCTCGCAGAGCACCTCACCCCTTTCGCGCAGATGGTAGCGTTCGATGCTGGTGCCCTGATCGCGGGAGCGCACTGTCTCCGGGCGCGCCTGGACGATAAACAGCTCGCCGCTATCGCCGTCCTTGGCCCACTCGATATCCATCGGGCGGCCGTAGTGTTCCTCGATCTTGCGTGCCTGCAGGGCCAGGCTGGTCAGCTCCTCGTCGCTGAGGGCGAAACGCTGGCGGTCCTCATCGGCCACAGGTACTGTTTTGACCGAGCGGCCACAGTCGCCGCTCTGGTCGTAGACCATCTTGATCGCCTTGCTGCCGCGGTTGCGGCGCAGTATCGCCGGGCGGCCGGCATCCAGGGCTGGCTTGTAAAGGTAGAACTCATCCGGATTGACCGCACCCTGTACCACAGTCTCACCGAGGCCGAAGGCGGCGGTAATGAAGATCACATCGCGAAAGCCGCTTTCGGTATCCAGGGTGAACATCACCCCGGCAGCGCCCGTCTCGCTGCGTACCATATGCTGGATACCAGCCGACAGGGCCACGCCGGCGTGGGCATAGCCGGTGTGCACCCGGTAGGCAATGGCGCGGTCGTTATACAGGGACGCGAATACCTCGTGCACCGCTTGCAGCACCGCGTCGATACCGCGGATATTCAGGAAGGTCTCCTGCTGGCCGGCGAAAGAGGCATCCGGCAGGTCCTCTGCGGTCGCCGAGGAGCGCACTGCCACTGCGGTCTCGCCGCCCCCCAGGGCCTCGTAGCCATTCCGGATCTCCTGTTCCAGCTGGGCCGGGAAAGGCGTATCCAGGATCCAGCCGCGGATCTCTTCACCGGCCTTGGCCAGCGCACTCACATCACCCACGTCCAGCGATTGCAGGCGCTCGGCAATACGCTGCTCCAGTTTCTCGTGGGCCAGGAATGCGCGGAAGGCATCCGCGGTGGTGGCAAAGCCGCCGGGCACGCTGACCCCGGCGCCGGCCAGGGAGGAGATCATCTCGCCGAGCGATGCGTTCTTACCGCCGACCTTGTCGACATCCCCCATACCCAGTTGTGCGAATTCGATGGTGAAGTTCGTCAAGTGAAGACCCTCTGCAGCAGGATTGAAGGCGCCCGATTATAAGGATGAGGCTTGTAAAAAATAGCCCGAAAAACGCGGATAAAATGTAAAATCCTGTTGTAAATTTTCTACAAGAATCGGCGCGACCATAGCGTCAAAACGCATTACACTGCCGTCTGGCAAACTGGATCCGGAAGACACATGGCCATTGACAAACGCACCGCATTTTTTATTTCCGACGGCACAGGCCTGACGGTGGAAGCCATAGGTCACAGCCTGCTGGCACAATTCCGCGATCAACAGGTGGAGCAGGTCACCCTGCCCTACGTGGATTCCAGCGAGAAGGTACAACAGGTCCTGCGCAGGATCGAGAAGGCGGCGACGGAATCGGGGTTGCAGCCGATCATGATTACCAGCATCGTCGACCACCAGATTCGCCAGGAACTGCACCGCAGTTCCGCACTGATGCTGGACGTATTCGAGAGTTACCTGACACCCCTGGCCAACCTTTTCGGCCGCGATCCCGCGCAGTCGGTGAACGTTTCCCACGGCATTGCCAACGACCGCCGCTACAGCGACCGCATCGAGGCGGTGCACTTTGCGATGGATAACGACGACGGTCGCCGTGTGCGCGAGTTCGAGCGCGCCGACGTCATCCTTGTCGGCGTATCGCGCTCCGGCAAGACGCCGACCTGCCTGTATCTGGCCCTGCAGTTCGGACTGCGCGCCGCCAACTACCCCATCACCGAAGAGGATATGGATTCGACGGCCCTGCCGAAGATACTGCGCCCCTATCGCGACAAGTTGTTCGGCCTCACCATAGATCCGCGCAGACTGATGCAGATACGCCAGGAGCGGCGCGCCAACAGCCGCTACGCTTCAATGGAGCAGTGCGAGTTCGAGGTCAGGCAGGTGGAGCAAATGCTGCGGCGGGCGCAGGTGCCCTTCCTGAATGCAACCCAGCTGTCAGTGGAGGAGCTGGCCACGCGCCTGATGTCCCAGGCCGGTATCGAGCGGCGCGTCGATTGAATGGTCGGTGATGTGTGATGAAAGCCGGAAGACAAACAGGGTGGTCGTTGCAGCCGGTTTACGCTAATGTGCGCCGCTTTCCGGCTTCAGTCGCCTGTATTCTGTAATGCAAATCGTCTCCCTGCCCTACTCCGTTAACACCGCCGTCGCCTTCCAGGCGGTCTCCGACCTTCCGGCCCCCGTATGGCTGGACAGTGGTCGCCCGCTGGCAAGCGGCGGGCGCTACGACATTATCAGCGCGGATCCGATCCAGACCCTGGAATTGCAGGCGGACAGCGACGAGCCATTTGTGCAATTGGACGACCTCTTGTGCGAACTCAGCCCCCAGGATATGGATGCGCAGCTGCCCTTCTGCGGAGGCGCCATTGGCTATGCGGGTTACGAGCTGGGTATGCAGGGCAATTTCCTGCCTTACGACCGGCGCCCAACAGATCTGCCCGCAGGCTTTTTCGGCCTCTACAGCTGGGCCCTGATCGTCGATCACCAGTTGTGCGCCAGCCATCTGGTGTTCCACCCGGCCTGTACCCGCGTACAGGTGCGTGACCTGGTTGCCCGCCTTACCGCGGTGCGCTGGCAGACGGAGCCCAGAGAGGGGGCCTTCAGACTGCTTGGCCCCTTCGAGCACGAGTTCACCCCGCAAGATTACCGGGCCAGGGTGGCCAGGATCCTGGACTATATCGCCGCCGGTGACATCTACCAGGCCAACTTTACCCAGCGATTTGGTACCGGCTACGAGGGTGATCTCTTCGCCGCCTACCTGGCCCTGCGCGGCCGCGCTGCCGGGCCTTTTTCCGCCTATATGGACCTGCCCCGGGGCAAATTGCTGAGCCTGTCCCCGGAACGTTTTATCCGCGCCGACGGCAACAGCCTGCAGACAGAGCCGATCAAGGGCACGGCTGCGAGAAATTCGGATGCTGCCGAGGACGCCCGCGTCGCAAAGGCACTGCAGGCGAGCGCCAAGGACAGGGCGGAAAACCTGATGATCGTGGACCTGCTGCGCAACGATTTTGGTAAGCTGTGCCGGCGCGGCAGCGTGCGGGTACCGCAGCTGTTCCAGCTGGCCAGCTTCGCCAATGTCCACCACCTGGTCAGTACCATTACCGGCGAGCTGTCGGAGGAATACAGCTTCGCCGATCTGCTGGGCGCCTGCTTCCCCGGAGGCTCCATCACCGGTGCTCCCAAACGCCGCGCCATGCAGATTATCGGCGAGCTGGAATCGAGCCCGCGCGGGGCCTATTGCGGCAGTGTCGGGTATCTGAGCAGCTGCGGTCGCGCCGACACCAATATTGCCATTCGCACCTTCACGGCCAGCGATGGCCGCATCACCTGCGCCGCCGGCGGCGGTATCGTCGCCGATTCGGATCCCGCCGCAGAGCATGAGGAATGCCTGGCCAAGGTGCGACTGCTACTGGAGACCGTCGAACAGTTCCCGGGCTGATCCCCCTGTAGATACTCTGTTGCAAAACAAGCTTTTATTGTCTCGTCATACCGGCGAAGGCCGGTATCCAGTTCGGTGGCACCTGGATTCCGGCC
>NZ_JACZFR010000057.1 GCF_014904815.1 Microbulbifer taiwanensis
CAGAGGAAGTTCCCCAACCACAAAAGCCCCCCGCCCGCACGCCCCTTTGCTTTTTTTTGGCTAGAATGAAAGTCGCAATTTAATAAATGGCACCGATCTACCTCCTCTCACATGAAGGAAGGGCGATGCATAAAAGTGGCTATCGGAATCAAGTGAGACATAGTGGATTTAATAAAGAGGCTATGGATGGTTGCGCTGAGCACGCCGCTGTTCTTGTGTATATATCAATCCAGGGCAGAGGATTCAGCGGAGCCGGGTGTGATCAGCGAAAGAGAACTGGAAGCTTCCCTGTGGTCGGAAGGTGTTGATCCTCGGGCCCGGATTTACAACGGAAGTCGGGGACAGTCTCCCTCCACTGAAATAGGGATTGTCGAGGCAGTTCTCCAGGCTGTGGGATGGCACCCCGGTATTTCCGAAACCATCGGTTCAATGAATGAGCGCCAAGAGAACGTGCGCGCGGCTCGGGCGGGTTACTTTCCTGAGTTGGGTGTCAACCTGATCGCCGGACAGGATACCGAGAATAATGGGGATGGTCACGGACACGCGATACAAGTCTACGTATCTCAATTGATCTATGACTTCGGCAAGGTATCCAGCGACGTCGATCTGGCCACTGCCCGTGAGAGAAAATCCCAGGCCGAGGTGCTAAAGTCCATCGACACAGTGGCCCGTGATACTGCGAGAGCGGCTGTTGAGGTTCAGCGCTACCAGGCACGTCTGAAAACATCCGAAGAGCAGATCGAAGGTTTGTCTGCCATCGCTTCCCTGGTTCAAATGCGCCGGGACAAGGGCGCGAGTTCGCGCTCAGATGTACTTCAGGCTCAGTCCAGAATTGAGGCAGCCCGCGCCACGAAGCTGCGGGTTTTGGGGCAGCTCAACCGGCAGCGCAGCATCTTGCAGAATCTGATGGGCACCCACTCCCGCGTTGCACTGGCAATGGATGTACCCGAGCCAGTTACCACGGCCTGCCGGGAGGATAGCCCTGATTTTTCCTCGGTGCCCGACTTACTGGTCGCACAATCTTCCTATGCGGAGGCTTTGGCGCAGGTAAAAAATGCAAAAGCCAAATCCTGGCCAACCCTTTCACTGGATGCAAGTGTCAACAACTATCTGGATCCGGATTATGTCGACGCCAATTCCCTCAACGATCACGAGAGTTCCGTATTCCTGAATCTGTCGATGCCCATATACCAGGGTGGAAGGCTCTCGGCCAACAGGCAGTCTTCGGCTTATGCATTGGGATCGGCGGAAGCGGCTGTAGATGCTGCACGCCTGTCGGTTGTACGTGATTTCCGTGCCAGCCAGGAGGAGGCCGATGGCTTGACTCGGAGCCTCTCGATTCTCGAAGCCCGCAAGCGCGCTATTTTCGAAACCCGTGACCTATATAGCAAGCAGTATTTTTCCCTCGGAACACGAACCCTGCTGGACCTTCTCAATGCCGAGCAGGAGCTGCACCAGGCCCGCGTAGAAATAGACGATACCCGCTACGACTTGATTCGCTTGCAGATCGATTGCCTGTACAGCGCCGGAGAAATCAGAGTTGCGTTTCAGCTGGAGGGGCGGGAAATACAGGGGCTGGAGGTAATGCCATGAGCGAGCTCGAGATTTCGGGTGCGGATGCCGAAATTCAGCCGCAGGCGGATTCAGAAAACCGTGCCGACTTTACCCCCTGGTTGGACGCGATACTGACGGTTGCCAAGCACTATCGTCTGGAATTTTCTGCCGAGAATGTACGCATCGCCGCGCACTGGGGCAGGGAGGAGTCTACCGAGAATATCCTCAGGCACATGGCCAGGCAGGCAGGCCTTACAGTGAAGTTTTCTTCTTTCGAGGACTCGCTCCTTACCCCCTGGCGCCTGCCCCTGGTTGTGCAATTCTGGGATGGGCAGATAGGCGTTATCGAAACTGTCGCCAGTGATGGCAGTGTGGGTATCAACTACAGTGGCGATCAGGGTCTGCAAAGCAGCAGTGACTTCAAGGCTATTGTCGAAGAGATCGCCCGGGTTGCCATCCTCCGCCCCGCCCGTTCAGTGGAGGATGCGCGGGTAGATGACTACATAAAGCCCGACAATAGGCACTGGTTTCGAAAGATCATCTTGCGGGACCTGAAGCCGTACGGGCACGTTATGATAGCCACTACGGTTGCCAATATTTTGGGGCTCGCCGGAATCCTATTTGCCAGGCAGGTCTACGACCGCGTGATACCAGCGGATTCCATGTCGACTCTTTATGTTCTATTCAGTGGTGTCTTACTGGCCGTAGTATTCGGCTTCATCATGCGCATGATGCGGGTTCGGATCACCGACCTGTTGGGAAAGCGCGCAGATATCCGCGTTTCCGATATGGTATTCGGACACGCGGTTCGTCTGCGCAATTCAGCCAGGCCTAAGTCTACTGGAACTTTTATTTCCCAGATTCGTGAACTCGAGCGGGTTCGGGAGCTGGTCACTTCCACAACCGTGTTGGCGTTGGCGGACATACCATTTTTCCTGTTGTTCCTGTTAGTGATGTGGGTCCTGGCTGGACCCCTGGTATGGATTCCGATAGGCGGTGTATTACTGTTGTTGGTACCCGCACTGCTGGCCCAGGGAAAGCTTGAAAGGCTGGCACATGAGTCGATTCGCGAATCCTCCCTGCGCAATGCCATGTTGGTGGAGACGATTCAGGGGTTGGAGGATATCAAGACACTGCAGGCCGAACAGCGCTTTCAACGCCAATGGAATCACTTCAATGCAGTAACAGCGGACTCCAATTTGAAGTTGCGTTATCTGGTCAATCTGTTATCGACCTGGACACACAATGTTCAGTCTTCCGTCTTTGCGGTCATTATCTTGTTCGGTGCACCCATGGTTATCTCCGGGGATTTGACCACAGGCTCCCTGGTGGCCGCCTCTTTGCTCGGTTCGCGCATGATGTCGCCCATGGGCCAAATCACTCAGGTCTTGAGCCGCTGGCAACAAGCCAAAGTAGCGCTCAAGAGCCTGGATAAGATAATGCAATTGCCGGTGGATCACCCAGAGGGAAGCAAACGGGTACACAGGTCTGTGATTCACGGAAAATACTATTTCAGGGATGCGACCTTCCAGTACGGCGATGACGCTGCCGAACCCGTACTAACGGTTGCGGAATTGTCGATCTCTCCCGGGGAGCGCATCGCCGTGCTCGGTAGGAATGGTGCGGGAAAATCGACCCTGTTGCAGGCCCTGGCCGGCTGCCTGGAATCGAGCGCCGGCCGGGTGATCCTGGACGACATCAGTATGACGCATATAGATCCGGCAGATATCCGCCGGGATATTGGCCTGCTCAGCCAGAATTCCGCGCTTTTTCACGGCACGCTTCGGGATAATCTTATTATTGGCGCACCGCACGCTACGGACGAGGAAATTCTCTGGGCGCTTCAACTGAGTGGTGCTCTGGAATTTGTGCAGAAGTTCCCCAAGGGGCTGGATCATATGGTATTGGAAGGTGGTCTGGGCCTTTCTGGCGGACAGCGGCAGTCGCTACTGCTGTCGCGCCTCTTTATCCGCCAGCCAAATGTTATCTTGCTGGATGAGCCTACCGCCTCATTGGACGAGGCGACCGAGCGCCGCTTTATCCGGAGCCTGGATGAGTGGAGCAAGGAGCGCACCTTGGTGCTGGCAACCCACCGCGCAAGTACGCTCAGCCTGGTCGATCGGGTACTGGTGGTGGACAACGGAAAAATAATAATAGATGACACCAAGGAAAAGGCTATTGAAAAAATATCCAAGACAGTCAGTCGCGAGTCGAGGAAACGCGAGCAGGTGTCGTGATGGAGAGCAGTGCTACTGACAACAAATACCGTCCACAGGCTGCCGGACGCAAGCGGCCGGGTTCCATTCCGCTACTCGAAGCGGATTATCACAGCGCGGAACAGCACTACAGTGATGAGGTGGACGAGGCCACGGTTGTCCGCTCTACCCGAGTGGTATGGATTTTTTTCCTGCTGATAGCGGCACTGATCACCTGGTCTTATTTTGCTCTGCTCGATGAGGTCACTACCGGCAGCGGTAAGGTTATTCCCACATCCCGCGCCCAGGTCATCCAGTCCCTCGAAGGGGGAATTCTCTTGAGCCTGGAAGTCAGTGAGGGGGATATCGTAGAGCGAGGCCAGGTTCTGGCCCAGCTGGACCCGACACAATTCCGCTCCGATGCGGAGGAGACTGCTGCCAGATACCGGGCGGGACTGGCCCGTATGGTCAGGCTGACAGCAGAGGTCAACGGTACGCCACTGACGTTTCCCGAAAAACTGGAAGCTTACGGGGAGCTCAGGGAAAAGGAAAGAAGGTTGTTCAAAACCCGAAAAAGCAGCCTTGCGGAAACCTTGGGGGGGTTGGGGGAGTCCCTGCGGCTGGTAGAGAGTGAGCTTTCGATCACCAAGTCGCTGGTGAGTTCCGGTGCTGCGAGTAATGTGGATGTATTGCGCCTGAGCCGGGAGAAATCGGAACTGGAGCTGAAAATCCGTGAGTCGCGCTCCGAGTATATGATACAGGCTCGGGAACAGTTGGCGATGGTCAGTGCGGAAGTCGAGGCTTTGTCCTCAGTGTTGGAGGGGCGCTCCGACTCCCTTACACGCTTGACGCACCGCTCACCCGTGCGCGGTATTGTAAAGGATATCGCAGTAACGACCATCGGTGGGGTCATTCCGCCCAACGGCAGACTGATGGAAATTGTTCCCCTAAATGACCAGTTGCTGATTGAGGCACGCATATCGCCACGGGATATCGCCTTTATTCACCCTGGACAGGAAGCCATGGTCAAAATAACTGCATACGACTATGCGACTTTCGGCGGTCTCGATGGCCGGGTGACTACTATCTCCCCGGACACGATTCAGGATGAAATCAAACCGGAAGAATACTACTACCGGGTTTTTATCCTTACAGATTCCGATGCACTGACGAACGATGCCGGAGGCGAGTTCCCCATCACCCCGGGCATGATTGCTACGGTAGATATCAAGACCGGAAGCAAGACTGTATTTGATTACCTGATCAAGCCTGTAAACCAGGCGAGGGAGTCACTCAGAGAAAGATAGCCAATTCCGAGGCCGGAAATTTGCTGCTGCTGAAGACTGCTCCCGACCTCGCTGACAGAATCGGCGGTGCGGCGATGAAGTTTCGGTTCAGAGCGCTTTTGTCTGTACGACGAGGAGCGGACCACAATGTTCTTGCTCCCGCTGCTCAGCCTCGCTCTTCCCCGCGGGATAATACGGCTACTTGGTTCTTTCTATGTTATGGGTGTTTAGGTGATATTGGCAAAGCCTTAAGCGGAGACGATTGAGGCAGGCGGGAAAAAGGAATAGGCGGAAGGAGAACAGTTATGGCTGAGTCGTTTGAGATCACATTCTGTGGCGATACCAGCTTAGGATACTACTATCTCGATAGATCAAGGGAAAAGTATCCCAAAGCCTATGAGCGCCTGCAGAATAACCCGATTTCTTTCTTTGATGGCGTCCTGCCCATTCTTGCGAAAAGCGACGAAGTGATAGTCAACCTGGAAACCGTGCTTAGTCATGATCCTGGTAAACCGATAGAGGGTAAGCAATACCCTGGCTGTGATGATCCAGAAGTTACCATCGAAGTGTTAAAGGAGCTGGGAGTGACGGCCGTCACCTTGGCCAACAACCACACAATGGATTTTGGGCCAGATAAGTTGTTGTCCATGATTGAGAAATTGCAACACAACGGTATTGCGACTATAGGCGCAGGTATAAACCTCGAGGAGGCGCGCAGGCCCTATCGCATTGAGGCGAAGTTCGGAGGCCAGGTAAAAAATGTTTATGTTTTCAACGGGATGCGAGCAACAAGGCGATACATAAAGTATGGATTCTTTGCCGGAAAAGACAGTCCTGGTATTGCAAGCACGAATAGTAACGGGATGATACGCGGAATCCGGAAAGTCAAAGCACTGGATTCAGATAGTATCGTGATTGTCTGTCCGCATTGGCAAGGCATAGATTACCAGGATACAAGTGAGTCACATGCGCAGTGGTGCCGAAAAATTATTGACGCTGGCGCAGATCATATCGTTGCACACGGATCCCACAAGGCAGATACAGTGGGATCATACAACGGAGGGAAGGTATTCTTCTCAATCGGGAACTTTGTCTTCAATTCCCCCGGGCGCTATCGCGTAAAGAAGGCGGAGCCGTATAGCTTGGTTCCGAGGCTGATTCTCGGAAATGCGGGGGAAAGTCCGAATGGGGATTTCTCGGTTTCAAAGATTGTAACAGATAACAGGGCAACGAATTTTAATGTCAGTGTGTGCAAGGAAGACAATGGAGAGCTCTATGGTTCATTGCTCTCAGAGGTAGAAAATATGCGCGAGCAAGGAATTGGTATGAAACTGCAAGATTTCATCAGAATGATAGGCGGGGAGTGCAGGATCCACTTCGAAGGGACGTATGAAGACAGTTTCTTGGGGTTGGCTTATGCTGTGCAAAAGACTAACAGTAAATACTGGATGATTCTAATGGGGAGCCGTTTCTCAGAAAGTATAAAGAAAAAGTATGGACAAGCGGCAGATTCGTTAGAAGAGCTGATCTTACGTTGTGAGCACCGAGGAATAAACAGGTTTGTAGCCCCAATGAGTATGAGGGGGGAAAAGTGTCTTTTGGATAAGCAGTGCATTTTTGTTGATGATACGACTAAGTTTCTCTATAAGGCAGCAGGGCTGATTAAAGATAATGTAACGAGGGGGAAGGTTGTTGGTATCACCGGTTCTGCGGGAAAGTCGACGACTAAGGCGATCCTAACACATGTTATGCGTGAATACCTTACGCAGAAGAACATATTTTCACCAGGTATAAACCAGAATGTTGCCACAAATGTGCTTTGCCATATGTCAAAAAATCATGATTATGATTATGCCATCATGGAAGTTGCGGCTTCATGTTTAGCCAGGTTCAAAAGAAGAAAATTTAGCTTATCTCCGGATGTTGCTGTCGTAACCTCCATTTCTGAAGCTCATCTGGACTATCTTGGGAATCTTGAGGGTGTTGCAGTTACCAAGTCTGAAATATTCTCACAAGCTCCTTCTGACAGCGTTGCAGTGATAAACAGCGATACGCCTCACGCTGATTTGCTAATGGATCGAGCAAAGAGAGAAGGGTATAAGCTTATAAGTTATGGAGAAAACGACGCCGCAGATGTAAGGTTGGAGGGATTTGATTTTTCAAGTAATGCAATCGAAGCCAGCGTACTGGGTGAGAAAGTAAGTTATGTTATGGGGGCTCCTGGTAGGCATATGGCGATCAATAGTCTGGCTGTAATCGCCACTATGATTGGGTTGAACATTGAAGGATGGAAAGAAGCACTTGCTTACTTTTCATCGTACAGACCTTTGATTGGTCGCGGAGAAATACTTCAGGTTAATGTGGAGCGAAAGCAGCTGACGGTCATTGATGAATCTTATAATGCAAATCCAGCGTCGATGACGGCGAGTCTTGATCTATTGAAGAACTACCATCTTCCACATGGGGGTAGGAAAATTGCCATCATAGGAGACATCCTGGAGCTGGGAGATTCTTCTAAGCGCATTCATGCGGCTATGGCTGAGAAAATACTGAGTTCAAACCTGGATAAGGTTTTTCTGGTTGGAGAGCATGTCGAAGAGATATGGTCGCGCCTGCCCAAAAATATTAAAGGTGGAATTTTCCCATCTGTGCTTGGGGTATATGAGAAGCTAAGAAACGAGTTGAGTGACGGCGATGTTTTGCTTCTAAAGGCATCTAACGGAATTGGACTTTCTGAAATATCTTCCGCAATAAAACTCGAATCTGTTGAAAGTTCTAGGGGCGCGGCAGAATCTGTGGGTATGGGTACAGATACTTAGGGGGCGGGCGGCCAGCAGAGATAACCTGGCGGTGCACTCGGAGGTTGATATCTCGGGGTTGCCGAGTGAAAATGTAAAAAAATATGGCCCTGAATGTTAAGAAATTTGTGCGTTTAGGTGTCTAACTGTGCCGGAGTAGGATCTTATATTGAATGGCGATGATAAATATTGTCGCGGCATGATTGTCCTTGACAAGGTAAATCATTATAGATTCTGTGTCAAAATGATCGTAATCTCGGGTTGTGTGGTGTACCGAGTTGCACCTGTCGATATGTCTTTCAATCGGTACTGCTATGAGCCGATTTTAAATGCTCTTTGGCGTTGTCAATTGTTTTTGAGTCGAAATCCAGGCGGGGTTCGAGGATATCTTCATCGACTTGATTGTTGGATGCTTTGTGGGTTCTGTTGCGAAGAAGGTAATAGAGGTATCCAATTAGACCTGACAGATAATGCTGAACGTCGTCTATGCGCACACGAAATCCGTGGCGTCGTATAAAGAATGAGCCGACTATATTGCGTGGGCGTTTAAAATACATCGCAAATTCAGGCCAGATGTAGGAGTTAAGGAGGTGGTTGGCTCTCTTGTGCAAACCGTCGTAGAATCTATCCAGATCAAACTTCTTAAGTAAGTGTGCGCTGTTTTTATCCCGTTTCAGAAGGTAAACCATCTTCTCCGCGGCCACCATCAGTTCGAACTGTGTCGGGACAGCAGGGATGCGACCTTCCATGGCATCCAGGTAGTCGGTAGCGTTTTTTAAGCCAAATTCGTAATACTTCTCTTCCGGCCGATATAGAATCATCTCGGTTGCGCAGTAGCTAAGCCAGTGATCGTGAGCCCTCCAGTGCTCAGCAGAAATAAAGTATTTGAACGCTTTTTCAACTATCGCCAGCCAGCGGGGATCCTTTCTGATTCCATACAATCGCATGAGGCCAAACGCGGCCTCTCCATCAAAGTAGATTATCCTGAACTCGTCCTTCAAGGATAGATCCGGATACCGCAATACATGTACAAATTTTCCAGTATCTGGATTCTGTAAATAGTCGATTCCGAGAGATATGCGCTCCATCAGAAGGTCGTATTCCTTGCTTCCGGTAAGGGATACGTATTTTGCGAGCATAAGCACGCAGATGCTGTTGCCTCCCAGCTTTATCTCATCACCATCTACAACATAAGATACCTCTCGGCCGGACGGTAGTGTTACTGGCTTTATTATCTTTCGTGTCAGGTACCCCAGAGCTCTATCGATGGCGTCTTTCAACTTCTGATCGCCGGTTAGCTCCCAAGCCTCCAGCATTGCATATATACTGCCGACGTGACGTAAGGCATTGTAGTGGTTGATGTTTCTGTCAAAGCAGGCATGTCGGCCATAGCGAAATTGTCCGCTGGCCCGCACTTGTCTAGCTAGATACTGGCTACTGGTTAGAATCAGCCTGGCTACTGTTACTTCATCAATCTCCTTGACTCTTCGACGGCCGATATTTCTTCCCGATCCGTGCAAAGGGACTGGAGGTGCTGATCCATTAGTGAAGAAGCCTTTAGTGGATAGGACATACACTGGATTTTCATCTGAAAAATCCACCTCGGGCTGTTCTTGGTAGCGCCGGCGGACATATGCCTTGAATTTACTTTCATTGATAGCTGCATGTTCGATCTTTTTACCGCCATAGAACATGGCATTACCGTTGATCTCTTGCTCCAAGAATGCGAATTTGAGATCCCGGTCCAGTGCAATTCCATTGCGGAAGAAGCATGGGGTGAGAGTTGTTAGCTTCCGCTTGATTTCGCGCCACGTCGTTTCCTCAATGCCAGTTACCCAGTCAACCTTGAGCCAGCAAACATCCATTTCGGCATCCTTCGCCGCTCTGCGAGCCTTGGATACTGCCGATCGCCAGGCAGTGGAAAAGTCATCGGCAGTAGCGTGTCGAACCTTGGCCCTTCGTTTTCCGTCGCAAATGGATATAAAAAGGGTGTAGGGCGGTGCTTGGGCGGAAACTACTTCTTCTACAACTGGCCGTATTTGCAGTATGAGCTTTGATAGGAACATGGCTTGTAATTCATTCTCGACGCCGGCTTGGGCGTCTGTTCACTTTCATCCATGGGGTTGTGATAGACCCGCGTTTGTTTTGGCTGTCGCCGAATTGGAGTATAGACCCGCAACAGAATGTTGTCGGTCAGCATGACTGTGTGTTTGTCCGAGGTTGCGGAGGTGTCTGCAAGTGACCCCGGAAGCTAAGGATGACGGAGATACACTGCGGGAGTAGGAGTAAGAGGATGGACCGGTGATATTTACATTCCCGGATGAGAAAATCCAGGATTTGTGGCTCACAACGGTGCCATCGATCCTGGAGTTGCTAGAGGATATTGATGCCGAATAATGGCGGATCGCAAAGCCTGGTGATTCTTGTTGGACTAGACTGAAGGGCGAATTTCTATAATTTTGGTATCCTGGAAAGTTTGGGCGATATGGTGAATTAAGCTGTTGTCAACGAAAGATGAGAATGGGGAATCGAATAAATCGACTACGGATGGTTTCTCTCTCTATGGCGGCAACTCTATCGATTGCTACAAGACTTGCGGAAGGCACTGATATCGTCAGTCTATCACTATTGCAGTATGTAGTCGTTATATCACCCGTCGGAATCCAGTTTGATCTGTCCGGGGTCATGGTATTCCGGGAGCTGAAGAAAGCCGTGCCCGACTGCCTCGTAAAGTCTCTCAATTACACAAGTGAGGCAATGACGGATCGATGGTGGCGATGCCTGCATTGGGACATGAAATGAAAATCCACAGGGGCCTGGTTTCAACCCTGATCGTCCTGCTTGACTGGCTGGGGGCGTCCGTGGGCTTCGCCAGTGAGGTGCAGTTGGTAACCCTTACGGCCGAGATCACTGTAATCAACCATTCGGATCGGGACATAGGTAGGTATGTACACAGGCTGTCCGTGCCGGTTGCCGGGCATCTCCAACAAAAACTGGTGGGGATAAGATACGAACATCCGGAAAGCATCATACGAAAGAGGCGCAGGCGTGGAGATAGCGACTACCTGGAGCTTCGTTGGAATATTCCGGCTGAATCGGTTTCGACCCGGAAGGTGCACTTTGACCTGGAGTTGTCCCCCTACGACTACAGGTCAGGGAATCGCGCAGTTGCTCCAATGACCACTGAGAACTACCTGCAGCCCGCAAAGTATATCGAGTCGGACTCGAGTGCGGTCAAGCGGTTGGCCGCACAAATAGAGAGTACCTACGAGACGGACGAGGAGCGGCTGCGGGCCGCTTTCCTTGTCCCGCAGCAAATGATTGATTATCAGGTGCAGTCCACGCAGGGGGCGCTCTCGGCGATTGAGCACGGAAAAGGAGACTGCACAGAGTTTGCCGCTCTTTTTGTCGCCTTGGCGAGAGCTATGGGATATCCAGCCAGGATGACCACTGAATTCCTGTTTGTCTCGAGAACGGAATTTCGACAGCCGAACCATCACTCGGCCGAAGTTTACTTGAATGGCAGTTGGATCCCGGTAGATCCTAACCTGGCCTTGGACCGGAAGTATGGTTACGGATTTGGCGTTGGAACGGCCAAAAAAGTGATTATAAGCCGGGATTTTTCCTGGGTTTGGGCGAATCTCTGGCCCAGATCATTGGGCAGCGCGCGGAATAGTGTTGATGTAAAAGTGCGGTGGAAGCTGAAATAGGGAAGGTTGTATATGGAGATTGCGCTAAAGGATAGCGGTTTGTTTGCAGGAGGATTCTCCCAGGATAAATTGCTGGAGAGTGATCTTCTCAAAAGTGAAAACGACTTTTCTGGGTCTCCATTTTTGAAGAAGAAGGGGGATATTGATCAGCTCCTGATTACGGAGAAGGCATTGGAACTTGGCTTGTATGTCAAGTTTTATCGATCGGACATTTATAGTGTGTCCAATGGGCGCAGAAGTATCCTTTTTTGTCAGACATCTGCGATGGTGTCGGAGGTTTACAGATTCTGTGCGCAGTTGAAGCATGTCACTAAAGAGATATTATCCCGGAATGAAGTTCCTGTCCCGCCGGGTGAGGTTTTTGAAAGCTACCGCAAAGCACTCAGGTATTTTGAGTCGATGAGCGGGCCCGTTGTCGTAAAACCGGTCCGTGGAAGCCATGGTAGAGGGATCACCACCGGTGTGATAGATGAGGCCACCTTTAGGCTGGCTTGGGATACCGCCAAGAACAAGTCGTCAGAGGTTATTGTCGAGAAACACCTTCCCGGTTGTGATATTCGCGTCAATGTCATTGGTGGCCAAGCTGTCTCTGCCTGTTTCAGAATTCCCGCCAATGTCGTCGGGGACGGTTCCAGTACGATAAAATCGCTTGTGGATAGGAAAAATGAGAGACGGAAGGGAAATCCCGCACACTTACTGATGTCTGAGTATATCAAGCGATTTGACCTGCTTGAGTTGAAGGGGGTATCTATGGAAGAGGTCCCTGCGGCGGGGGAGCGCGTCTGGCTATCTGGTGTGGCCAACGTGTCCGTTGGGGGAGAAGGTATCCAGCTTATCGAGCACTTGGACCCCGCCATCTTAAGGATGGCTGAGAGGGCGGCCAAAGCATTTCCAGGTGTTTATCATGTGGGTGTGGATGTGATGGTTCCGGCCTACGATAAGCCGGAAAACTGCACTCCCTTTATTATTGAGGTCAATACGAATTCTGCTACCTCCGCGCCAGTGTTTCCAAACTACGGAAACGCGGTGGACCTTCCCGAGTTATTGCTGAATCACCTCCTTGCTGAGGGCGGTCCAGCCCCGTGTTTCCCCGCCTGGCATGACAGCAATTTACCGGAAAGGAAGGTACTTTCTGTTGCGGCGCAGTGGGATTGCGAATTCCGTGATCTGAAAGTCAGAAAACGTCTTGCTGGCCAGAAGGCACTGATAAGGCACGCTGCCAGCAGGCTCAATCTCAAGTTCTCGGAAATCAGCGGCTCGGTTGCGTCTGTCGAGTGCGGTGAGGAGTTTAGGCTGTTTCACCGCGCCATGCCCGACAATGTGCTCCAGGGAGCACGTCGCGCCTGCGTTCACAATGACTTGCGGGCCGGACTGTTGGAGAAGGCGGGAGTGAACTCATCCCTGGGAAATATTGCTGCGACGGAGCATTTCGCGGATGAGAGCCCTGTCCGCTATCGACTGCTGGTCATTGGTGGCCATCTGGTGGCAGGCCTGGAGAGATCGCGGAAAGCACCGGAAACCGGCGATGAATCTGGCCTTTCTGGTGCGGCTATGCTGTTTGGCGAGGTGACCAGTGATGTCAGTGAAAGCATCCATGTAGATTTCTCCCGTATCGCGGTCGGTGCAGTAGATGCGCTATTCGGTCCATTTCTGGCCGGGGTGGATATCATTGCAAAAGACATTTCGGCACCGGCGACTGAGCAGGCCTGGATGGTGACGGATGTCGTCTCCAATCCGGCATTGGGATGGCATCACTTTCCCGTATTCGGCAAGGGCAGAGACGTGGCCGGCGCACTGCTGGCGGCCCTGTTTCCCCGCGTGATTGACGAACGTACACCGCTTATGCACTTTTGTATCACCGTAGAGGGAGACGGTGTCAATGGTGCTTATCGGAGGCGGATAAGGATACATGCCTGTGAAAGGGGGATTGTCGGGGAACTGCGCGCTGTATCGAAGAAGTCTGTTGAAATCGCAGCCCAGGGTACTCCCGTGGCATTGTCGTCCTTACTTTCGCTCTGCTCGGTCGGCAATGACGGATCCTCCACCTTCGACGTGCATGTGGAATCATTGCCACTTGCCGGATATGAGGGGTTTGAGATCCGCGACCAAACAGAGGCTCCCTAGACGTAGCTACCGCTTTTCTGCGCCTCTTCGAACAACAGTCTGGATACCGAGCCGAAATCCGAATCCCGCCGGGAGCCTTTGATCAGTACCAGGTCGGACTGACCGGCGTTCTCCGCCAAATAACTGACGAGTTCCGCTGCAGTGGAGAAGTGCGGGCCCAGTACCCTTTCCGGCAGGACCGCGCGCAGGTACTGCATGTCGTCCCCGTGTGTTACCACCCAGTCCGCACCGCTGGCGAGCAGCGGTTCGGCGAGGCTCTCGTGCAGTGCCTGGGACTGGTCGCCGAGCTGCACTATACGGCCGAGCACGGCAATCTTGCGCCCGCCCTCGCCGACCTTTGTCTGCTCGAATAGCGAGAAGGCGTTCAGCATGGAGCTGATGGTCGCATTCCAGCTGTCGTCGATCACCCTCAGTGACCGCCCGCCCAGGTCCAGGTGGCTGCGGTGCAGGTGCCCCTCATCCAGCTCCAGCTGGTCCAGTGTCTCCGCGGCAGTGACAAGGTCGAGACCCATGGCATAGACGGCGCAGAGAGCGGCCACTGCGTTGTACACCATGCCGGTGCTTGGGGCAGGCACGCGTAGTTGTAATTGCACTTGCGGCGTTCGCAGAGTCACCCAGCTGCCGTCCTCGTCGCCGCGAATATCGATTATCTGCACTTCCGCGTCTTCACTGGTACCGAAGACGATGACACGGTTCGCATGCTTGCTGGCCTGCTCGAGCACATAGTCGAAACACTGCAGGTGTTCGCCGATTATCGCCACTGCCGCCCCAGTGAGGCCGTCGAAGATCCGAGACTTCCACTTTGCGGTATCCCGTACGGTTTTTACGCGCTTGGTGGTCTGGGACACGCCAAGCTCGGTGATCAGTGCAATCGTGGGTTTGATCTTCCGCGTTATCGGGCCGCGTTTCATCCACAGGGCGCTCTGCGCCACCTCGATGACCGCCGCCTCGTGGTCCCTGCTCAGGCTGGCCAGCATGGTCGGGGCGCCGACCCGGGAGTTGTAGTTGCCGAGGCTCGTCAGTACCTTTTCCCGGCCGCCGAGCATTTGCCCGAGCATTTTAAGGGTGCTGGACTTTCCGGCGGTACCGGTGATCGCGATGACGTCGCCGGTGAAGCGGCTGCGCGCGGCCAGCCCCAGTTCGATAATCGCCTTGATGGGATCTTCCACCTGCAGGACCGGTAGCGCCGGCGGCAGACCGGGGATCGGCCTGGCGACAATCGCACCGGCGATGGTATCGGCGAATTCCGGCAGCTTGCTGTGCAGGTCCCACTCGCTGGGCCAGGCTGAGGTGGTGCTCTGCTCGTGGTAGGCCCTGTCCAGGTTACTGTGGGCGACGAACATGACCGGGTCGAGCGATTGGGGAATGAAACCCTTGCCGGACACGACGCTGCGCACGAACCAGCCCTCCGGGGGCGGCACCAGCCATTTGCCGCCGGTCACTGATACCAGCTGCTCGGCATTCCATGTCTGGCCCGGGTAGTGCTCGTGCACCAGTTCGGAAAATTCTGTCTGGTAAACCGGTATTTGTTTCCGGAGACCTGTATCAGCCTTGGGCGGGACATCCAGGTGCACCACAAACCCGTCGAGCGGAATGGGTTTTATTCGGTCGCGGCTGGAGACGAGTCCAATATGCAGTTGCAGATCGGCCCTGATAAAAGTTTTCGATGCTGGCGGCCTTAGGCCGTAGAAGTCCCGGTAGATGACGCCCGGGCGCCAGCGGCTGGTGGGCATCTGCCAGTCGCAGGGATCGTGGTCCATGGATTTTCCCCAGTAGGGCATGGAGGTCTGCCGGGTGGGTATTGCGCGGAAGTCTAAGCGGTAGTCCTGGTCCGGCACTCGTTCCGTGGTCCAGAAGGATTCCACCCAGAGCAGCTGCCGCGACTTCACATCCCGCGGCTGCAGTCGCACACCCAGCAGCGTGAGTGGGCCAATCCTCAGCGGCGCAATCCTGGCATCTTCAGGCACCGAGTCTACCCGCCAGGCCGGATTGGTCGGACGCTCTTTCTGCATCAGTGCCGTGAGATTGTACTGGGTCTTATGCGCCAGCGGGCAATCGAGCACCGGGCGGTCTGGAGGGCTCAGTGCGATGGAGCCGCTGCCATCCTCCAGTAGTTTCATGTCCGTGCCGAGTTTCACGCAGAGCTCTGCGTAGCGGCGGCTGGCCTCGATGGCCTTGCGACCGGTCAGCTGACGGCTGAACCCGAAGCCGACACCTGCCGGAACAAAAGTGACTCTCTCCACACCCCTGGCGCTGAGCTCCAACCGGAAAACGCCGCTGTCGCCAAGAGAGTGCCGCACTGAATCAAACAGGAGGTCGCCGGCGTCGTGAATGATGGGTCGCTGGCGGTAGACTTCGATTCCCTGTAACAGGTGTGCGCTGGTTCCGAGCACCGCATCGGCGCCGGCATCGATGATCGCCTGGCCGACTGCTATCTCCTGCTGGCCCGGGTGACGCTCCAGGTTGGGGCCCCAGTGCACGGCCACCAGGACGATCTGGGCCCGTTGCCGGGCTGCCTGAACCCGGGGCGCCAGCTGTGCCATCCAGGCACGGGGATCCGACAGGGACAGGTGGGCGCAGCCTCCGGTATTTTCAAAGGCGGCGAAGTGGTGTTGGGTGGCATCCAGTGAGAAGATGGCCACGTTCAGTGGACCGGCCGGTCTGATTACCGGAGTCAGGGCCTCGTCGAAACTAGCCCCGGATCCGGTGTGGCCGATACCGACGGTATCCAGCCACTGCCGCTGTTCCAGTAACGCCTGCGGACCGTAGTCACCGCTGTGGTTGTTGGCGGTGGTGACCACGTCTACCCTGGCGGCGACCAGCTGGCGCAGCATCTCCGGCCTGGCTCGGTAGTAGTAGGGCGAGGCCTCGCCCTTCTCCACCCCCTGTTCGCCGGCGGTTGCCACCACACACTCCAGGTTGACGATACTGAGATCGGCATTGTTGAGGGCGGGGATTTTTCCCAGCACGGTTTCCTCACCCAGTTCGGCGGTTCTGTAGTGCTGGCGGCGGCCCAGGTTGACATCGCCTCCCCAGGCGACCACCGGCGCCTCGGTTGGTGGCAGAATGGGGTGCAGGGTTTCGTCCACCAGGTTGGCAGGCGCGGCGACCTGGCCGCCATTGCGCAGGTAATTGCGGTAGGCCACAAAGCCGGACAGGTAGTGCTCCACGTCGTCGATGCGCACGCGGAAGGCGTGGTGGCGGATAAAGAAGCTGCCGACGATTCTCTGCGGATTGCGATAGAACATCGCAAACTCGGGCCAGAAGTAGCCGTTGAGCAGGTAGTTGGCGCGCTTGTGCAGGGCGCGGTAGAACCAGTCCAGGTCGAGCTGTACCAGCAGGTGCTGGAAGCGCTCTTCCCGCTGCAGTCGGGTCACCATTTTCTGCGCCGCCATCATCAACTCCAGCAGCGTGGGGAAGGTGGTGATGCGGTTTTCCACGAAGTCCAGGTAGTCGGCGACGTTCCTGATGCCGAACTGGTAGTACTTTTCCTCCGGGCGATAGAGGGTCAGTTCGTTGACGCAGTAGCTCAACCAGTGGTCGTGGGCTTTCCAGTGATTGGCAGCGATAAAGTAGGTGAAGGCCTTTTCCACCGTCGCCAGCCAGCGGGGATTGCGGGTCAGGCCATAGAGGCGCATCAGGCCGAACGCCGCCTCGCCGTCGTAGTAGACGATGCGGAACTCTTCCTTGAGGGTGAGTTCAGGGAATTGCAGTACGTGCATGAATTTGCCGCTGTGCGGATCCTGCATAAACTGGATGCCCAGGGCCAGCTGATCCATCAGCTCCAGATACTGGTCCGATTTGGTCAGCTCGCTGAATTTCACCAGCGCCAGCAGGCACACGGCGTTGCCACCGAGTTTGATTTCGCCGTTTCTCTCGACCAGGAAGGCGGCCCTCTCACCGGACTCCAGCGTGACCCGCTTGATCAGTTTTCCTGTCAGGTATTGCAGTGACCTGTCGATGGCGGCCTTCAGCTTCTGGTCGCCGGTCACCTCCCAGGCCTCCAGCATGGAGTAGGTGCTACTGGTGTGGCGCAGTGTGTTGTAGCTATCTATATGCCTGTCAAAGCAGGCGTGCCAGCCGTAGTAAAAACGCCCGCTTGGCTTGACCTGGCTGGCCAGGTAGTCGCTACTGGTTTCGATCAGTTTGGTGACCGTGCCCTCGTCCAGCTCCTCGACCACGCGGCGGCCGGCGTTACGCCCCGGGCCATACAGGGGTGCGGGACTTCCCGAACCGTCGCAGAATATTCCCTCGGTGGACAGCACAAATACCGGCCTGTCATCGGAGAAATCCAATTCCAGCTGTGCGCTGTAGCGCCTGCGCACGTAAGACTTGAAGTTCTTCTCATTGAAGACCGCATGGCTGATTTTATTCCCGCCATAGATCATGGCGTTGCCGTTCAGTTCCTGCTCCAGAAAGGCGTACTTGTATTCCGGATCCAGGGCTATGCCATAGCGGAAGTAGGCGCGCTTGGTGGCACTGAAGCGTTGATTCAGATCTCTCCAGGTCATCGCCTCTGAATCGAATACCCAATCCACCCTGAGCCAGCAGACATCCATCTTCGCGGCATTGGCCGCCCGCCGCGCCAGGGTGGCCGCGGCCTGCCAGGCGCCGGCGAAATCCTTCGCTGTGACATGCTGGACCTTGGCCCTCTGTCTTCCATCGCTGACGGAAAAGAAGAGGGTATAGGGCGGTGCTAAACCGCGCAGTGCGTGTTCCACCGCGGGGCGGGCTTGCATTAGCAGTTTTGAAAGTGACATGGCCTTATTGCTTGTTGAAGGTTGATGTAACTGATTCGCAGCCCGGTCCATTGCGACCGAGAAGCCTGTGAGGGTCGAAAGGGCACTGGTGCCATTCAGTGGCAGGTCAGCGCAGCACGATGACCGGCACATTGGGCTATTGAATCGAATCTGGCTGTTGAGACTTCTTTCGCGGGTGGCCGGCAGCCGGGAATGTCCCGGAGGAAAAAGCCGTGGGTGACGCCAGAGTAGACATCAAGACACTTTCATCCCTGGGGCTGTGAAGAACCCGTATAAATTTGTGGCTATTGCGTAGAGGAGTATAGACCCGAGAGTGAAACCTGCCCGGGCAATAGACGCATTCACGAATCGTTCAGGGGCAGCTGGGATGGCGGCAGCGACTGTGTGGAAATAGTTGAAACTTCCGCTTGCAAACGCCGATTACTCAGATACTATTAACGCCATAGAGTCAACTAGCGAAAGTTTCCAATGAATAGCCTGAACCTACACATTTCACCGCGCATGCGCTCCGCCCAGCAGCACCAGCTGCCGGCCGTCGCTCGCCTGTGGTGTGGTGTTTTGGCTCTGGCCAATATTGTGAAACGCCACTCCCAGTGCGTCGCGCTACAGGCCGTCCGCAAGACCGTCTATAAGATGCGCCCGGTGACCGCCGTGATCACCTAGCACACCCGACAAAGCCATAGGCGATGGAAGGTGTAACAGCCTTCCTCCCAAGAGAAAACCCGGAAGGCTGACCTTCCGGGTTTTTTTTTGCCGAAATTTTCGCACCGGAATTCAACAAAGAGAGCAATGATCGACAAGGAGTAGTGAGATGGACAGGCAGTGGTGGCAGCGGCTGCACAACTTTCCGCCTTTAATCTGGATAATCCTGATCGGCAGTTTTTTTGGCCGCGGCACCTATTTTATGGTGTGGCCATTTTTGGCGATTCTGCTGTATGAAAAATTCCAGCTGGGGGCGGCTGAGATCGGATTGATCCTCAGCGCATCGGCAGTGGGTGCCGCACTTTTGGGCTTTTACGTGGGCGCGCTCTCGGATCGCTACGGGCGTCGCAATATGCTGCTGGCCGGCACTGCGATCAACTTTGTCGCCTTTGCCCTGTTGGCAGTGGCACAGACGCTGCCGGCTTTTATCCTGGCGATGACATTCTGTTCTGTAGGGCGCGCCATCTGGGAGCCACCGGCCAGTGCACTGATCGGTGACCTCATCAGGGATAAACAGAGCCGCGAGCTGGCGCTGCAGTTCCGCTATTTCCTGATCAACGTAGGCGCGGCGCTGGGTCCGATCGTCGGCGTCTGGGCGGGTCTGAGCGCACAGCAGTCCACTTTCGGACTTACAGCCCTCAGCTACCTGCTGTTGAGCCTGGCGTTCCTGTGGGGCTTCGCACATACGGTGAGTGGACGGCTCGCGCACAAGCGGCGCGATAGCAGTGTGTCGGTGCGCAGCACCCTGGCGGTTTTGCGCAGTGATCAGGTTTTCCTGGTAGTGATCGTCGCCAATGTGCTGACTTTGTTCATTTACGCACATATGGATTCCAGCCTGGTGCAGTACCTGACCCATGCCCAGGCGCCGGCGCTGGTGGAACTGATCTCCAGCATGATTCTGGTCAATGCGATAACTATCGTATTGTTGCAGTTTCCACTGTTGCAGATGATGCGCAGTATCGATGTCAACGGACGCATTGTGATCGGCCTCGGGATACTGGCGGCGGGGCAGGCGTGGTTTGCGCTCAACCCGGTGCATTGGTTTGCCGGCTGGCTGGGCGCCACCTTCGTGGTCAGCCTGGCGGAGGCGATACTTTTCCCGACCATGAGTGTGCAGATAGACAGGTTGGCGCCGGACCATCTGCGCGGCAGCTACTTCGGTGCCTCCTCCTTTTACTCGCTGGGCTGGTCGGTGGCACCGCTGTTCGGCGGTATCGTGATTGAGTGGTGGAGCGGTCCGGCGCTCTATTGGATGATGTTTGTTCTGTGCGGGCTGGTGTATGCGCTCTATCGCCTGACCGGGCGACTCTCCAGGCCCGATTGGCCGGAGCCTGAGGATGTTGTGGAAATACGGTCAGGTGCCGTCCAACCGCAGTGATTTTTTGTTGTCTAGACCCCTGTTCTTGGCCCCCCTGCGGGGCCTTTTTTATTGATGAGTCTCAGAAGTGGTGTTCGGCCCATTCCCGGACAGAAGATCGCGGCTGTGGCAGACATGTGCGTATTCGCCGTCCAGGTTGTGGAGGAATACTTGCTGCACTTTCTCTGCCGCTATCAGAGTGCCGTTGCGCAATGGCATTGCAAACGCCGCCGTCGCATCTTCCGGTAGCAGAATCCGATACCCCAGGGCCGCGCCGATCCTGGTTGTCGCATCCACCGAGTGATTGGTGACGACTCCTGCTATGACCAGCTCTGTGATCTGCATCCGCTTGAGGGTGGAATCCAATTCTGTACCGATAAAAGCGCAATTCTCCCGCTTGGTCACCACAATCTCTTCGTCTATCGGGGCAACCTCCGCCTTGAACTCAAAGTGGGAACCATCGGCGTGGTAAGGTGATTCGGCAAAGCGGGATGAATGACGAATGTGTATTACCGGTCGCTCGAGCGATCGCCAGTCATTCAATAGGGCCGCAATGCGTTGCTCGGCTTCAGGGTTACTGCGCGGGTAGGGGGAAAAGTGATCGATGGCCTGCTGCACATCAATCACGAGCAGCGCGGGATTCCCGGTTTCTATCATCTCAGTGTATTTCCAGAATTATCAAACGAGCAAACACAGGGATAATCCCCATGTACTTCAGTTACCGCTATTGCTGGATGGTGCTGGTGGTGATCAGGCTCAACCATTCAAGCAGGAGTCGGAGATTTGGCTTTTTACGGCCTGACATGTTTGACCGGGCAAGCGGTCTCCATAATTTCACATTTCATGACACTCACGTGAATCCTACCTGACAATTGGCCCTTTAGGGCTATTTTCTTGTTCTGAGACTTGGTTAGCATTTTGTTTGCTAGATGCAACAAACCTTTCAGGAAAATTTCCAACGACATAGCTCCAAAAGCAGCTGCCGTTGTCGCGGGGCTAGTTGGGTAGGGGACAAAATAATGAAATCAGGACTGATACACATCGCAATGGCCGTGATTCTGGTGGGCTGCGGAGGAAGTGGCGGTAGTGGAGGCGAGGGAACGGAACCACCGACGCCAGATCAGAATCAGCCGCCGGCATTCAGTTCGGTCAGTGTGGATGCATTGAATGGAGAGGCGGTGAGTATAGATCTTGCGGATCATGCCAGTGATCCGGACGGGGACACTCTGGAAATCAAGAGCCTGGGAGAACCCAAAGGTGGCACTGTTTCCTCGAGCGGCCTGACGGTGACCTACGACCCGGACGACGGTTTTGCCGGCACCGAGTCAATCGATGTCACAATTACGGACGGTACTGACGATGTGTCCGGGACCATCACCATCACGGCCTACCAGGGGATGTCCATCAGCGGGCAGGTGGTGGATGAGCCGATTCCGGGCGCGCGGGTAAAGGTAGAAATCGGTGGTGAAGTGTTCGAGGCGGTAGCCGACAGTGAGGGCAACTACGTCCTCGAGATTCAGACCCTGAGTTTGGACAGCTATGTGAAGGTGACTGCGACTGGTGCGGAGGGTAGCGAAAGTGACGGTATTGAGCTGGTCAGCCTACTGGGTGAAATCGGCACTATGCTCGAGGCGGCGGGTGCGGACAGAGCCATTGGTGGAGAGGGCGACAACTCTGCCAATGTCACCAATGTGACGACCGCGCGTTATGTGCTCGCGATTGAGGCCAATGAGGGACAGGAAATTACCTCGGACGACGAGATGGAAACCGCAGAGAAGTCCATTGACGGGGACAAACTGCTCGAGATAGCCGCGGTCATCAAGGTGGTCCTGGATAACCCGGATCATGACCTTCCCGAAGGGTTTGATTCGGTTTTGGACTTTGTCAGCGATACAGAGGCCTATAACGAGTTTGTTGCGGAAGTAACCAGCGAAAATCCTGAGGATAACGCGCTGACCCAGGCAATGGATCAGATTGTGAATGACCCAGCGCTTGTGCAGGGCTTTACTCAGGAAGGCATTGCCAGTGTTTACTACAGTACTTTCCCGGCTGCCCCAGGGTTCCTTTCACGCGGCGGGGACAGGTATGAGTTTAGCAATGACGGAACCGGTACGGTTGCCAATGAGGGCGGATCTGCCGAGTTCAGCTGGTCAATCGAAAATGGTGAACTCGAAGTTACTTACGATGAGCCGTTGGAGTACTATACATATTTCGCAGTAGACGGTGTTCTGGAGCCGGCCGTAGCGGCTCAATGGTACGAGGCGACAAATGGCTGGGGCCAGATTGGTGCCTTCATCAGTGAAGAGAGTGTGAAATTTACACGTTTGGTCGATGGTAACATTATCGACACTGTTTCGTTCGAAATGAATGCCGAGCGCGTTTTCGACATGCTGGATACCGGTGTCAGCGCGCCCAGTGAGACGGAATGGCTTTCAAATGGCCGGCTGCTGCTGCGTGACGCGGATGCCTCTATGCCGCTGCCGATTGTTGCCGCCGACCTGGAACAGACCTGGGCGGCAGACAGCTACTACGAGTACGAGGTTGCCTCCTTTGATGGCCCGGTCAGTCAGACGAGTTATGCCGGTGATCTGTTCCAGTTTGTCGAAGGCGGCACAGGTGTTGCACTGCTCTCCGGGCGTGCTTTCACCTGGGCATTGGAGAATAACAGCGTCCGATTGAACTTCGACGACGAGACTTCCCAGCTGGTGCAAAAGATCGACGAGGCGGGGGATCTCAGCGCATTTGCCCTGCGCACGTTCGACAGTGAAGGCGATCTGCTTGCATTCAGTTACAACTTCGGTACCTGGCAGGACGAGTCTGATGCCCTCACGGCGGGGCGTGTTGTGACCGAAGCTGGCCACCACTGGGCGACCTTTGTGAATGGCTGGTTTGCCGAATTCTGGGATGGGGGCGTCTTTGACTATATCGCTGGCTCCGGCTTCGGCTGGGAGTTTAACCAGGATGGCACCGCCACTAACGTCTCCTTTTTCTACGATGGATTAGATGAGGATGGTGACGGCGATGCGGAAGAGGTTATGGATCTTCGCGGATCGGGAACCTGGAGTATAGGCGCCGATGGCGTTCTGGCCTTGACCCGCCACTGCCCCAATGACTGCAGGCGCCGTGAGTGGCTCGGCCTGCAGGCGACTGGCGATGAGATTATTGTGATGGAGCGTGAGAGCTACGGCGAAGAGGCCGGTGGCCCGCTTGTTTTCCCGGCGCGCGTCAATATTTACCGCGTCTGGGAAAGTCCGGAAGTTAACCGGGCCCTCCAGCCCGTCAGCGTCCGCGCCATTGCTTATCCCACGCTGGAGATACCGGGAAAGGGATGAGCTAATCCTGTTTCTATTCATAGAAAAGCCATTGCCGCGCAAGCGGCAATGGCTTTTTATTTTTTCGCTCGGAACCAGCAGATCAGAGCTTTGCGGCCAGGCGCGACCCTTGATCTATGGCACGCTTGGCATCCAGCTCGGCGGCTTCATCGGCACCGCCGATCAGGTGGACCGCGATTTCACTGCCCTGCAGCGCGTCGTAGAGGGCCCGTGCAGGCTCCTGGCCGGCACAGAGCACGATATTGTCCACTTGCAGCAGTTGCTGTTCGTCGCCGATGCGGATATGCAGGCCGCGGTCGTCGATCTTCTCATAGCTGGCGCCGGGGATCATCTGCACATTGCGGTGCTTGAGGCTGGTGCGGTGTATCCACCCGGTGGTCTTGCCCAGACCGGCGCCCACCTTACTGGTCTTGCGCTGCAGCAGGGTAACCTGGCGCGGCGTTGAAACTGCAGCATTTTTTTTCAGGCCGGCGCGGTTTTCGAGCTGGATATCCACACCCCACTCGTCGAAGAACTCCTCCTTGCTGCTGGCGATCAGCTCCTGGGCATTGTCGCCCTCATGGGTCAGGTATTCGGCCACGTCGAAACCGATACCGCCAGCGCCGATGATCGCTACTTTTTCCCCCACCGGCTTCTTGTGCTTGAGCACATCCAGGTAGCTGAGCACTTTTTCGTGCTCGATACCGGGGATGGGTGGCGTGCGCGGATCGATACCGGTGGCGATAATCACTTCGTCAAAGGCCTTAAGGTCTTCGGCGGCGGCGCGGGTGCTGAGCCTGACTTCGACGCCGGTGATTTCCAGCCTGCGTTTGAAGTAGCGCAGGGTTTCCTCGAATTCGGCCTTGCCGGGAATCTGTTTGGCGATATTGAACTGGCCGCCGACTCTGGCTTCCGCCTCGAACAGGGTGACCTTGTGCCCGCGCTCCGCGGCTACGGTTGCGGCCGCCAGGCCGGCCGGGCCGGCACCGACCACGGCGATTTTTTTCGCGGATTCGGTCGGTAAGTAATTCAGCTCCGTCTCGTGGCAGGCGCGAGGGTTGACCAGGCAGGAGGTCAGCTTGAGTTCGAAGGTGTGGTCCAGGCAGGCCTGGTTACAGCCGATACAGGTATTGATCTCGTCGGCGCGGCTCTCCGCGGCCTTGTTGACGAACTCCGCATCGGCCAGGAAGGGACGCGCCATGGAGATCATATCCGCGTGACCGGCGGCCAGTACGTCTTCGCCCACTTGCGGCATATTGATGCGGTTGCTGGTAACCACCGGCACGCTCAGGTGTTGCCTGACCTTGGCGGTGATTTCGGTAAAGGCGGCGCGGGGCACGCTGGTGGCGATGGTGGGGACGCGGGCTTCGTGCCAGCCGATACCGGTGTTGATAATCGTTGCGCCGGCTTCCTCGATCGCCTTGCCGAGTGCGATCACTTCTTCGAAATTGCTGCCGTCTTCCACCAGATCAAGCATGGACAGGCGGTAGATGATGATGAAATCTTTGCCCACGGCTTCGCGCACGCGACGCACGATTTCAATCGGCAGGCGGCTACGGTTCTCGAAGCTGCCGCCCCATTCGTCGCTGCGCTTGTTGGTGCGGGAGACGATGAACTGATTGATGAAATAGCCTTCCGAGCCCATGATCTCGGTGCCGTCGTAGCCGGCCTCGCGAGCCAGGGTGGCGCAGCGCACATAGTCGTCGATCTGTCCCTCGACTTCCTCGCCGCTGAGCTCCCGCGGGGTAAAAGGGTTGATCGGTGCCTGAATCGCCGAGGGTGCGACCAGGTTCTGGTTGTAGGCGTAGCGGCCAGCGTGCAGTATCTGCATACAGATCTTGCCGCCCTCGGCGTGCACCGCGTCGGTGATTTCCCGGTGTTGCTGCGCCTCTTCCACGGTGGTCATCTTGGCGGAGCCCATAAAAACGCCACCCTCCTCGTTGGGCGCTATGCCACCGGTCACGATCAGGCCTACACCGCCGCGGGCGCGCTCGCCATAGAAGGTCGCCAGCCGGGTGAAACCGCCCTCGTGCTCTTCCAGGTTGGTGTGCATCGAGCCCATCAGAACGCGGTTTTTCAATGTGGTAAAACCCAGATCCAGCGGGGCCAGCAGGTGGGGGTAGGCTTGGGACATGGCGACGCCCTCTCTTCTTTTGATCGAAATTGATATGCAACTCTTTGCATATTGTTGCGGTGAAGGATAGCAAGGGAGGGGGGGAGCGGGCAGTGACCAATCCGGTCGAATTCTTTGGCCTGTTCGGATCGGATCAGGAGCTTTTTCGGCTCTGATAAGGATTGAAACAGACTGCTTTACACAAACAACTCCATCAACTGCCCCCGCAACCAGCGGTTGGCCGGATCTTCGTGCTGGTTCCTGTGCCACAGTAGGTGCCAGTCCATCTGCGGAATCTGGAAGGGCAGTTCGAACAGCCGCGCCGGGTACTGGTTGGCCAGGCTGGCCGGCACCGTCAGCGCCAGGTCGGTGCGCAGTACCACCAGCGGTGCCACCCGGTAATGCTGTACCCGCAACTTGATATTGCGGCGCCGGCCCAGCTTGTTCAGGGCGATATCCACCAGCCCCGGCCCGCTGCGGCGGCTGGAGACGTGGATATGGTCCAGTTGCAGGTACTGCTCCAGGGTCAGGTTGGTCTGCTCCGCCAGCGGGTGGTCGGCGCGCAGCATGCACAGGTAGCGATCGTTGACCAGGCGCTGCTGCTGCAGCTGGGTGGCGGTGGCCAGAGGAATATCCAGGCCGAAGTCCAGTGTGTTTGCGGCCAGCTCCTTTGCCAGCTGGTCGCGGGGCACGTAGTAGGATTCGACGCTGATACCCGGCGCCAATTGCTGCAGCCGTTCCAGCAGCCGCGGCAGCAGCAGTGTCTCCGCCATATCGTTCATCGACATGCGCAGCGTCTTCTGCGCGCCGGCCGGGTCGAATTGGCGCTGTTCGCTCAGGCTTGTACCGAGCAGGGCCAGCGCCTGCTGAACCTTTGGCATGATGCTCTCGGTCAGCGGCGTGGGGCTCATGCCTGCAGGAGTGCGGGTGAATAGCGGGTCATCCAGGCTGCGGCGCAGGCGCGCCAGGGCGTTGCTGACCGCCGGCTGGGTGATATGCAGCTGCTCCGCGGCGCGGGTCAGGTTACGCGCGTTGTAGATCGCCTCCAGTACCAGGAAGAGATTCATATCCATCTGCTGTAGCTGCACTGCTGCCACCGTTCATAATCGCTGTGAATGTTTGGATATTCGCATAATAAACTTTGATGATCCATTCGCCGGCGCTAGTGTAGGAGACCAACAAGGGGGACATCCATTGGCTGAGTTCTACACGGTGCGCCACGGCCAGGCCTCATTCGGCGCCGCCGATTACGACAAGTTATCCGAACTGGGCTGGCGCCAGGCGCGCTGGCTGGGAGAGCACTGGCGCGCGGCGGGTATGGAGTTTGATCGGATCCTCTGCGGCGACCTGCTGCGACACCGGGAGACGACCCGGGGCATCTGCGAGGGACTGGAGATGGATGCCGGGGAGGTGCAAATAGCGCCCCAGCTCAATGAATTCAATTTCCACAGCGTGCTGCAGGGTTACGGCGAGCGGGATCCGCAGTCGGTGCCGCAGCCAGGCGCCAGCCGTTCCGATTATTACCGCTACCTGAAGAAAGCCATGCTCGCCTGGGCAGAGGGCGAGATAAGCCCGGCGGAGAGCTGGCACGCCTTCGAGCAGCGTATCGAGGAAGCGCTGGGTCTGATCGGCGACAGTCCGAAAGGCAGCAGAACCCTGGTGGTCAGTTCCGGCGGTGCTATCGCGATGATGGTACGCCAGGTGCTCGGCGCCCATGCGGATACCGTTACCAAGCTCAATATGCAGATAAAAAATACCGCCGTAAGCCGATTCTTTACCGGTTCCGACAGTATCAGCCTGCACAGTTTCAATCATGTGCCGCACCTGGAAATGGAGGCGCGGCAGGAATTTATTACCTACAGCTAAAAGAATATCGGGGCAGCGAATAATGAATTTCGAATACTCGGACAAGGTGAAGGGGTTACTCGAACGCCTGCAGCGATTCATGCAGGATCACGTCTATCCGGCGGAACAGGCATTCCATCAACAGCTGCAGGAGGATCCCTGGGGGGAGCCGGTGATTCTCGCAGAGTTGAAAGCTAAGGCGCGCGCGGCCGAGCTGTGGAATCTGTTTATGCCCGATCCGCGTTTTGGCGCCGGTCTGACAAACCTGGAATACGCGCCGCTGGCGGAGGAAATGGGCAAGGTGGTCTGGTCTTCGGAGGTGTTCAACTGCAGCGCACCGGATACCGGCAATATGGAAGTGCTGGCCCAGTACGGCAGTCTGCAGCAGGAACAGTGGTTGAAGCCGCTGTTGGCCGGGGAGATCCGCTCCGCCTTTGCCATGACGGAACCGAAAGTCGCCTCCTCGGATGCCACCAATATCGAAACCTCGATTGTGCGCGATGGGGATGACTATGTGATCAACGGGCACAAGTTCTATATCAGCGGCCTGATGAACAAGCGCTGCAAGATACTGATTGTGATGGGCAAGACGGACCCGGACAGTCCCAACCGCCACCAGCAGCAGTCGCAGATACTGGTACCCGTGGATACGCCCGGGGTAAACATTATTCGCCCTATGACGGTATTCGGCTACGAGGATGCGCCGGAGGGGCACGCCGAGGTCATCTTCGACAATGTGCGCGTGCCGGCGGGCAACCTGATTCTCGGCGAGGGACGCGGTTTCGAGATAGCACAGGGGCGCCTGGGGCCGGGCCGCATTCACCACTGCATGCGCCTGGTCGGCCAGGCACAGCGGGCGCTGGAGATGATGTCCGGGCGCGCGGAGCAGCGGATCGTTTTTGGCCGCCCCATGAGCAAGCAGGGCTCGGTGCGCGAGGATATCGCCAAATCCGCCTGTGAGATCGAGCAGGCGCGCCTGCTGACCCTGAAAGCCGCGGACCAGATGGACCGATACGGCAACAAGGCGGCCAAGGACCTGATTGCGATGATCAAGATAGTCGCGCCGCAGATGGCCTGTACTGTGATCGACCGCGCGATTCAGATCCACGGCGCCGCCGGCCTGAGCCAGGATTACAACCTGGCGCAACACTACGCCTATGCACGCACGATTCGTTTGGCGGATGGCCCGGACCAGGTGCATATGATGCAGCTGGGGCGCAACCTGGCGGCCCGTTACGGTGCGAAACAACAATAGGCGGAGACGTAGATGACGGAAGAAATGATCTCTGACAAGCAGGCTTCAGTGGAACAGCTGCCGATGGGGAGACTGGAAAAGTACCTGGCTGCACATATCGAAGGCTTTCGCGGCCCGTTAAAGGTAGACAAGTTTTCCGGCGGCCAGTCGAACCCGACGTTCAAGCTGCAGGCAGCTTCCGGCACCTATGTGCTGCGCCGTCAGCCGCCGGGCAAATTATTGAAGTCCGCCCATGCGGTGGATCGGGAGTTCCGCGTGATGCGAGCCCTGGCGGACACGGACGTGCCGGTGCCGCGGGTACTGCACCTGTGTGAAGACCGCGACCTGATTGGCTCCATGTTCTACGTGATGGAATACTGCGATGGCCGCATATTCTGGGATGCCGCCCTGCCGGAACTCGACAACAGCCAGCGCGGCGCGCTCTACGAAGAGATGAACCGCGTGCTGGCGGCTCTGCACAGTATTGACCCGAAGGCTGTTGGGCTGACCGACTACGGCAAGCCGGGCAATTACTTCGAGCGCCAGTTCGAGCGCTGGCGGGGCCAGTACCGGGCATCCGAACTCAATCCCATTGCGGCCATGGATAAACTGATCGACTGGCTGGCCGATGCACTGCCAGAGGACGACGGCCGGGTGGCTCTGGTTCACGGCGACTATCGGCTCGACAACATTATGTTCCACCCGCAGGAAAGCAGAGCCATTGCGCTACTGGACTGGGAGCTTTCGACGCTTGGGCACCCCTTCGCCGACCTCGCCTACCAGTGCATGCAGCTGCGTATGCCGGCCGGCGCCGGCAATATTTCCGGGCTGATGGGGGTGGACCGCGGCGCACTGGGTATTCCTTCCGAGAGAGAGTATGTCGCCCGCTACTGTGAACGCATGGGAATTGAACGCATCGATCATTGGCCCTTCCACCTCGCGTTCAGCTTTTTCCGGCTGGGGGCGATAGTACAGGGTGTGGCCAAACGCGCGCAGGATGGCAACGCCTCGAGCAAGAGTGCGGCGAAACTCGGTGCCTTTGTCGAGCCCCTGGCGCTGATGGCATTGGATGTGATCGAAAAAGAATACTGATAAACAACAACGAACTCCGAGAGGGAAGATCCATGGCAATGAATATTTTTGATCTCACCGGCAAGATCGCCCTGGTAACCGGTGCCAGCCGCGGTATCGGCGAAGCAATCGCCAAACTGCTGGCGGAGCAGGGCGCCCATGTACTGGTTTCCAGCCGCAAGTTAGATGGATGCCAGGGGGTGGCGGATGCCATTGTCGATGCCGGCGGTTCGGCCGAAGCGCTGCCCTGTCATATCGGTGATATGGAGGAAATCGAGCGGGTAATTGCCGATATACGCCACAGGCACGGGCGCCTGGATATCCTGGTCAACAACGCTGCCACCAACCCCTATTTCGGTCATATCCTCGACACCGACGTCGGCGCCTTCCAGAAGACCGTGGATGTGAATATCCGCGGCTACTTCTTTATGTCCGTGGAAGCCGGCAAGCTGATGCGCGAGCAGGGCGGTGGCTGCATCGTCAATACCGCTTCCATCAACGCCCTTCAACCCGGGGTGGGGCAGGGTATCTACTCGATTACCAAGGCCGCGGTAGTGAATATGACCAAGGCATTCGCCAAGGAGTGTGCGCCCTTCAATATCCGCGTCAATGCGCTGCTGCCGGGACTGACCAAGACCAAGTTCGCCGGCGCGCTCTTTACCCACGAGGATATCTACAAGACTGCCATCGACCATATCCCCATGCACCGCCACGCGGAACCCGAGGAGATGGCCGGCACCGTGCTCTACCTGGTATCCGATGCCTCCAGCTACACCACCGGCGAGTGCGTGGTGGTGGATGGCGGCATGACTTCCTGTGGGGGTATCTGAATGAGCATCGATCCTCTGCTGGACTTTAGAGGCCGGGTAGCGCTGATAACCGGTGCCGCCAGCGGCTTCGGCGCCCTGCTGGCGCAGGAGCTGGGTGCGCGCGGCGCCAGATTGGTGTTGGGCGATATCAATGAAGCCGATCTGATGACACTGGCGGATGAACTCGGCGGTGCGGATATCGAGGTGCGCGCGCAGCGCTGTGATGTGTCGGTGGAAAGTGATTGCGCCGCCCTGGTCGAGCTGGCCGGGGAGCAGTTCGGCCAGCTGGATATCGCCGTCAACAATGCCGGCATTGCCCCACCGATGACTGCCCTGGAAGATACCGATGGGGCGGTGCTGGACCGGCAGCACGACGTGAATGTGAAGGGGGTTTTCCTTGGCCTCAAACACCAGTTGAAGGCGATGAAGCCGCGGCGTACCGGCATCATTCTGAATGTCAGCTCCATGGCCGGCCTCGGCGGTGCGCCCAAGGCGGCTACCTATTCCGCGGCCAAGCACGCCGTCATAGGCCTGACCCGCACCGCGGCGGTGGAAAATGCCAAATACAGTATTCGCGTCAATGCCATCTGCCCCTTCTTTGCGCTGACCAAAATGGTAACGGGTATAGAACCGCCACAGGGTGTCAGCGGGGAACAACTGCAGGAATTCCTGGCCAGCGGTTGCCCGATGAAGCGCCTGGCGGAACCCCGGGAGGTGGTCAACGCGATGGTGATGCTCTGCTCGCCATCGCTCAGCTATATCACCGGCCAGGCCCTGGCGGTGGATGGTGGTGTTTCGGCCTTTTAACAGAAACCCGGATACGGAGAATAATAATGCCCACGCTGATTCCCCGAGAAAAAACTCAGGACTTTATCGGCTTCGAAACCGAAGCTACTGACTGGCTCAGTATCGACCAGAACCGCATTGATGCCTTTGCCGAATGCACCCTGGACCGCCAGTTTATACATGTGGATCCGGAGGCGGCAAAACTGACACCTTTCGGCAGTACCATCGCCCACGGTTTTCTCTCCCTGTCCCTGCTGTCCTATTTCGCCGAGCAATTGCAGGTGGGTATCGAGGGGGTGGAGATGGGGGTGAATTACGGCCTGGACAAGGTGCGCTTTATCAGCCCGGTCAAAGTGGACAGCAATGTTCGGGCGCGGGCGAAGGTAATGGATATCCAGGAGAAGAACCCCGGCCAGTATCAGCTCAAACTGGAAGTTACCCTGGAAATCAAGGGTGAGCAGAAGCCGGCACTGGTTGCCGAGTGGCTGTTTATGCAGTTCGTTTAACGGCAGCACTAAATAAAAATATCGGATTACTGCTCGCTCCCCGGATGCCAGTAAGAGAATCATGGGCGGCACTGCTGCCGATGGAAGTTTTCGGGACACGCCGTGAATACATCCCTGTAGGCTTGTCTGCGAGGTCCCTCTCGCAGACAGTCCCGAAAACTTCCACCGGCAGCAGCGCCTTCACATTAGGTTCCTGTATTCTTTCTCGAGTGCTGGGAGACCGTTGGTAGTTACTTTATCGGGAGAAAACTAAATGAATGTTCGATTCGATGGACAGGTAGCCATAGTCACCGGCGCCGGCAATGGCCTGGGCAAGTCCCACGCGCTGGAACTGGCGCGCCGCGGCGCCAGAGTGGTGGTCAACGACCTTGGTGGCGCCCGGGACGGTTCCGGCGCGTCCCTGTCCGCGGCCGAAGAGGTGGTTGCAGAGATAGAGGCACTCGGCGGTGAGGCGATGGCCAGCGGTGCCAATGTCACCGACTACGCCGAAGTGGAGGCTATGGTGCAGCGGGCGGTGGATAAGTGGGGTCGCGTCGACATACTGGTGAACAATGCCGGTATTCTGCGCGACAAGTCCTTCGCCAAGGCCGACCTGGACGACTTCAAGCTGGTGATCGAAGTACACCTGATGGGGGCGGTCAACTGCACCAAGGCGGTCTGGGGGCTGATGCGTGAGCAGAATTATGGCCGCATCGTGATGACCACTTCCTCCTCCGGCCTCTACGGCAATTTCGGCCAGTCCAACTACGGTGCGGCCAAAACGGCACTGGTGGGACTGATGAATACGCTTTATCTCGAAGGAGAGAAGTACGGCATCAGGGTCAACTGCCTGTCGCCCACCGCGCGCACCCGCATGACCGAGGATATTATTCCCGACCCGAAAATCCTCGACCTGATGACCCCGGAATCGGTCACCGCCGGCCTGGTGGCGCTGGTGGCCGAGGAAGCACCCAACCGCTTTATCCTCGGTGCCGGTGCCGGTGCTTACGCCTGCGCGCGCATCCTGGAGACCGAGGGCATCTATCTGTCACCGGAAGAGCAGACGCCGGAAAATGTGCTGGCAAACCTGGATGCTATCAGCGAGGACAGCCAGCAGAAGGAACTGATCGGCGGCCTGAACCAGACCGTCAAATTCGTGCAGAAGGCGGCCAGGGCACTGGACGTCGAACTGGGCTGAGGATGTGAGGGCAGGAAAATGAAAGAAGCCGTTGTCGTCTCCACCGCGCGCACGCCCATCGGCAAGGCCTACCGCGGTGCCTTCAACAACCTGGAGGCGCCCAGCCTCGCCGCCCACGCGGTGCGCGCTGCCGTCGAGCGCGCCGGGATAGAGGCCGGCGAGGTGGACGACTGCATCTTCGGCGCGGCCATGCAGCAGGGCAGTACCGGCATGAATGTCGCGCGCCAGATAGCCCTGCGCGCCGGGCTGCCGGTCAGTGTGGCCGGCATGACCATCGACCGCCAGTGCTCCTCCGGCCTGATGGCGGTGGCCACCGCGGCAAAGCAGATAGTGCAGGATGGCTGTCCGGTCGCCGTGGCCGGTGGTATCGAGCATATCTCTCTGGTGCAGAACGAACATATGAACAGATTCCGCGCCGCGGATCCGGCCCTGGTGGAAATGCACAAGGCCATCTATATGCCGATGATCGACACTGCGGAAATTGTGGCGGAACGCTATGGCATCGGCCGTGATCTGCAGGACGAGTACGCGTTGCAGTCGCAGATGCGCACCGCAGCCGCCCAGGAGGCCGGGCTCTTCCGGGACGAGATAGTGCCGGTCACTGCCATCAAGGCGGTGGTGGACAGGGAGACCAGGGAGGTCTCCTATCAGGATGTGACCCTGGCGCTGGACGAGGGCAACAGGCCCGAGACGACCCTGGAGGGGCTGCAGGGCCTGAAACCGGTGCGCGAGGAGGGTGTGATCACCGCCGGCAATGCCTCGCAGCTCTCCGATGGTGCCGCGGCCCTGGTGCTGATGGACCGCCAGCTGGCGGAGCAGCGCAACCTGCAACCGCTGGGCATCTATCGCGGCATGGCGGTGGCAGGGTGCGAACCGGATGAAATGGGGATCGGCCCAGTCTATGCCATCCCCAAGCTGCTCCAGCGCACCGGCCTGTCCATGGACGATATCGGGCTGTGGGAGCTGAACGAGGCCTTTGCGGTGCAGGTGCTCTACTGTCGGGACAGGTTGGGTATCGACAACGACCGGCTGAACGTCAACGGCGGTGCCATCTCCATCGGTCATCCCTACGGTATGAGTGGCGCGCGCATGGTCGGCCACGCCCTGCTGGAAGGCCGGCGCCGTGGGGCCAGGTATGTGGTGGTCACCATGTGTGTGGGTGGCGGCATGGGCGCCGCCGGACTGTTTGAAGTGGTGTAAAGACACGTTCATTCACTATAAAAAGAGAGTTGTGCCTGCGATGACGCCAGATCGCGGCCAACGGCCGCTCCTGCGGGGAGCTATGGGAGAGACCTATGCGCGCATTGATATGCGAGGAGTACGGTTCGGCGGAACTGCTGGTAATCGCCGAGCGGGCACTGCCGGAATTGAAAAGCGATGAAGTGCGGATTGATGTCCGTGCCGCCGGGATCAACTTTCCCGACGCGCTGGTGATTGCCGGCAAATACCAGGTCAAGCCGCCGCTACCGTTTGTTCCCGGCGGCGAGTGCGCCGGTGTGATCAGCGCCGTGGGCGACAAGGTGAAAAACTACAAGGTGGGCGACCGGGTGATCGCCATGCCCGGGATGTCCGCCTTCGCCGAACAGGTCCACGTGAAAGAGCACCTGCTGGTGCCCATGCCGGAAAAGCTCAGCTTCGAGCAGGCGGCCGGCTTCTGTATCACCTATGCCACTTCCTACTATGCACTGAAGCAGCGCGCGGCGATACAGGAGGGCGAGACCCTGGTGGTACTGGGTGCGGCCGGCGGTGTGGGTGTGACTGCAATCCAGCTGGGCAAGGCCATGGGGGCCCGGGTGATCGCCTGCGCTTCCACGACGGAAAAGCTGGAGTTCTGCCGGGAAGTGGGGGCCGACGAGCTGATCAATTACTCGGAAGAGAGCCTGAAGGAGCGGATCAAGGAGTTGACCGGCGGCAAGGGTGCCGATGTGATTTACGATCCGGTGGGCGGTGATTACACGGAGGAGGCCTACCGCTCCATTGCCTGGAGTGGCCGCTACCTGGTGATCGGTTTTGCCTCCGGTGATATCCCCAGATTGCCGCTCAACCTGCCACTGCTCAAGGCCGGGGATATTATGGGAATTTTCTGGGGCAGCTGGGCCCAGCGCGACCCGCGGTCGAACCTGCAGAATTTCGCTGAGCTGCTGCAAATGGTGGAAGAGGGCAAGCTGAACCCGCTCACTACCGAGATCTATTCGTTTGAGCAGTATATCCAGGCATTTGCCGCAATTACCGAGAGGCGCGCGCGGGGCAAGGTGATTCTTGTTATCGACTAAAGGGTTTGGCTGGTAAGGCGGGGCGCGCCTTATCGGCAGCTGATCAGGGCAGCAGCCGGCAGTGGGCGCGCGCCTTGTTCTCCAGATTCCGTGGTAACTTATCGGATGCGGAGCCCCGCTGTTGGCTGCGCCACTGACTGCAGAGCTCTATATAGCTACCGGCCTCTACCTGGCTGCGCAGGTTAAACCAGGGGTCGCCCCCCTGGGTTGATCCGGGCCGGCTCTGGTGCCAGCCGTCCAGTGGGTTTTTCTGGGTCCCGTTTGCGGAGTGCACGCCAGGGGTCAGGGCACCGAGGTACTGGGCTGGGTGTACCAGCAGTAAGATCACTGCGACTGCGACGCAGCTGCCCGCCGCCCTGGACTGCCAGGGGTTTTCGACTTTTGTCGGTTTAAACTGACGGGCCATTTGCAGGATTTTGTCGTCGAGAGAAGCCGGGGACGAAATTTCCCCTACGGCATTCTGATATTGGGATTCCCAAATACTCATACGCTCGCCTCTTCTACCTCTTGGATCTGCCAGGGTTGCCTTTTCGATCCATAAAGAAATTCTTCCAGCCGCACCTTGCCGTTGCGGTAGTACTCCCTGCAGTTTCTCAGCGATATTCTTTCAATATCTGCCACCGTAGCCAGTGGTAACCGGCACTCCAGGTGCAGCAGCAGTATGTTGCGTTCAATACGCGAGAGTTGCTGGATGCCTGCGAGAAGTTTGTTGCCCTGGTCTTCGGGATTTTGTGAGGCTTCGAGAGGGGTGCCCGTGAAGTTGCGCAGTAACCTGTTGATGCGAATAAAAAGCCAGCTGCGCAAGCGGCGCCCGCCCAGTTGCGGTGGCTGTTCCAGCAGGCCATTCCAGAGTTCTTCGAGTATGCTGCAGGCACCGCTCGGTGCCATCTGTATACAGTAGCGGTAGAGACTGTCCTTGTGGCGAGAATACAGCAGGCGGAAAGCCTTCAGGTTGCGCGTGGAGTGGTAGTATTCGAGCAGCGCTTCGTCATCCAGGTTCTGAAAATCTTTGCGTGACAAGTTATCGCGCCTCCCTGCGCCAGTACAACTTGCTCGAACGACTGAAAATACGAGCTTCTATTGATATAGGTAGATTTTAATGACTGCGGTCGTCGGTTTGCGCGTTATCCTTAACCCGCTCGCCCGGTCCTCTGCCTACCGGCTTTTCCTTTGGCGTCTCGTCCGGGCGGGCCTTTTTACGACTACCCAGATAGATTGTGGCCAGTCCCAGAAGTAATTCGTCGACGAACGGCAGCAGATCCGGAATAAACAAGTCGACCAGGAAAATTGCGCAGATCCATTTGAAGAGCTGCGGGTGTTTCAACCTGCTGGCGTAACTCAGAAACCAGCCTACCAGGGCACTGGGAAGCACTCTTTTCATCGGCCCGCTCGCCGCTGTCCGTTTGGGGAGTATAGTTGGCGGCAGTGCCCGGCTTCGTTTGCCGAGTGTGGGGCGACGCCAGATTTACTGACTGGTACGTGTCGATCAGTATCTGGGAGAGCGAGATTCAGGCCGACAGGCGTTTGAACTCGGGCAGGGGCAGCGGCAGCTGCTCCGGGCCCAGTTCGGCGCGTAAATCCTTGAGTTTGACACCGACACCGAGCAGACGGATGGGGGCCGGGCGCCTGTCCCAACATTGTTGCAGTAATTGCTTGAACTCCGAGATTCGACCCGAGTGGCTGGCTCTTTCCTGGGAGGAGATGGAAAAGTCCCCGTATTTCACTTTTACCGTGGCGCCGCTGATCTGGTAGCGTTCGTCCAGTTTTTCCAGCCTTTCCAGCAGGCGCATATAGAGACTGGTGAGTTCCTCCTGCCATTCCTCCAGGGTGCCGAGATCCGCATTGAAGGTGCGCTCGACACTGACGCTCTTGCGCGAGCCGTCGCTGGTGACGGGCCTTTCATCGATACCGCGGCACAGTTGGTACAGGCGGCGACCGAACTTGCCGTAGGCCTGGGTCAGCTCTATCTGGGACAGGCTGCGCAAGTCGGCACAGGTGCGGATTCCCTGGCGCTTCATTTTTTCCGCAGTGACGCGGCCCACGCCGTGAATTTTGGCCACCGGCAGGCGCAGCACAAACTGGTCCATGGCATCCGGGGTAATGACCGTGAGACCATCGGGCTTGCGCCAGTCGCTGGCAATCTTGGCCAGGAACTTGTTCGGCGCCACACCGGCGGAAATGGTGATGCCCAGATCCTCCCGCACCCGCTGGCGTATCTCCTCGGCCATCAGGGTGGCGCTGCCGTGACAGCGGCCGCTTTCGGTGACATCCAGAAAAGCCTCGTCCAGGGATAACGGTTCTATCGATTCACTGTATTCCAGGAAAATATCCCGGATCTGAGCGCTGGCCTCTCGATATTTTTTCATGTTGCCGGGTACTACAATCAGATCAGGGCAGAGCTTTTTTGCCTGGGCGGTGGGCATGGCGGAGCGCACGCCATAGCTGCGCGCCTCGTAGTTGCAGGTGGAGATCACGCCGCGCCTGTCGCTGGCGCCACCCACTGCCAGCGGACGGCCGCGCAGATTCGGGTCGTCGCGCATTTCGACCGACGCGTAGAAACAGTCGCAGTCGCAGTGGATGATCTTTCTCATGCTGGGATTATATACAGTATCCGGGCGTCGCGGAAAGCGTTTGCAACGGATGAGACCGGAGCCGGAAACAGATTGGGCAGGTGAACCATGAGCCATATTCCACTGGTGGAGCGCCCCGCAGAAGATCGGGTAGAGGCAGTCTTCGCCGACATCGAGGATGAGCTGGGCGGGGTGCCCAGTCTGTTTCTCGCCTTTGGTCATCATCCGGATATGCTGGAGACCACCTGGAAAGGATACAAGGCGGTGATGATCCACGGAGTCCTGTCGCCACAGCTGAAAGAGGGGATAGGGCTGGCGATATCTGCAGACAACCACTGCGATTACGGCATCTACCACTACAGCGCTACGTTGCAGGAACTGGGTGTGGAGGTACAGGAAGTGATGCGCATTCGCACCAATCCCAAGCATGTGCACTACTCAGATAAAGAGCACGCACTCTTCGATCTGGCCCGCCGGGCCAATAAAGCGCCCAGCGATCACGGTGAGCACCTGATTGCGGAGGCGCAGAAACTGGGAGCCCGGGACGATGAAATCGTCGAAGCGCTTGCGGTCATGGAGCTGGTGCTGGGCTTCAACCACTTTGCCGATGTGCTGGGACTGGAACCGCACAGGGACAGGTAATAGTAGAGACAGAGATAGCTGGTTAGCCTGGCGCTAGCGGAATGGGATACGACAAACTGGCGCCCGTTGGGCGCCAGTTTGCGTTAGATCTAACGCAATGAATGTGTTGTCGGCTATTTGGGCGGCCGCAGTTTTCCGAAGATGAGTGCCAGCACAAACAGTGCGACGAAGATAAAGAACAGGATTTTCGCAATTTCAGTCGCTGCGCCCGCGATACCCCCAAATCCGAGGACCGCCGCGATGATCGCGATAACGAGGAAGATAACAGCCCAACGCAACATGGTGATAGCTCCCTATGTGATTCAGGAGGTGAGACCTGGACCGGATTCATTGTGGAACCGAACCTGTGGCTTCAATTGATAAGGTCAAATTACCCAAGTCGCCACTTTTTCCGGGCGAATATTCTCGACTTTGTTGTGTTGTACAAACAGTAAGTCGAAACCGGTGACAAGATGTCGCAGCTTATCTGTACTGGCAATCGGTATTTCTCTATAAGGGGGCTGAGAAGAGATTTGGCTGTTTTCCCCGGAGCTTTTGGGGCGCCGGGCTCGTCACTACTGATTAATCGATTACCTTAAAATAAAAGCTACAGGATATCCGCCAATGTTACATCGCTTATTGTCAACAATTTTTGTACTGCTTCTCGCCAGTTTTTGCCGGGCAGGGGAGGGCAAAACCGTTTGGGTTGAGGGCGGGGACTACCGCCTGAAGACCAATGTATTCCAGAGCAAAACAATCGGAAAAAAACCGGTCCTCCTGGTCGTGATCCACGGCGACTCGCCGTTCGACAAACCGGAATATCAGGATTTCTTTGCGCAACAGGTGGCGCACAAGAGTGACAACCTGGTGGCAGTCGGGCTGCTAAGGCCCGGTTATACCGACCCCCAGGGAAATGTATCCGAAGGGGAGCGGGGCCTGTCCAACGGGGACAACTATAACGCCCGCAATACCGATGCCATTGCCGCGTCTATCCGGGAATTGAAGAAGCGCTATCAGAGCGGCAAGGTCGTCGTTGCTGGTCATTCCGGCGGCGCGGCCATTACCGCAAATATTCTCAGCCGGCACGGCGACCTGATCGACGACGCTCTGTTGGTTTCCTGCCCCTGTGACGTGAATGCGTGGCGTTCGGGGATGTTGCAACTCACGGGCTACCCGGTGTTCAAGGGCGAGATTGACACCCTTTCGCCGATCGAGCAGGTCGCCAAGCTATCCGATCACACCAATATCACCATGATTGTCGGTAGTCGGGACAAGGTGGCGCCGCCAGAACTCAGCGAGGGCTACCGGGCCGCTGCCTCCAAGGCAGGCAAGGAGATCCGGCTGGTACGGCTGGAAAAAGGGGAGCACGATATTTTTCTGGAACCGGAGGTAATCGCCGAACTCACATCGATGCTGAAATAATACTGGCGAGTCCTCTCAAGCCGGGGTTGTCGCAAAGTGCCGACAGAAGGTCTCTTGCCTCGACAGGGCAGGCCATTCTTGAGTATCACCTCAAGCGGATTCCACCCAGGGATTCTTCGTCGCCCATTAGCAAGTGAATGGCCTTGTCGATATTTTTCTTCAGAGTCTCTTCACGCTTGGCCTGGTTCAGGTATCGCAGGATTTCCTTGCGGCGTGAGGGGGATAGCTGATCCCACACCAGCCTGGCCTGAGGTGAGTTCTCAAGCGCGTAGGCGAACGCCCCCGGCACTGGCTCCTGTTTCGGCGACTGGTCGATTTCCAAATGGACCTGAATGCGGCTGCCGACATCGACACCCGCGCGCCGGCGGATATCGCTGTTCAGGAACAGGCGGTGGCGGCCCTCGCCGATCGGAACCAGGTTGATGTGGAAGGACTCGCGGTTGATCAGTCCCCGGACGGGGATATAGCCGCGCATGTCGAATGCCTGGCTGACGCTCAGGGGCAAATCCACACAGGGGTTGATGCCGATCTTTTTGATGGTGGCGGAAAACTGTTGGGACATGGGGGTGCCGGGTGCGTTGTTATTTTCAGGGACCCGTAAACAAGAAAAGCCGTCGAAAATGACGGCTTTCATTAAATTGGTTAGCGTTCCAGCAATTCCAGCTTGCCTTTCTTGCCGTCCCACTCGGCGGCGTCCGGCAGCTGGTCTTTCTTCTCGGTGATATTTGGCCAGACTTCAGAAAGCTCTGCGTTCAGCTCGATAAACTCCTGCTGGTCATCGGGCACCTCATCCTCGGAGAAGATGGCATTGGCCGGGCACTCCGGCTCGCACAGGGCGCAGTCGATACACTCATCCGGGTGAATCACCAGGAAGTTGGGGCCTTCATAGAAGCAGTCCACCGGGCAGACTTCCACACAGTCGGTGTATTTGCACTTGATGCAGTTTTCCCCAATTACGAATGTCATGCTTGTCCCTCGAAAGTACCCAATTCGGTGAAGCAGCGGATTTTAGCAATAACTGGCGCGAATTGTAGTGGCTTTTCAGTCGAATTGGTTGGGTGCTTATAACCGGTGGGGGTTGGGCGGTGCGCGCGGCGCACCCTACCTCGGAGCCAGTAGGGTGCGCCGTGCGCACCGCGGGAGTCAGAGCAGCTTGCGCAGCGCGTACAGCTTCTCCAGCGCCTGGCGCGGCGTCAGGTCATCGGGATCCAGTTCCTCCAACGCCTCCACCGCCGGGTGGCTGGGGGCGCCGAACAGGTCCACCTGCCTGGGCGAGCCGGGTGCGGCGGCGGGTTGCGGCTGCGGAGCCGGTTCCGGGCGGGCCTGCGGCCCGCACGCGGAGCTGGAGCTCCGCGCTCCCAGGGACTCCAGCGCCTGCAGGCGCGCCCGAGCCTCCACCAGCACATCCGCAGGAATTCCGGCCAGTTTGGCCACCTGCAGGCCGTAGCTCTTGGACGCCGGCCCCTCCTGGATACGGTGCAGGAAGACGATACCGTCGCCGTGCTCGGTGGCATCCAGGTGGATATTGGCGGATTCCGGGCACTGGTTCGGCAGGTCGGTCAGTTCAAAATAGTGGGTGGCGAAGAGGGTGAAGGCGCGCACCTGGTCCGCCAGGTAGTGGGCGCAGGCCCAGGCCAGGGAAAGGCCGTCGTAGGTGCTGGTGCCGCGGCCTATCTCGTCCATCAACACCAGGCTGTTGGCGCTGGCATTGCGCAGGATATTGGCTGTCTCGGTCATCTCCACCATAAAGGTGGAGCGGCCGCCGGCCAGGTCGTCGGCACTGCCGATACGGGTGAATATGCGGTCCAGCAGGCCAACCTTCGCCGAGTCCGCCGGCACATAGCTGCCCACATGGGCGAGCAGGGCGATCAGCGCTGTCTGGCGCATATAGGTGGACTTACCGCCCATATTCGGGCCGGTGATCACCAGCATGCGGCGGTCGTCGTGCAGCTCGATATCGTTGGCCACGAAGGGTTCGTCCAGCACCTGCTCCACCACCGGGTGGCGACCGGCGCTGATATGCAGGCCGGGCTCGGTGTGCAGCTCGGGGCGGCACAGGCGCAGGTTGTCGGCGCGCTCCGCCAGGCAGGCGAGTACGTCCAGTTCGGACACGCCGGCGGCGGCCAGCTGCAGCTGTGCCAGGGACTGGTTCAACTGGTCGATCAGTTCCTCGTAGAGGGCCTTCTCCCGCGCCAGGGCGCGGCTCTTGGCGGACAGGGCCTTGTCCTCGAACTCCTTCAGCTCGGGGGTGATAAAGCGCTCAGCGTTCTTCAGTGTCTGGCGGCGGATATAGTCCGCCGGCGCCTTGTCGCTCTGGCCGCGGCTGATCTCGATAAAGTAGCCGTGCACGCGGTTGTAGCCCACCTTGAGGGTGGGAATGCCGGTGCGCTCCTTCTCGCGCACCTCCAGCTGCACCAGGTAGTCGCCGGTGTTCTCGCTGATTGCGCGCAGCTCGTCCAGTTGGCTGTCGTAGCCCTCGGCGATGACACCGCCATCGCGGATCACCACCGGTGGATTGTCCACCAGGGCGCGCTGCAGCAGCTCCACCGTCTCCGGCCAGTCGCCGACTTCCCGCGCCAGCTCTTTCAGCAACACGGCGTCGGTATCTGCGAGTTGCTGCTGGATTTCCGGGAACTGGGCCAGGGACTGCCCCAGGCGCGCCAGGTCCCGCGGGCGCGCGGAGCGCAGGGCCAGGCGGCCGAGGATGCGCTCCATATCGCCCACTGGCTTGAGGGAATCCCGCAACGGCTCGAAACGGTAGCCGTCGATCAGCGCGGCCACGGCATCCTGGCGGTTGTTCAATGTGGTCAGCTGGCGCAGAGGGTTGTTCAGCCAGCGGCGCAGCAGGCGGCTGCCCATGGCGGTCTTGCAGCTGTCGAAGACCGACAGCAGGGTATTGTCGTCGCCGCCATTCAGGTTCAGGTCGATTTCCAGGTTGCGGCGGCTGGCCCCGTCCAGGGCCACTGTATCGTCGCTGCTCTCGGTCTGCAGGCTGCGGATATGGGGCAGCTCGGTGCGCTGGGTGTCGCGGGCGTACTGCAGCAGGCAGCCGGCAGCGACTATCGCCGCGTGCATATGGCTGCAGCCGAAGGCCTCCAGATTGAGGGTGCCGAACTGCTGGTTCAACAGGCGCAGGGCGGTTTCCAGCTCGAACTCCCAGGGTGCGCGGCGGCGCAGGCCGGGGCGGCGCTCAATCTCCGCCGGCAGGGCCAGGTCCTCGGCTGCCAGCAGTTCCGCCGGGCTGTGGCGCTGCACCTGCTCGGCCAGCGCCTCGGCGGAATCCACCTCCTGCACCACGAAACGCCCGGTGGCCAGGTCCAGCAGGGCCAGGCCGAAGGTGTCGCCCAACTGCGCGCAGGCCGCCAGCAGGTTGTCGCGGCGCTCGTTCAGCAGCGCCTCGTCGGTGACGGTACCCGGCGTGACGATACGCACCACCTGGCGCTCCACCGGGCCCTTGCTGGTGGCCGGGTCGCCGATCTGCTCGCAGATGGCCACGGATACGCCCACCTTGATCAGCCGCGCCAGGTAGCCCTCGGCGGCGTGGTAGGGAATACCGGCCATGGGAATCGGCTGGCCACCGGACTTGCCGCGGGCGGTCAGGGTCACGTCCAGCAGCTCGGCCGCTTTCTTGGCGTCGTCGTAGAAGAGCTCGTAGAAGTCCCCCATGCGGTAGAAGACCAGCTCCTGGGGGTGCTGGGCCTTGATGCGCAGGTACTGCTGCATCATCGGGGTGTGTTGGGCGTTTTTCTGGTCGGCACTCTTCTCGGAGCTGGGGGCTTGCGGCATGAAGGGTTACTTCTTCTCTGTTGTTCGTGTGATTTTTACTGGAACTCGGTAAAGGCGCTATTCTAGCGAGTCCATCGGCAGAGATTAAACAGATGACTGAAAACTCGGAGATTTTCGAATTGGCGAAACTCCTCGGCGAGGAACTGGAAAAGCGTGGCTGGCACGCCACGACAGCGGAATCCTGCACCGGTGGTGCAATCGCAGCGGCCATCACCTCGGTGCCCGGCGCGTCCAGCTGGTTCGAGGGCTCATTGGTCAGCTACGCCAACCGCATCAAGCGCGACATGCTGGCGGTGTCAGAGAGGGATCTGGAGACCCTGGGTGCGGTGAGCGAAGAGGTGGCACGGCAGATGGCCAGCGGCGCCCTGGCGATGATGGATGCCAACGTGGCGGTAGCGGTTTCCGGTATTGCCGGTCCCGATGGTGGCACCGAGGACAAACCGGTGGGCACCGTGTGGATCGCCTGGGCCCACGCCGAGGGGCAGGAGCCGGTGGATATCGATGCTGAATGTTTTCACTTCGATGGCGATCGCGCGGCAATCCAGCGGCAGACGGTGGCGGAGGCGCTGAGGGGGATGCTGGCGCTGGTGCGATCGCATCCGCTACCTTGATGGCGCTGTAAGAGCCTGCTTCGCAGGCGATTCAGGGGGTAGGTTGGGCTGAGTGCAGCGAAGCCCACCAAGGGGGGCGCGCAACGTTGGGGTTCTCAGAGCTCCCCTCAGCCTACACATTTCCCCAGCTCTCCTGGCTCTCAAATCACTGGTTGCTTATACAGTAATCCTTCGCTAAGCTTGCCTCCAACTAACAACGCTCAAACACACGGGAAGGGTCATGGATTCCAACAAAGACAAGGCACTGCAGGCGGCGCTGTCTCAGATCGAGCGCCAGTTCGGCAAGGGTACGGTAATGCGCATGGGCGACAAGGAGCGCGAGCGCATTCCCGCCATCTCAACCGGCTCCCTGGGCCTGGATGTGGCCCTGGGTATCGGCGGGCTGCCCCGCGGCCGTATCGTTGAGATCTACGGCCCGGAATCCTCCGGTAAAACCACCCTGACCCTGCAGGTCATTGCTGAAGCCCAGCGCAAGGGCGGCACCTGTGCCTTCGTCGACGCCGAGCACGCGCTGGATCCCATCTACGCAGAGAAGCTCGGCGTCAACGTGGACGAGCTGATCGTATCCCAGCCGGACACCGGCGAGCAGGCGCTGGAAGTGACCGATATGCTGGTGCGCTCCGGTGCGGTGGATGTACTGATCGTCGACTCGGTGGCGGCGCTGACCCCGCGCGCAGAGATCGAGGGCGAGATGGGCGATTCCCATGTGGGCCTGCAGGCGCGCCTGATGTCCCAGGCCCTGCGCAAGCTGACCGGCAATATCAAGAACACCAACACCCTGTGTGTCTTCATCAACCAGATCCGCATGAAGATCGGCGTGATGTTCGGCTCCCCCGAGACCACCACCGGCGGTAACGCCCTCAAGTTCTACTCCTCCGTGCGCCTGGATATCCGCCGCATCGGCTCCGTGAAAGAGGGCGACGAAGTGGTGGGCAACGAGACCCGTGTGAAGGTGGTCAAGAATAAGGTGGCGCCGCCGTTCAAGCAGACCGAGTTCCAGATCATGTACGGCCAGGGCATCAACCTGCTGGGCGAGATCATCGACTACGGCGTCAAACTGGGCCTGATCGACAAGGCCGGCGCCTGGTACAGCTACAAGGGCGACAAGATCGGCCAGGGCAAGGCCAATGCAGTCAAGTTCCTGAAGGAGAACGGGGATATCCGCGACGAGATCGAGGGCCAGCTGCGCGCGCAGCTGCTGGGCGACCTGGTGCCGGCCAAGGCCGAAGAGGCTCTGGAATCTCCGGAAGAATAAGTGTCTTCCCCCGTCGATCTTTCCAATAACGACAGGGCTCAGGCGCTCTTCGGCGCGGCGCTTGAGCTGCTCACCCGCCGCGAACACTCCCGCCTCGAGCTGAGGCAGAAGCTCGCGGACAAATTCCCCGGCGCCGACTTCGATACGCTCTTCGAGCGACTGCAGGAGCTCAACTATCAATCTGACCGGCGATTCGCAGAGGTCTTCGTCCGCTCGCGGGTACAGCGCGGCCAGGGGCCGCTGCGTATTCGCCGCGAGCTGCAGCAGCGCGGCATCGGCAGTGACCTGATAGCCGCCGCCCTGGAGCAGGCGCAGGCCGACTGGTTCGCGCTGGCCGCCGAGCAGCTGCAGCGCAAATTCCGCAGCCCCGTCAGTTCCGCACTGCCCCGCGAGCAGCAGATAAAAGAGCGTGCACGGCGGAGCCGCTATCTTGCCTACCGCGGCTTTCCCGTCGATGCCATCCACTGGGCGCTGGACGCGGAAGATTCCGACTTATACTCTGATCCGGATCTGTAGGAGCGGACGGGGGGGGGGGGGGCCCGCCCCCCCTCCCCGACGGGGGGGTGGAGGAGAAAAAAAAGG
>NZ_JACZFR010000058.1 GCF_014904815.1 Microbulbifer taiwanensis
CCCTTCTTATTCTGGGCTGGGGGGCGGGGGGGGGGGGGGGGCGGCGCGCCGCCCCCCCGCTCCTACAGGATGATGAGGTCAAGAATAATAAGCGCGAGAAGTCCCTATGATCCTGTCCATAGACCAGGGCACCACCGGCACCACCGCCTTTGTCTTCGATAGCAGCGGCAGCCTGATTGGCCGCAGCTACTCCGAACTCCCCAATTACTATCCCCAGCCCGGCTGGGTTGAACAGCGAGCCGAGGAAATCTGGCAGGTCACTCTGCGCGTCTGCGCCGCCGCGCTGGAGCGCGCCGGTATAGCCGCGCCGGACCTGACGGCAATAGGCATCACCAACCAGCGGGAAACCACGATCCTGTGGGATCGCCAGACAGGTGAGCCGGTGTGCCCGGCGATCGTGTGGCAGTGCCGCCGCTCCGCCGACATCTGCAGGGAACTGGCCGATGCCGGCAGGGCCGGCTGGCTGCGGGACAAGACCGGCCTGGTGCTGGACGCCTACTTCTCCGCCAGCAAGCTCTTGTGGCTGTTCCGCAACCAGCCGGAACTGTTGCAGCGCGCCCGCGCCGGTGAACTCTGTTTCGGCACCGTGGATAGCTGGCTGATCTGGAAAATGAGCGGTGGCCGTGCCCACCTGACCGATCACACCAACGCCAGCCGCACGCTGCTGTACAACCTCGATGAAAAGCAATGGGATATCGAGCTGCTGGATCTCTTCGGCTGCCCCGAATCCATATTGCCGGAAATACTGCCCTCTGCCGGCCATTTCGCCGACACCGACCCGGAATCCTTCCTCGGTGCGACCGTGCCCATCAGCGGCGTGGCCGGCGATCAGCAGGCGTCGCTCTTCGGCCAGGGCTGTACCCGTCCGGGTGCAATCAAGAATACCTACGGCACCGGCTGCTTTATGTTGACCTATGCCGGAAGTGAGCGGCCGCAGCTGCCGGAGGGGCTGCTCGCCACCATTGCCTGCGATGCCGCTGGCCAGCCCGTCTACGCGGTGGAGGGGGCGGTTTTTACCGCCGGTTCGGCGGTGCAGTGGCTGCGGGATGAGATGGGATTGATCCAGCAGGCGGCGGAGACGGAAATGATCGCGCAGGGCGTGCCGGACACCCGCGGTGTCTACCTGGTGCCGGCCTTCAGCGGCCTGGGGGCGCCCCACTGGGATTCCTCGGCGCGCGGAACCATTTGCGGCCTCAGCCGTGGTGCCGGTCGCGCAGAGCTGGTGCGCGCCACCCTGGAATCCATTGTCTACCAGAGCGACGAGCTGGCGCGGCTGATGGGGGAAGCCCTTGGGCTGCCGATCAGCCATATGCGCGTGGATGGCGGCGCCAGTGCCAACAATTTCCTGATGCAGTTCCAGGCGGATATTTCCGCACTGCGGGTGGAGAGGCCCAGGCAGATAGAGTCGACAGCCGTGGGCGCGGCGCTGCTGGCCGGTATCGGTGCCGGAATCTGGCGTGCCGGGGCACTGCCGGAAAGTCTGCTGGATATAGAGCGGGATTTCCTGCCCAAGATGGCCGCTGACGAACGCGAACGACTGGTCGCCGGCTGGCGCAGGGCCGTGGCCGCCTGCCGCGCATTCTGAGCGGGCCGCTATCCTCAAGGAAGGAGGTGACAAACCATGTCAGTGAACCGAGAGTTGCAGGATACCATCGCCGATATGGTGGACGGCCGTCGCGGCATACTGGCCGCAGACGAGAGCAGCGGCACCATCGCCAAGCGCTTCGACTCCATAGGCGTGGAATCGACGGAGGAGAGCCGCCGCTTCTACCGCTCGCTGCTTCTGTCCACTGAGGCGCTGGGCGACTATGTCAGCGGGGTGATCCTGTTCGAGGAAACTCTCGGCCAGCCAGATGACAGGAGCACCCCGCTGCCGCAGGTGGCGGCAGCGCAGAAGATTGTTCCCGGAATCAAGGTGGACAAGGGAAAGGGGCCGCTGCCGGGCACCGCTGGCGATATGATCACCTATGGCCTCGACGGCCTCGCCGAAAGGCTGGCCGGCTACAAGGAGCAGGGCGCACGTTTCGCCAAGTGGCGGGAGGTCTACCCGGTCAGTCCACACAATCCCACTCGGCTGGGGCTGACGGCCAATGCGGAAATGCTGGCCCGCTATGCGGCGGTGTGTCAGTCCGTCGGTATAGTGCCGATTGTGGAGCCGGAAGTGCTGATGGACGGCGATCACAGTATCGAGCGCGACGCCGAGGTGAATGAGCAGGTGTGGCACCAGGTCTTCCATGCCCTGCACCGCTATGGCGTGGCGCTGGAGCTGATGATCCTGAAGCCCAGCATGGTTACGCCGGGGAAGGATTGCGCCAAAGCTTCTCCAGAGCAGGTGGCAGAGTACACTTTGCGCAGCCTGCGCCGCGCCGTGCCGGCCGCGGTGCCGAGTATCAATTTTCTCTCTGGCGGCCAGGGCCCGGAGGAGGCGACCGCGAACCTGAATGCTCTCAACCAGCTGTGGCAGTCTCCCTGGCAGCTCAGTTTTTCCTATGGCCGCGCACTGCAGGAGCCGGCGCTGAAGGCCTGGCAGGGCAGGGCGGAGCAGGGGCCGGCGGCGCAGCAGGCGCTGTTGAAGCGGGCGCGCCTCAATCACCTGGCAATGTTGGGCGAATACCGTGAGAGTCTGGAAAAGGAATGATGTAACCTTGGGTTGATAAAAAGAAGAATAAAGATGAGGAGAGAGCAATGGACTTTGTCACCCGTGGAAACCGCCTCCACTACCGTCGCTGGTGGGTAGAGAAGGCGCTCGGCGTCGTAGTGATTTCCCATGGGCTCGGTGAGCACAGTGGTCGCTACCGGCATCTGGCGCGCTACCTGAATTGCGCCGGCTTCAGTGTCTACGCACTCGACCATTACGGTCACGGCCTATCGGATGGAAAGCGCGGCCATATCGACGACTTCGCCCTCTACAGCGAGGATCTGCATCAATTTATCCGCCTGGTAAAGAAAGCCAATACCGGAAAAGACGGTGCCGGCCGCAGCCTGCACCTGCTCGGCCACAGTATGGGCGGCGTTATCGCCTGCGGCTGTGCCATCCGCTTCGGCGGTATCGACAGCCTGATACTGTCGGCGCCGGGAATTCGCGGCCACAATGAGCCCCGCGGCTTGGAGCTCTGGTTGTTGCGGCACCTGGTCAAGCTTGCACCCTCCCTGACGCTGCCCAACCGGGTGGATCCGCGCTGGCTGAGCCGGGACCAGTCCGTAGTCGATGATTATCGCAACGACGACCTGGTGCACGGGCGGGTGTCGATGCAGTGGTTCGACACCTTCCTGCGCGAACGCGAATATCTCTACCCGCGCCTTTCCCAGATCAGCGAACCCTGCCTGCTACTGTTACCCGATGGCGACCGCATAGTGGACAGTGCGGCCAGCCGCGACTGGCTCGGGCGATTGGGCTGTGAGGCCAAAGCGCTGCATGTCTTCCCCGAGGCCTACCACGAGGTTTTCAATGAGGTCGAAGAGGGGCCCGGTGCGCGTGAACTATTGCTACAGCACCTGAAATCGCTGCTGCCGATGCCGGAGGCGGCATCCGGCTGAGCCCCGCCACGTCGGAAACCGCCGTGGTGCTTCCCCGAATCCTGAATGAGTAGCCCCCCTTTTGCCGCTTGCGGGAGAGGGGAGTACCGGGGTCGGCCTATCCGCTCCTCGAAACTCCACAGATCCTGCGGCAGACACGGTGAAAAACCCCATCAACCGTTGTACTATACGCGGTCATTTTTGCCCCTGGGGCACTGGGCCGCGGGGTTTATGTGGGGTGGATCATGGATAAGAAGTTGCTGAGCCTGTTGGTGTGCCCGGTGAGCAAGGCGCCGCTGGAGTACCGGGAGGACTCTCAGGAGCTGGTGTGCAAGGCCAGCGGCCTGGCCTATCCGGTGCGCGACGGCATACCAGTGATGCTGGAGTCCGAGGCGCGCCAGCTGAGCGCCGAGGAAAAGCTGGAAAAATAGCCCCATGGCCGAGCCCAGCGTCTTTAGCAAGATCATCTCCGGAGAGATCCCCGTCGAGCGCATCTACGAGGACGATGAGTGCATCGTGATCCCCGATCGCTCCCCGCAGGCGCCGACCCATCTGCTGATCATCCCGCGCAAGCCCTTGGTAAACCTGTCCGATGCGGACGTCGACGACAAGCCGCTGCTCGGCCACCTGATGTGGGTGGCGGCGGAGCTGGGTAGGAAACTGCAGCTCGAGGGTTTTCGACTGGTGGTCAACAACGGCCGGGCGGCCGGGCAGACGGTATTTCACCTGCATATCCACCTGCTGGCGCAGAAGCGGATGCCGGAACAAGGGCTGGCCGAATAATGAAATGCAATGGTGTCGCCACCGGCGATACCGTCCAAACAGATCTCAATTAACGAAGTGGAATTACGCCGGATGAAAAGCGCACAGATTCGCGACGCCTTTCTGAATTACTTTGCCGAGCAGGATCACTCCATTGTGCCCTCCAGCTCCCTGGTGCCGGGCAATGACCCGACCCTGCTATTCACCAATGCCGGCATGGTGCAGTTCAAGGAGACCTTCCTGGGACAGGGGCAGCGGCCCTACAACCGCGCGGTCAGCTCCCAGCGCTGCGTGCGCGCCGGCGGCAAGCACAACGACCTGGAAAACGTCGGCTACACCGCCCGCCACCACACCTTCTTCGAGATGCTGGGTAACTTCAGTTTCGGCGACTACTTCAAGCGCGAGGCCATCCGCTTTGCCTGGGAATTCCTGACGCAAGTGCTGGGATTGCCGCAAGAGCGCCTGTGGGTCACCGTGCATATCAGCGACGACGAGGCCGCGGATATCTGGCTGAAGGAGATGGGTGTCAGCGCCGAGCGTTTCTCGCGCCTGGATGAGGACAATTTCTGGCAGATGGGGGATACAGGCCCCTGTGGCCCCAGCTCCGAGATCTTCTACGATCACGGCGAAGACGTGCCCGGCGGCCCGCCGGGTTCCGACAACGATGACCTGGACCGCTATATCGAGATCTGGAACCTGGTGTTCATGCAGTACGAACGCACCGCCGACGGTGAACTGCACCTGCTGCCGAAGCCCTCGGTGGATACCGGCATGGGGCTCGAGCGCATCGCCGCGGTCATGCAGGGCGTCCATTCCAACTACGAAATTGACCTCTTCCAGGCACTGCTGAAAGCCGCCGGCGAGATCGTCGGCTGCGGCGATCTGGAGGAGAAGTCCCTGCGCGTGATCGCCGACCATATCCGTTCCTGCTCCTTCCTGATCGCCGATGGTGTCATGCCGTCCAACGAGGGCCGCGGCTTCGTGCTGCGCCGCATTGTGCGCCGCGCCGTGCGCCACGGTCACAAGCTGGGCCACAAGGAAATCTTTTTCTACAAACTGGTGGAGGCGCTGGCGGAGCAGATGGGCGATGCCTATCCGGAGCTGCGCGAGAAGCGGCAGATCATCGAAAAGGCCCTGCGCAAAGAGGAGGAACAGTTTGCCAAGACCCTGGATAAAGGGCTGGCGCTGCTCGAGGACGCACTGTCTTCCCTCGAGGGTACGGAAATTCCCGGCGAGCTGGTTTTCACCCTGCACGATACCTACGGTTTCCCCACCGACCTGACCCAGGATATCGCCCGCGAGCGCGGCCTGACCCTGGATATGGCCGGCTACGAAGCGGCGATGGAGGCCCAGCGCGAGCGGGCCCGCGCCGCGGGCAAATTCAAGCAGGACTACACCGGTGCGCTGGAGCTTCCGGGTGCTACCGAATTCGTCGGTTATGAGGCTACCGAAGCCGAGGGTACGATCATTGCCATCGTCAAAGATGGCGCGCAGGTACAGCGACTGGAAGAGGGGGAGGAAGGTGCCATCGTCCTGGACCGCACGTCCTTCTACGCCGAGTCCGGCGGCCAGGTGGGCGACAGCGGCTACTTAGTGGTCACTGGCGGTGTCGACGACAAGCGCTTCGAAGTGCGCGACTGTACCAAGCAGGGCGCGCACCACCTGCATGCCGGCAAGGTGCTGGGCGGCGCCATGGCAGTGGGCGACAAGGTCGACGCGACAGTATCTTCCGATGTGCGCGGGGCCACCGCGCTCAATCACTCCGCCACCCACCTGCTGCACGCCGCACTGCGCAAGGTACTGGGTGAGCATGTGACCCAGAAGGGCTCGCTGGTGGATTCCGAGCGCCTGCGCTTCGACTTTTCCCACCCCGAGGCGGTGACAACCAAACAGCTGCACGCGATTGAATCTCTGGTGAATGCGCAGATCCGCGCCAATACGCCGGTGCAAACCGAGGAAACCGATATCGAGAGCGCCAAGCAGAAGGGCGCTATGGCGCTGTTTGGTGAGAAATACGGCGACACCGTGCGCGTGTTGTCCATGGGGGAAATCGACGACGGCAGTGCCTTCTCTGTGGAGCTCTGCGGCGGCACCCATGTTCAGCGTACCGGCGATATCGGCCTGTTGCGCATCGTCGGCGAGAGCGGCATCGCCTCCGGCCAGCGCCGCATCGAGGCGGTCACCGGCGCCCACGCGCTGGCGCTCTTCGATCAGGCGCAGCAGCGCCTGGAGCATGTCGCCACCCTGCTGAAGGCGCGCCCGGATACCCTGGCGGACAAGGTGGAGCAGCTGCTGATCAATAATCGCAAGCAGGAAAAGGAAATCGCCCAGTTGAAGACCCGCCTTGCCAGTGGCGCCGGCGGCGATCTCTCCAGCCAGGCGGTGGAGGTGGCCGGCCTGAAACTACTGGCGGCGTCCATTGACGGCGCTGACCCCAGGTCCCTGCGCGACCTGGCCGACCAGATGAAGAACAAGCTGGGCAGCGGCGTAGTGCTGCTGGCCGCGCCGGCAGACGACAAGGTTGCCCTGGTGGCTGCGGTGACCAAGGATCTGACCGGTCGTGTCTCCGCCGGTGACCTGATGCGCTTTGCCGCCGGCAAGCTGGGCGGTAAGGGCGGCGGCCGTCCGGATATGGCCCAGGGCGGCGGCACCGATGTGGCGGCACTGCCCGCTATGTTGAAAGAGGTGCCTGGCTGGATCGAGGGCTGTTTGAGTGGTGAGTGATTGTGGTCCGGGGGGCTGGTCGACTGATCACTGGCCACTCACCACCGACCACTGCCTCTTACTGGTTAATTTCGGCCAATTTGACAATTTGACACAGATTCCAAGTTGATTTCACCGAAATTTGGTGATTTAGTGCGCGGCTTGCGCGATTTGGTACCGAGAGAGCGCAATTCCCGGGCCCGAAGTAAGGAAACACTGACCCCATGAGTTTGTTCGTGCAGAAATACGGCGGCACTTCGGTGGGCTCTATCGAGCGCATCGAGGCGGTGGCCGACAAGGTGGCGGCCTTCCGGGCCAAGGGCCACGAGATGGTAGTGGTGCTGTCCGCCATGAGTGGCGAGACCAATCGCCTGATCGATCTCGCCTACCAGATCCAGGAAAAGCCGGATCCCCGCGAGATGGATGTGATCGTTTCCACCGGCGAGCAGGTCACCATCGCGCTCCTCAGTATGGCACTGAAGAAGCGGGGCTACGACGCCTGCTCCTACACCGGCGGTCAGGTAAAGATTCTGACCGATAACGCCCATACCAAGGCGCGTATTCAGCGCATCGATGTCGAGCGTATGCGCCGGGACCTGGACGCGGGCAAAGTGGTTGTAGTGGCCGGTTTCCAGGGGGTGGATGAAGAGGGCAACATCACCACCCTCGGCCGCGGCGGTTCCGATACCACCGGTGTGGCCCTGGCAGCGGCGCTGGATGCTACAGAATGCCAGATCTATACCGATGTGGATGGCGTCTACACTACCGACCCGAGGGTAGTGGACAGCGCCCGCCGCCTCGACCGCATCACCTTTGAGGAGATGCTGGAGATGGCCAGTCTCGGCTCCAAGGTACTGCAGATCCGCGCAGTGGAGTTTGCCGGCAAATATAAAGTGCCTCTTCGTGTCCTCTCTACCTTTGAGGAGGGTGGCGGCACACTGATCAGTCTGGATGAGGAAGATAACGAGATGGAACAGCCAGTTGTTTCCGGCATCGCATTTAACCGCGACGAAGCCAAGCTGACCATTCGCGGTGTGCCGGATACCCCCGGCGTGGCCTGCCGTATTCTCGCACCGGTTGGTGCAGAGAACATCGAGGTGGACGTGATTGTGCAGAACATCAGCTCTGTCGATGGCACCACTGACTTCACGTTTACGGTGCATCGCAATGACCTGTCCAAGGCGCGCGATGTATTGGAACGGGTGGCCGCCGAGCTGGGGGCCAGGGAGGTTGTTGCCGACGACAAGATCGCCAAGGTGTCCATCGTCGGTGTGGGCATGCGCTCACACGCCAATGTGGCCAGCCGTATGTTCAGCGCCCTGGGGGAAGACAATATCAATATCCAGATGATCACCACGTCCGAGATCAAGATCTCGGTGATCATCGATGAGCGCTACCTGGAGCTGGCGGTGCGCGCGCTACACAGCGAATTCGAGCTCTCGGAGCCCCGGGAGACGAGCGAGAAACTATAACCAGAGCTTTGGCGGCAGCGAACCATCTATAGCGATTCAGTCATTTGGCGCAGAGTCCGACCTGTTGAGATTTTGTTCGACTGGTCAATACTGAATAGTGTGATGGGCAGATTTGGACCTTTTGCGCCGCCATCCGGTTATCATGACCATAAGCGCAGCTCCAGGGAGTATCCCGCTGCGCTCTATCACAGGATGATCAAGGAGAAGTAGGTAATGTTGATTTTAACCCGCCGGATTGGCGAGACGCTGATGGTTGGTGACAATGTGACGGTTACCGTATTGGGGGTGAAGGGCAACCAGGTGCGCATCGGTGTCAATGCCCCAAAAGAGGTGGCTGTACACCGGGAGGAGATCTACCAGCGCATCCAGCGCGAGAAACAATCCTCCGAAGAGGGCGGCAACGAGTAGACGTAGTTGCCGCAGCGAAAAGGCCGGTACCCCGGCCTTTTTTCGTTGGGGGTGGGGAGGGGAACTGCTCTTCATCCGCGGGCGCGATCGGCATCTGTACAATAAGTGTTCTGCAAGCGGCCGATCGCCAAAAAGTTATTGATTCCCCATTGATTTTTGCCTCGCCGTTGGTATGATGCCGTCCACTTTCAGCGGTCACCTATCGATGGTTTTCCGTTGATCCAGGACCTCCAGATGAGGTCGCTCCCGAAAGGCGGCATCCGGCTTTCGGAGCAGAAGATTACCAGGTGAGATGGCCGAGTGGCTGAAGGCGCGCCCCTGCTAAGGGCGTATGGGTTAACACTCATCGAGGGTTCGAATCCCTCTCTCACCGCCATCTAGAAAACACCCTCTCTCGAGAGGGTGTTTTTTTTGACTCAGGGCAAAGCTGCCGTGAGTTGTGGAGCAGGAGAATTTGCTCTGCAAATTGCCTCGAAAGTGGCTCTCAAAAAAACATTGAGAAAGCGCTTGCGGGGAACAAGATGGCCGCTATAATGCGCGCCACCTTGAGCGAAGCCGGTAGCGGATTCGCCGCTTCGGAAAGCGCTTTTTTAAAGCATTTTCGGAAGCGAAAAAGCTCTCAAAAAAGAGCTTGCCAAGGTCGAAGAGGTCGCTATAATGCGCGCCACTTCAAGGGTCGCCCGAGACGGTGATCTGGGGTTTCGGAAAGGCTTTTGAAGCCGCTTCGGAAGCCTCGAAAAAGTCTGCAAAAAGCGCTTGCTTAAGCAGATCGGATGTGTAGAATACGCGTCCC
>NZ_JACZFR010000001.1 GCF_014904815.1 Microbulbifer taiwanensis
AAGCCTTCGCTGTGCGCGGCTTTGTGGGCGGAGTCGTCTCTACTCTAGGCGGCGGCAAGTTCGGGCATGGATTTGTGTCGGCAGGAGTCGGAGGAGGTTTCAGCAAGGACACCGGCTTGGTCACGCGGATGCTTGTTTCCGGGGCTATTTCGGATGCGACCGGTGGTAAGTTCATTAGCGGCGCCGCAACGGCTGCGTTTGCTTGGGTAGCACAAAGGGACGGTTCGGGAGGGAGTAACCTTGTTGATGCTAAATCACCTGGTGAAGAAGGTGCTGTTCCATTAGAAGAATCAGGCAGCGATAACTTAAGTTCTGATGAAACAAAAAATGGTCAATTCGCAACGCCTGATGGTGCCGCGAATGCCGCCAGAAAAGCCTACAACCATCTGTCAATTGAGTCTGACACGGAGTACGGAATCAGAATTTGGCGTAGCTGGTGGACAGGTAAATATGGCTACAGTGTAAACCCAGCTATTGGAGAGGCGCACTCTGTGGAATCGATGAATGCTTCTAGTCCATTCTTCTCTACGACGGTAGCAGTAATGCATACTCATGGGGCGGATAGCGCTGCGTATGTTGGAGAAAAATTTTCTCAAGCAGATGTAAATAACGCTAGAACAAGAGCTGCTTCAAGTCGCGGCACAATTAGATACGCTTACTTGGCAACACCGAGTAATCGTTTGCTAAAATATGACACATACAGTGGGAATTACTCTCTGTTTTCAACTAATTCTCAAAGTTTTAGCATTCAGTTGGAGCGATCTCAGGCAGTCTACATTCCACCAAAACATATAAATAATATATAGTTAAGAGTGAACAGTATGGTCCATAAAAAAATTGCTGCCTTATTTTTAGCTTTAGGTTTGATGCAGGGATGTACACCTTCGTCGGTAGAAGTTGTTCCCTTGGTGAGAGTTATATGCGACCCCTCTCAGTTCCATGGAAAAGAAATAATCGTAAGGGGGTTTCTTAAAGTGAAACATGAAGATATAGCAATCTATCTAAGTAAAGACGTTGCTGTGGCAGGTTTGACCGAAAATTCTCTTTGGGTATCTGAGTCTTCAGAGATAAAATTACACTCAAAAGAAGGGGCGAGTTCGGGTGAGTTGAAGTTAAAAGATTTTGACAGCTCTTATGTAATGATTCGAGGAAAATTTGACTACCACTCTCGTGGGCATATGAGCGGACACTCCGGAACAATCCTGGTGGATGAACTATTTACTGTTGAATAGTTTTTGTCTTGATAATCACAATCCGGAATGCAGGGGTCGGGGCCAGACCCGGATTGTACAGTGAGAGTATTCACCTAACAGTTGGCTGACTATGGCTATGTCGTGGCAGCAGTCGCTGGTACCTGGGCAGGCTCACCAACAGGGGAAAGAAAAGGGGACGGATCTATTTTTGGCATCCCTTTAAACAGAGCCCCGGCAGGGTGTAAACTGCCGGGGGCCTGCCGTTCCCCTACAAAAAAGGGGGGGGATCAACAATTCGGCGCTTAGTTTAACCTGACAGTTGCCCCCTTAGGATCTGTGGACAACTTAGGCTGCTACCGGGGTAGCCATTAGTTGGACTAGTTCAGCGCTATATTTAGCATTCCTCTTTGAAAAAAGGCCGCACAAGGCGGCCAGACCACTCTGGGGGGTAGTGTTCTTTCTATTTCATCTTCACAATATCGTAGGTCGCCAGGGCGGGGACGGACTGATGTAACTCGCCCTCGATTCGATCGATACTCTCAAGCTGCTGACAGAGCTCATCGGCGCGCCTTTCCAGGCTCTTCGCCCGCTGTTCGACCTCCCGCTCCACTTCTTCCGCCATCTGCTCCGCGTTCTGTTCGATACTCTGGCCACCGGTAAACACAGCCTTGAGTGCGTGCCAGGCGATAGTGCCGGCCGAATCCCGGGCCAGTTTTTCGATCTTGGGCTCGAACTCCTGCTCGACCGCCTGCTCGATGTATTCGTCGATATCCGGATCCCCGAGGGTGTAGATTTCCCCTTCGCGGTTGAGGCGCTCCTCGGTACGGCGCAATATCTCCTCCGACGCCTGTTGCAGTTCGATGTTGTCGGGGTGATCGGCGCCCGCGAGTGCGGTTATCGCGATGGACATGCCGTTCAGCGCCACTTCCACGGCTTCCAGGGAAATGAGCAGTATCTCCCTGCCGGTGCCGTGTAGCTGCATTTGATAGTCCCGCAGCAGTTGTTGCTGGTGCTCGTCGAGTGCCACCGTCTCGCCTGCGACGACGAGCTGTTGCGGGGACTGATAGCGGACCAGCGGTGCGGTGTCGCTGTTGCCATTGCGGACCTCGTAGAAGTCGGGACCGACGCGGACGGAATAGTCCAGTTCGGCGCTGCAGTGCTGATCGTCCGAGATGGTGAGGTTGATACCTTCGGCCTGCGCCGCGGTGCTGATGGCGATCAGCGTCGATATTGCGAGTGGTTTCCACATGAGTCGGGTCTCCGGATTCTTCTTGTTGTGTTAGAGACGGCCCTCAGGCCACTTTTGGATGCAGCGATGGATATTTTTTTGACGGATACGTTCAGGATGGACCTCAAGTCAGGTCAGCGCCATTTGGCAGATTAAATGTTAACCTATCCCACTGCCCGCGGAGACCCTGGGACTACAGCCGGGTCATCCCAGAAATCTAATAACTTGGGGACAGCATATGTCGATACGCAAGCTACTGTTCGCGGCGGCCCTGGCGCTGCTCAGCGCGGCCGCGCAGGCCAAGACCATCACCGACTACACCGCCGGCATGCAGAAGCACGCCGGCTATCACGACTTCTACTGGGATGACGAATCCGGCCGGGTGCTGCTGGAGATCGCCGACTTCGAGCGCGAGTTCCTGCTGCTGACCGGCTTGGCCCAGGGGCTGGGGTCCAATCCGGTGGGGCTGGATCGCAACCAGGTGGGGGACAACCGGCTGGTGCAGTTCCAGCGGGTGGGCAACCGGGTGCTGCTGCACCAGCTGAACCTGAAGTACCGTGCCCGGTCGGACAATGCTGCCGAGCGGCGCGCGGTGGCCGAGGCCTTCGCGTCCTCGGTGCTCTGGGGCTTCGAGGTGCTGGCACAGAAAGATGAGCGGGTGCTGGTGGACTTCACCCCCTTCCTGCTCAGCGACCAGCACGGTATCGCCCAGCGTTTGAAGGATACGGAGCAGGGTAGCTACAGCATTGATGCTTCCAAGTCCGCCATTTACCTGCCGCGCACGAAAAACTTCCCCGAGAACAGCGAGTTCGAGGCGCAGCTGACCTTTGCCGGCGCTGCGCCGGGCAAATACCTGCGGGAGGTGGTGCCGACCCCGACGCTGGTATCCCTGCGCCAGCATATCTCCCTGGTGGCGCTGCCGGACGACGGCTACCAGCCGCGCCCTTTCCACAGCCGCAGCGGCTATTTCCCGTTCGAGTTCCGCGATTATGCGACTGCCATCGACCAGCCGCTGGACCAGCGCTTTATCTACCGCCACCGATTGCAGAAGAAGCCGGGTAGCGACGAAGTCGTGGAGCCGATCGTCTACTACGTGGACTCGGGTGTGCCGGAGCCAGTGCGCAGCGCGCTGGTGGAGGGCGCCAGCTGGTGGAACCAGGCCTTCGAGGCGGCCGGCTATAAAAATGCCTTCCGCGTGGAGATGCTGCCGGAAGATGTCGACCCGCTGGATGTGCGCTACAACGTGATCAACTGGGTTCACAGGTCCACCCGCGGCTGGTCCTACGGCTACTCGATCGCGGACCCGCGCACCGGGGAGATCATCAAGGGCAATGTCACCCTGGGTTCGCTACGGGTGCGCCAGGATTTCCTGATCGCCCAGGGACTGCTGCAACCCTACGGAGATGAGAAGATCGATACGGAAGCTCTGAAGGCGATGGCCCTGGCGCGTATCCGCCAGCTGTCCGCCCACGAGGTGGGACACACCCTGGGGCTGGCCCACAACTTCGCCGCCAGCATCGACGGCCGCGCCTCGGTGATGGACTACCCGGCGCCGCTGGTATCACTGCAGGGGGAAGAGCTGGAGCTGTCCGAAGCCTACGCGACCGGAATCGGTGCCTGGGACAAGCTGGCCATCCGTTACGGATACGGAAACGGTGAAAACGAGCGGCGGTACCTGGCCGGTGTGATCGCCGAGGCCGAGACGCAGAAGCTGCGCTTTATCTCAGATCCGGATTCCCGCGCAATCAACAATGCCCACGCGGTCTCCCACCTGTGGGACAACGGCGCCGACCCGCTGGCGGAGTTCGCGCGCATGGCCGAGCTGCGCCGCCACGCGCTGGATAACTTCTCCGCCGCGGCCAATCCGCAGGGTGCGCCGCGCTCCTCCCTGGAGGAGACACTGGTGCCCGTCTACTACGGTCACCGCTACCAGGCGGAGGCGGTGGGCAAGCTGATCGGCGGCCTGGACTACGACTATCTGTACAACGGCGCCGACCAGAACAGCTACACCCTGGTGCCGGCGGAGCGCCAGCAGCGGGCGATAGACGCATTGCTGTCCACGCTGGAGCCGGAATTCCTGGCACTGCCGGAGCGGGTACTGCAGCTGCTGCCCCCCAAATCCTACGGCTACGGGCGCACCGATGAGAGCTTCCCTTCCTACACCGGCGTCGCTTTCGATGCGGTGGCCATGAGTGAGGCCGCCGCTGGCCACACCCTGTCCATACTGCTGGACCCGCAGCGCGCCGCGCGCCTGGGGCAGCAGCACGCGCGCAGCAGCGAAATCCCCGGCTTCGGTTCGCTGCTCGACAGGCTGACGGAGCGGGCGCTGGCCGCGGACAGCTATTCCGGCCTGCAGGCGGTCATTCACCAGCGCGTCAACCACGCCTATATCCAGCGGCTGATGCAGCTGGCCGGCGACAAGAACGCAGCGGAACCGGTGCGCGCCCAGGCCAGTCTGCAACTGGCCAAATTCCGGCAGGCGCTGGGGGGAATGAAACTCTTCGGTGAGGACCCGGAGGGCTACAGCGCCCACTATTTCTACCAGGCGCAGCGCATCGCCGCCTTTACGGATGGCGAGCTGAAAATTGAAGCGGGAGATCTGAAGGCGATGCCGCCGGGCTCGCCCATTTAACGCACTTTAAGTGCGCTGTGGGAGCCTGCCCTGCAGGCGATAAAGGAGTGTGGCAGCAGATTCCATCGCCTGCAGGGCAGGCTCCCACAAGATTCGTGCCGTCGCCGTTGGTGCGCACGGCGCACCCTACGTATCTTTCGGCTTTAAGCGCGAAGTCAGCTGCGGATAAACTGGGATTTCTTTACCCAGTGGCTGCCGCGATATTTGCGCGTCGGGCTGGCATCCTGCTTGGCCCAGAAGAAATTGCGGTTGAACTGGAATTCCACCTCGTAGCCCTCGGCCAATGCCGCCAGCGGCATCGCCTGCCAGCTGGACAGGCGCCGCTTGCTGGTAGCCTCCAGCAGATATTCCCTGTCATCCACGATTGCCACCACCCAGGCGTGGCCCTGGCCATTGTGGGTGCCGAGCGCGACCCGCGCATCCACGCCCAGATTGATCAGCCAATCCGCCAGCAGTATCGCGTGGTCCTCGCAGTCGCCGCGTTTCTGGTAAAACGCCTGGCGGGAGGTCTGCCAGATATCGGCGAGGCCAGCGTACTGCAGGTGGTCGTACTGGTACTCCTTGCGGATCGCCAGGGTGTAGAGGGGCACCCACAGCTGGCGGGTCTTGAAGGGCTGGAAGCCGACCAGGTAGCTGTTGGCAAAGTGATGTTTGTTGTCGAGGCCGCGGGCCGAGGCGGTGACCTGGTTTATGCCCTGCCAGTTCCACACAGAGACGTAGGCGCTCTGCTCGACACTGCGCTTGGCGACTATCTCCTGGATGGTCTCCTCCGGCAGGGGCCGGCTGCTGCCCTGTACCCGCACCACGCCGTACTGGCGGTCCCTGCGGCTGCTCGGGGAGTCGGCGTCGCCGTCGAACCGGCGTGCGATGGCGTCGTCCAGCTGCTGTTTGACCGCGCGTGTTTCCCGCCCTTCTTCTCCGGATATGCGCAGCAACTCCGGCAGCAGCAGCGCCAGGGCAATACCGGTGGGGATCAGCCAGCTGCGCACTGCGTTTAACCCTTCAGCCCGAAGGAAATAATCAGTGCGACGAAAATCAGGATCGTCGAGGCAAAGATGGCCACCGCGATATTGCCGTTCTTCAGTTCACCCTCGATATCCACATGCTTCAGCAGCTTCTTGTCGATGGCGATCAGGGCCACTATGCCGATGAACAGTGCCAGCAATGTGTACAGCAGGTTGATACCCAGGTTGAACAGGGTCGCGGTGAGAAATTCGAGTTCCATATCTCTGCTTCTTCAATAATCTGAAAGTTTATTAAACCATATAATGGGCCCCGGACCACCGGCGTCGCGGCTTGCGGCCTATTTTCCGGTGGCATATGGTACGGGAAATCAAAAAGATGAGTTGGGGAAATTTGATGCGTTTCATTTCAAAGCTGATGGTCGTTCTCGCCGCTTTGGTACTGTCCGCCTGTGCCGACAGGGTCGAGGTGCCACCGGCCCATGTGGGCAAGATACTGACCAAGAACGGCTACAAGCCGGAGACGGTGCCGCCCTCCAAGTTCCGGCTGGATATGTGCCTCTACTACTGTGACAAGCTGGTCACCCTGGCCATAGCGGATTTCGGGCACAGGGAACAGTTCAAGCTGTTTATGCCCAAAGACCAGCTCAATATGAGCTTCGACGTGCGTATGACCGGCGCTATCAACGGCGAGATGATCGACAACATCTTCGACCGCATACCGCCGTCCAACAGCAATATATCGGTCAGTCATGTCTACAACACCTATGCGCAGCCGGTGATCCGCGATGTGGTGCGCAGGGTGGTGGCCAAGTATTCGATCAACGAGATCGCCTCCAGCCGCGAGGCATTGAGCCAGGAACTGTTTGCCGAGGTCGACGTGGCCCTGCGGGGCACGCCCATCGTGGTCAAGCGCCTGGGCCTGGCCGATGTGCAGTTCCCCAAGGTGGTTACCGAAGCCAAGGAGCGCGCCGCCGAGCGCCGCGAGTTGATAGAGCAGGAGAAGGCCCAGTTCGAGATCCAGAAGATCCAGATGGAGCGGGACCTGGAGCGGGAGAAAATGAACCGCGCCATCGCGCGGGAGAAGGCCATGGGCCAGAAGGAGGTGAATGACCTGCTGGCGAAATCCGTTACCGACAAGTACCTGGCCTACCGCACCCTGGAAGTGCTGGATCGCATGGCCGAATCCGAAAACAAAGTGTTTGTGCCGGTGGAGGCACTGGGCACCATAGGCCTGCAGCAGGCGGTGTTCGGCAGTGAAATAAAACACGTGGCGAAGAAGAGTCGTTAAGGGGAGGCGGTGATGGAACTCAATCTGCAGATTTCCAACTGGCTGGTCGCCGTGCTCGGCGGCCTGGCCACCTGGGTAGTGATCGCCGCCTGTGTACTGCTGGCCCTGAATGTCTTCTTCCGCGTGCGGCTGCTGCACGCGCGGGGAGAAGGCATGCACTGGCTGCTGGACCGCAGCCTGGTGATTCGCTTCCTGTGCCTGCTGTTTTTTATCTGGGTGCTGATCGGCTTCAACAGCAATGCGCCCAAGCTGACACTGGCGCCGAACTACAGTGCGGAGCGGCGGGCGACGGACAATGCCCTGAAGGAAACCGGTAAAGTGCAGGATTTATCGCCAAAGAAGGAAACCGCTGCGGAGACCAGTGCGCGGTTGCAGGTGTTGCGCGAGGAAGAAAAGGAGGCGGTGCTGCCCAATAGCGACTGATTGCTGCGACGGATGGAAAACAGGAAAGGGGCTCGAGGGCCCCTTTTTATTGTGGAGATAAGCGGTTACTTGTTCTTGGGCTTGCCGCCGCCCTTACCACCGCCATTGCCGCCACCGCCGCTGCCGCCGCCGTCACCGGGGTTGGTGCCGGTACAGGCGTTGGCCGCCAGGTAGTCCACCGCGTCCTTGGCCTGCACCAGACCATTGCCGTAGGCATTGTCGCGGCCGGCCGCACCCAGGTCCTCTGCCGTGGCATTCAGGGCCGCGCGGATTTCACCCGGAGCGCAGTTGGGGTAGTGGCTCCACACCAGCGCGGATACGCCGGCCACGTGAGGGGAGGCCATGGAGGTGCCGTTGAAGTAGGCGTAATCGCTGGCCTCAACGTTCAGGGTGGCGCTGGCACCCAGCTGGTTCAGCAGCGCCGCACCGTCGGTGTCGGAGATGCCAGCGGACGGAATGGAGGTGACCGTCTCGCCCAGGGTACCGTTGAGTATGCCAGGCTCGTTGTTGTAGATCACCGCAGCGATACCGCCACCGGCTTCACAGTTCAGCACCTTGTCTGCAAAGCTGATATTGCCGCGCTGGATCAGGCATACCTTGCCGGCGGCAGTGGTGCAGGCGGACTCACCGGTACCGCAGTCGGCCAGGGCACCGGTGGCGGAGGCTTCCGGGCTGCCGTCCATACCGGCGGTTTCAACGGCACTGCCGGCGACGGTCAGGTCGGTGTTGCGGCCCATACCCACCGGTACAGAAGAGAGCACGTCCACGCCAGGGCCGGACATCTCAACCTGGTCTGTCTGCTGGGAGAAGTCGGCGATCATCTTGTCGCTGTCGATCGCTGCCACGGAAACCACGGCGTCGTAGGAGGCCGGATAGGAGTGGCGGGTGTTGCCGTCGTTGCCGGCGGCGGCGATGGAGAGGATGCCGCTGTTGTAGAGGTCGGTGAAGGCGCGCTCTTCAGTTTTGGAGGCGCGATCGCCGCCCAGGCTCATATTGATCACGTTGGCGCCGTTGGCGGCACAGGTATCCGCGGCGGCCACCAGGGATGATGAGTAGCCCCAGCCGTCGGCATTGAACACCTTGACGATATGCAGATTGATATTGCTGCTCGGCATCACGCCGACAACGCCGACGCCGTTGTTCATCGCGGCGATGGTGCCGGCCACGTGGGTGCCGTGGCTGTTCCGGTCTTCATACCAGTTGCCGGTGCCGGAATCATTGGTACCGCTCACGGCGTTGCCGGACAGGTCCTCGTGGGCTATATCGTAGCCGGAGTCGATAATACACACGGTGCGGTTGCCGGCCACGCCGTCGCTGACCAGGTCAGCCTGCACCATCGGGATGCCGAAAGGTACTTCCTGGGACAGCAGGTAGCGCTTCACATCCTCCTCGACGTACTCGACGTTAGGGTTTTTCTGCAGTGCCTGCAGTGCCTTTTGCGGCAGGTGGGCTGCCATTGCGCTGCGCTTTTCCAGCGCCAGGGCCGAGCGGCCGCCGTGCTGTTTCATTTGCGCTTTAACGGCGGGACCCTTGCCTTCCTTGAACTTGATAATGTATCTGTCGTCGGCGGCGCTGACTTGCGCTGACATCGCCAGTGCGAGGGCGCTGGCTGCAAACAGCGGTAACTTCTTTTTCATTATAATGCTCCAGAAAAATACTTTTCTTATTGAAATAATTATTTTGGAATAGTTTTCCACCCGGGCTCCGCGGCTTTTATTTTCCCTAAGAGAAGTGCCGGGAGCGCCGACCGCTGGTGGGAAAAGCGATAGTAACAGTTGTTACCTTGTCGCCAAGTGGCAATGTCCTACATACACAATGTTTTTCCAGTTTTTTTGATTTATTTTTTATTTCTCGACTTTCTCTTGGGGAAATCACTTTCCGGCTCGTCCAATTAATTGGCGCCATCTGAAATTTTTTGCACATCAGTACCGATTGTTGAAATAGAAACCCTGCAGTCAGCGGTAATTACAGGCGCATTGCCCGAGCCCCGCCGGCGGTTGCACTCTTTCGTTGATAACTGAATGAAGCAAATATTGTGACATTTGTGTCACTGTCGACTGATGGGCGTGGAAATCTGGCGGGTGAAGGAATGGGGTTCGCGGGAAATTTTTTCCGGGGGCGACTGTGAGTGTGGAATTGAATTGATTTTTCGCTGCCCGAATTTCGCCGGATATCGGTAGGTGCTGTGATCCGGCGGATTTCAGCCGGCCGCAGCCGCAGGCAATACCTGCGGCTGCGGGTCGGACCCGGGGTTGGCTAGTGCCCCCCGGCTGCGACAGTCTCACCGACGGGTTTGCCGTCGACATTCAGCTCGGCAATCGGGCCTATATCCAGACCGCGAATGCCTTTTTCGATCTTCTTCTTATCGCCGACGATCACCCAGATAAACTGTTCAGGCTTGATGGTCTGCCGCGCCAGCTTGTGGATGGTCTTCAAGTCAGCGCCGCGGATCTGCTCGGCGTAGCCGTCCATATAATTCAGCGGCCGATCGTAGGTCACCATACTGGATACAGCACCGGAAACCGCGGCGATGGTTTCGAAGCGTCCGGGCAGTTCGTTGATGCGTTTGTCCTTCACCTTCTGCAGCTCGGCGGCTTCCGCCGGCTCGCCGCCGATATAGGCCCGCAATTCCCGCTGCAGTTCCGCCAGGGAGTCGCTGGTCTTGTCGGTCTGTACCGGGGCGTACACCAGTAGCGGCTGCTGGCCCTTGGCACCGGTCATGAAGGAGTAGGCACCGTAGGCCCAGTGCTTCTCCTCGCGCAGGTTCATATTGATGCGCGCGGTGAAGGTGCCGCCGAGGATGTCGTTCATCATATGCAGGGCTTCGCGCTCGGGAATCTTCTCCGAGGGCGCCAGCAGGCCGCCGATGATGATGGACTGTTCGGAATCCGGCTTGTCGATCAGGAAGACACTGGCCTTGTCCGGGTGGGCCACCCGCGCCAGGTTTTTTTGCGGCAGCGGGGCTTCCGGCGCGGGCCAGTCGGCAAACTGCTGCTCCAGTTTTTGTAGCAGCGTGTCCATGGTGATGTCGCCCACCGCGACCAGGGTGGCGTTGTCCGGGCGCAGCCAGGTCTGGTGGTAGTCGACCAGATCGTCGCGGGTCAGGGAACCGATGGATTCCTCGGTACCGGTGCCGGTAAAGGGCACGCCGTAGGCGTGGTCGGCGCCGTAGAGCAGCGGCGGCAGGCTGCGCAGGGCCATCTGTACCGGCCTGGTCTTCTCCTGTTGGATACCGGCGATCCAGCGGCTGCGCTTGCGCTCGATTTCCTCATCGGAGAAGGCGGGGATCCGCACGATTTCGGCGAAGAGTTCGATGGACTCGTCCAGGTTGGCGGTCAGCGCATTGAGGCTCACGGTCGCGGTGTCGATATCCGCATCCGTGCCGATGCGCGCGCCGAGCATCTCCTCTTTCTCACTGATCTCCAGCGCGCTCATATGCCGGGTGCCCTCCTTCAGCATCGACATGGCGTAACTGGCGGTGCCGAGTGTCTTGCCCTGGTCGGCGGCATAGCCGGCGTCAAAAATCAGGCGCATATCGACCACCGGCACCGAGTTGCGCTCCGCCAGTACTACCTTCAGGCCGTTGGAGAGTTCCGCGGTCTGCAGCTCCGGGAAGGGAACCGACGGGAATTTGCCGGTGTCCGGCAGTCTGGAGCGGTCGGCGCCGCTGTCGGCCACCTTGTATTCGGGGAAGGGGTGCACCTCCAGGTTGTAGTCACCGCTGGACAGCCACTTCTGCGCGGCGGCCCTGACCTGTTGCGAGGTCAGTTGCTGCTTTTCGGCAACGGCGTCCAGGTAGCCGTTGGGGTTGTCCAGGTAGAGTTCGCCGCGGGCCAGTATCACGCCCTTGCCGCTCCAGCCGCCCACCTGTTCCAGGTCGCGCGCGTAAGCGGCGTATTCGGTCATGTTCACCCGCGCTAGCTCCTCGGCGGTCGGGCCCTCTTTCAGGAAACGCTGCAGCTCTTCCTCGATGGCCGCTTCCACCTTGGCCAGCTCGACGCCGGGCTTGGCATCGGCAATGACCTGGAAGATGGAGGACAGCTCGAATTCGTACAGGGCGACATTCACGCTGGTGGCTATCTGGTCCCTGTACACCAGGCGCTCATACAGGCGCGAGTTCTTGCCATCGCCCAACACCGCGGCCGCCAGGGCCATCGCATTGGCGTCTTCGTGGCCCAGATTGGGGGCATTCCAGACTTTGTAGATGCGCGACTGGGCGACGCGATCGAACATCTGCTCGCGCTTGGACTCCTCGCGCTTGGCGATCCAGGCCTTCTTCTTGATCAGCGGCGGCCCGGCGGGGATATCGGCGAAGTATTTACCGACTTTTTCCTTGGCAGCCGCCACGTCGATATCGCCGGCCAATACCAGCACGGTATTGGCGGCGCCGTAGTAGGTCTTGAACCACTCGTGCACGTCTTCCAGTGCGGCCGCGTCCAGATCCTCCATGGAGCCGATGGTGGTCCAGGAGTAGGGGTGGCCCTCGGGGAAGATGGAGGCCTGCATTTTTTCCCACACCTTGCCGTAGGGCTGGTTCTGGCCCTGGCGCTTCTCGTTCTGCACCACACCGCGCTGCTCGTCGAGCTTCTCCTGGGTGATGACGCCGAGCAGGTGGCCCATGCGGTCGGACTCCATCCACAGGGCCATATCCAGCGCATTGCTGGGCACCGTCTCGAAATAGTTGGTGCGGTCCAGCCATGTTGTGCCGTTCATGCCGGTGGCGCCGGCCAGTTCAAACGGCTTGAAGAATTCGTCGTCGTAGTTTTCCGAGCCGTTGAACATCAGGTGCTCGAACAGATGGGCGAAACCGGTGCGCCCGGGCTTCTCGTCCTTGGAGCCCACGTGATACCAGACACCCACGGAAACGATCGGCGCCTTGCGGTCCTCGTGCACGATAACGCGCAGGCCATTGGGCAGGGTGAATTTCTCGTAGGGGATTTGCAGTGCCTGGGCGCTTGTCTGGGTTTCGGACCAGTTTTTGGGGGGAGTCTCGACACTCGTTGTCGCGGAGGAATCATTTGCACTGCTTGCGGCGGCGCCGGATTTCGGTGCTTCGCCGCAGCCGGCGATGGCCAGCGCCAGTGCCGCCGGCAGCCAGAGGGAGTGTGGTGTTTTCATGGAGCAGGTTCCTTGCTTGTTGTTTTCCGTGGTGTCGGGTCGCAGCGCTGCCGCGAGAGACTCGATCGAGAATGCGGAAAATCCGGTGAATTTATTGTTTTATCCTGTGTTGCCGGAACTGCCGTGCCATATGCCGCGGCCCACCGGGATCGCACAGTGTGTTGAAACTTTATACCGGTGGCCTGCGGCAAAGGCAATTGCGGGCCTGTATCAAGTTGTTGACGGTGGCTGTCAGTCGGTTTCGTTCTCGTGGCGCAGGCTGACGTCGATGGTCCCGTCAGCCGATTCCATCAGGGTGACCACTATTGGCCGGCAGCACACGGGGCAATCCTCTATATAGCTCTGCTCGCCGGCCGAGTAATCCAGCAGCAGGGCTATGACTTCGCCGCAGTAGGGGCAGGTATCGCGGTGCTCGTCGAGAGGCTGCATCAGCCGGGCCCGCCGGAGAGATAGGGCTGGACCCAGGCGGCCAGGGTGTTAGCCACATAGTCCGCATCCTCGCGCCGGGTCAGCAAGTGGTCGGCGTGATCCAGGCTGATAAAGCTCTTCGGGTGCATGGCGCGGTTGTAGATATCCGCCGCCTCGTCGATGGAGACCGTCTGGTCCACCGGCGAGTGGTAGATCAGCAGGGGTCGCCCCAGCTCGTGGATGTAGCCCATCCTGTGGCTGTCCAGGTCGTCGAGGAACTGCTTCTTGATAACAAAGGGGCGCCCGGCCAGCTCCACCTCTGCCTGGCCCTGCTGCCGGATGGTATCTATGGCGCAGGCGAACTGCCTGATCACATGCTCCGGGTCGGCCGGTGCGGCGATGGTGGCTATGGCCTTCGCCTCCGGGATATCGCCGGCGGCGGCCAGCACAGCGGCGCCGCCGAGGCTGTGGCCGATCAGCAGGTCCGCCGGGTGGCGTTCGCCGCGCAGGAATTCGGCGGCGCAGAGCAGGTCCCGGACATTGGAGGAGAAGTTGGTATCGGCAAAGTCGCCCTGGCTGGCGCCGAGGCCGGTGAAGTCGAAGCGCAGCACCGCTATGCCCAGGTCGGCCAGCCGGCGCGCTATGCGCGACGCCGACAGCACATCCTTGCCACAGGTAAAACAGTGGGCGAAGAGCGCATAGGCCTGCGGCTCACCCCCCTCGGGCATCTCCAGGATTCCCGCCAGGCGGGCGTCGCTGCCGCCATTGAACTGGACCCTGTGCCTCTTCGACATCCGCATCTCCTCGCCGGGTAAAAGCCTCTGCTGGATGGTGCATTGTACTGCGGTGGCGCGACACTGGAATGATAGCGTTGTCACTACGGGGCGCCGGCCCTGTGGTAATTCAACTACAGCGGGGCTTGATATACTCCGCGCGGGCCATCGCCCGGTGGGCGAGGCCCGTCGCGTCAGCGTATAATCCGCGCCCACTTTTCACAGTTACGCACAGCAGGGGGAATGGCGAATGGCAGTTAAATTGATGGCGGATCTGGACCTGGCGGGCAAGCGCCTGCTGATCCGCGAAGACCTGAATGTTCCGGTCAAAGACGGGGTGGTCACCTCCGATGCGCGCATCCGCGCCGCACTTCCCACCATTCAGTCCGCCATGAATGCCGGCGCCAGGGTACTGCTGATGTCCCACCTGGGCCGCCCCACCGAGGGCGAGTACGATGAGGAATTCTCCCTGGCGCCGGTGGCCGCGCACCTGGGCAAGCTGCTCGGCCGCGAGGTGAAGCTGGTCAAGGAGTGGCGCGACGGCGTCGAGCTGGCGGATGGCGACGTGGCCCTGCTGGAAAACGTGCGTTTCAATCCCGGGGAGAAGAAGGACGACGAGGAACTGGCGAAAGCCTACGCGAGCCTCTGCGACATCTTCGTGATGGACGCCTTTGGCACCGCGCACCGCGCCCAGGCCTCCACTCACGGTGTGGCCAAATTCGCCCCGACTGCCTGCGCCGGCCCTCTGCTGGCCGCCGAGCTGGACGCACTGGAGAAGGCCCTGGCCGAGCCGGCGCGACCGATGGTTGCCATCGTCGGCGGCTCCAAGGTGTCCACCAAACTGACGGTGCTGGAGAGCCTGGCCGACAAGGTGGACCAGTTGATCGTCGGTGGCGGCATCGCCAACACCTTCCTCGCCGCTGCCGGCAAGCCGGTGGGCAAATCCCTGTGTGAGCACGACCTGGTGGGCACCGCCAAATCCCTGATGCAGCAGTGCGATATCCCGCTGCCCACGGATGTGGTCACCGGTGTGGAATTCTCTGAATCCGCCGCCGCCGAGACCAAATCCGCGGATCAGGTGGCCGCCGACGATATGATTTTCGATATAGGCCCGGATTCCTCCGCCAGGCTGGCGGAGATACTGAAGGAAGCCAAGACTATTATCTGGAACGGCCCTGTGGGGGTGTTCGAGTTCGACCAGTTCGGCGGCGGCACCGAGCAGCTGTCGAAGGCCATCGCCAACAGCGATGCCTTCTCCATCGCCGGCGGCGGTGACACCCTGGCGGCGGTGGACAAGTACGGTATCGCCGACAAGGTCTCCTATATCTCCACCGGCGGCGGCGCCTTCCTGGAGTATGTGGAGGGCAAGACACTGCCGGCGGTGGCGATGCTCGAAAGCCGCGCCGGCGATTGAGGCGAAAAAAGCCGCGCCGAAGATTGATCATTTCTGTCGTTTTTCCGGCGCGGGCCGGAAACCAGTGCCGAAGAGCCCTGGACCCCGGCCTGCGCCGGGGTGACGAAATAACGACAAAAAGTTTTTACGTTTAGACGAGAAAGGAAAATTTCATGGCCCTAATCAGCTTGCGTCAAATGCTGGACCACGCCGCCGAACACGGCTACGGCGTGCCGGCGTTCAACGTCAACAACCTGGAACAGATGCGCGCGATCATGGAGGCGGCGCGGCAGACCGACTCCCCGGTGATCGTGCAGGCCTCCGCCGGCGCGCGCAAATACGCCGGTGCACCCTTCCTGCGCCACCTGATCCTGGCCGCGATCGAGGAGTTCCCGGAAATCCCGGTGGTGATGCACCAGGATCACGGCACCAGCCCGGCGGTATGCCAGCGCTCCATCCAGCTGGGCTTCAGCTCGGTGATGATGGACGGTTCCCTGCAGGAGGACGGCAAGACTCCGGCCTCCTACGACTACAACATCGATGTGACCCGCCGCGCGGTGGACATGGCCCATGCCTGTGGCGTGTCCGTCGAGGGTGAGCTGGGCTGCCTGGGCTCCCTGGAAACCGGCATGGCCGGCGAGGAAGACGGTGTCGGCGCCGAGGGTGTGCTGTCCCACGACCAGCTACTGACCGATCCGGAAGAGGCCGCGGACTTTGTGCAGAAGACCAAGGTGGATGCCCTGGCCATCGCCTGCGGCACCAGCCACGGCGCCTACAAGTTCACCCGCCCGCCCACCGGCGATATCCTCGCCATCGACCGCATCAAGGAAATTCACGCGCGCATTCCGGGCACCCACCTGGTGATGCACGGTTCCTCTTCCGTGCCGCAGGAGTGGCTGGCGGTGATCAACGAGTTCGGCGGCGAGATCCCGGAGACCTACGGCGTGCCGGTCGAGCAGATCTGCGAGGGCATCAAGCACGGTGTGCGCAAGGTCAATATCGACACCGACCTGCGCCTGGCCTCCACCGGCGCCACCCGTCGCTTCCTGGCCCAGAACCCGTCCGAGTTCGACCCGCGCAAGTTCTACAAGGTCGCCATGGATGCGATGAAGGATATCTGTATCGCCCGCTACGAGGCCTTCGGCACCGCCGGCAACGCCAGCAAGATACGCCCGATCAGCCTCGACGCCATGAGCCAGCGCTACGACGCCGGCGAGCTGGAACCGCAGATCAAGTAAACGCTGAATTATCGTCGTTCCGGCGCAGAGCCTGTGCCGGACTTGATCCGGTACCTGAACCCAGGTGCCACAAGACTGGATGCCGGCCTTCGCCGGCATGACGACAAACTATAAAAGGGTGGACCCTGTGTCCGCCCTTTTTTGTAGTCGTCGGTGTTGCCCGGTCGATTCCCCCGCCCCGAAAATGCAGTACCATTGAACCAATGGACCTACTGCAAGATATCACCACCGTCGAACACAGCCCGGTACTCAAACGCCCGGACTATTCGGCATTGCGCCAACAATTGCCCGAACTGGATTTCAGCGCTGCCGATGAGGGCCCGCTGCTGCCGGCGTTGCAGGAATACCGCAACTACTACGACCTGCAGTTCCCGCTGGCGAGCAGGACCGGCGTCGGCACCTTCACCGCAGCCGGCTTCGAACTGGTGGCCCAGTACTGGCTGGTGGAGCAGCCGCGCGGAACCCTGTTTATCTGCCACGGTTATTTCGATCACACCGGCATCTACGGCGCGGCTATCCGCTTCGGCCTGGAGCGCCAACTCAATGTGGTGATCTTCGACTTCCCCGGTCACGGCCTGTCCAGCGGTGAGCCGGTGGCGATAGATACCTTCCTGCAGTACCGCCAGGTACTCGACAGCCTGCTGCAGATAGCCCGCGACAAGCTGCCCGGCCCCTGGCATGCGATGGGTCAGAGCACCGGCGGCGCGGCGCTGCTGGCCTACCTGCAGTACAGTTGCTGGCAGCCGTTCGACAAGGTTTTCCTGCTGGCGCCACTGGTGCGCCCGGCCAAGTGGCACTTGCGCAAATGGCAGTATTACCTGGGGCGCTTCTTTCTGGTGGCGCCGGATCGCGGCTTCAATATCAACACCCACGACGCCGAGTTTGTACGCCGCCAGGCGCACCGGGATCCGCTGCAGTCGCCGGTGATGTCGATGCGCTGGCTGGGGGCCATGGTGGACTGGCTGAAGACTTTCCCCAAGACCGCGAAAAACCCCAAGCCGATTCTGGTGGTGCAGGGCACCGGCGACGAGACGGTTTCCTGGCGCTACAACATGCGCGTCGTGCGCGACCGCTTCCCCAACAGCAAACGCGTCATTATCCGCGGCGCCCGCCACCAGATGATCAATGAGACACAGCCCTACCGGCACCAGATTTTGAAGGCGCTGGACGATTGGCTGAACGAATAGTCGGAGTGAATATTTTGTAGGAGCGGCCCATGGCCGCGATCAGGTCTGGCAGAAGACGGAAAATTGATCGCGGCCATTGGCCGCTCCTAAAGGGAATTGGTGAGGGCGGACTAAATCGCGGTCTTCCTCTGCAAGCGCAGCTTTCTGCGCTGTGCCAGCGCGTCCAGCGTATAGAGCAGCAGACCAAACCATACAAAGGCAAAGGTCAGCAGCGTGTTGCGGTCGAACGGTTCGTGGAACAGCATTACCGCCACCAGCAGTTGCAGTGTCGGCGCTATGTACTGCAAAAATCCCACTGTGGACAGGTTCAAGCGCCGCGCGGCGATATTGAACAGCAGCAGCGGCGTCAGCGTAATGGGGCCGGCCAGCAACAGCAGGCCGTTCAGTTGCCAGCTGTTGTTGAGCGGATTGCTGCTGGGGCTGGCGCTCCAGGCCAGGTAAGCCAGTGCCAGCGGCAGCATGTAGAGGGTTTCCACGGCGAGGCCGGTTAGGCTGTCGACGGGCGCGCGTTTGCGCACCAGGCCGTAAAAGCCGAAGGACAGTGCCAGGAACAGTGCCACCAGGGGTAGCCGTCCGAATTGCCACAGGTACCAGCCGATGCCGACCGCCGCCAGGCCCACGGCAACCCACTGCAGGCGACGCAGCCGCTCGCCCAGCACCAGTACGCCGAGCAATACAGTGATCAGAGGGTTGATGTAATAGCCGAGGCTCGCATCCAGCAGATGCTGGTTGGTGATGGCCCAGATAAACACCAGCCAGTTGCTGCCGATCAGCAGCGCCGACAGGGCCAGGGTGCGCATCTTCTTGCCATCGTGCAGGGTGGTGCGAAAGTCCCCCAGTTTGCCGATCAGCGCAAGGATGATCAGCGCCAGCGCCAGCGCCCAGATACTGCGGTGGGCGAGTATTTCCGTCGATGGAATACCATCCAGCAGTTTGAAATACAGCGGTGCCAGTCCCCAGAAGAGAAAGGCGGCAATGCCGGCGAGCAGGCCGGTCGCGGCGGAGTCGTGATTGCGCAAGGGGGTACACCTGATTGTGGGAGCGCGGGCCGCGGGCCCGCCAGGAGTGAAGCGCAGCTATTGTAGAAGCGGCCGTTGGCCGCGATCAATCTCTATCGCGGCAAACGGCGGTTTCAGCAGGGCGAGGGGAAATATTTAGAAAAGCACGCGGCAGCGCAGCGTGTTGGGCACGTTCTTCAATTTCTCCAGCGCCAGGTCCGAGTATTCCGCATCCACGTCGATCACCACATAGCCGAGGGTCTCGTTGGTCTGCAGGAACTGCGCGGAGATATTGATCTGGTTGTCCGAGAACACCTGGTTGATGGCGCTGAGCACGCCGGGCACATTCTTGTGGATGTGCAGCAGCCGGTGTACGTCCACATGGCCCGGCAGGGCCACTTCCGGGAAGTTGACCGAGCTGGTGGTGGTGCCGTTGTCGGAATAATGGGCCAGCTTCTCTGCCACCTCGGTGCCGATATTCTCCTGCGCCTCCACGGTGGAGCCGCCCACATGGGGCGTCAGCAGCGCATTGTCGATACCGCGCAGCGGCGACAGGAACTCGTCGTCGTTGCCGCGCGGCTCAGCCGGGAATACATCGATGGCGGCGCCGGCCAGGTGGCCGCTCTTCAGGGCCTCTGCCAGTGGTTCTATCTCCACAACGGTGCCGCGGGAGGCATTCAGCAGAATCGTGCCGGGTTTCATCTGTGCTATCTGTCTGGCGCCGATCATCCACTTGGTGGACGGCAGCTCCGGTACATGCAGGGAGACCACATCCGCCTCGGCCAGCAGTTCGTCGAGGGAGTTGATCTGGGTGGCGTTGCCCAGCGGCAACTTGGTGATCACATCGTAGAAGACCACGCGCATGCCCATGGCCTCCGCCATCACCGACACCTGGGAACCGATGGCGCCGTAGCCGACGATACCCAGGGTCTTGCCGCGCGCCTCGTAGGAGCCGACGGCAGACTTGAGCCAGCCGCCGCGGTGGCAGACCATATTCTTCTCCGGGATGCCGCGCAGCATGAAAATCGCCTCGGCGATGATCAGCTCCGCAACGCTGCGGGTATTGGAATAGGGTGCATTGAACACCGCGATGCCCAGCTCGGTGGCCGCCTGCAGGTCCACCTGGTTGGTGCCGATACAGAAGCAGCCGACGGCGATCAGCTTGGGCGCGCTCTCCAGTACCTTGCGGGTCAGCTGGGTGCGGGAGCGGATACCGATAAAGTGGGCGTCGGCGATTTTCTCGATCAGCTGCTCTTCCGGCAGCGAAGTCTTCAGGTACTCCACATTGGTGTAGCCGCGGGACGACAGCAGGTCGACGGCGGACTGGTGTACGCCCTCCAGCAGCAGTATGCGAATCTTGTCCTTTTGCAGAGAAATTTGTGGAGCCATAAACACTCTCTTGACGATGGGCGAAGGGAAAATCTGTAGACTGGGCCGGAGTCCGGCGAGGGCGCGATCATACCACAAGCGCCCTGTGGCGCTTTATTCGAAATGTCTATCCTAAGTATCTAATTCAGTTATGTACCGACACCAATATACCTGCGGCACCGGGACCAACCTGAATCTGGGCAAGATTGTCTGCGTCGGCCGCAACTATGCCGATCACGCCGCCGAACTGAACAACCCGGTGCCGGAGAACCCGCTGCTGTTTATCAAGCCGGCCACCGCTGCCGTGCCCATGGCCGAGCCGGTCCACCTGCCGGCGGGCCGCGGCGGCTGCCACTTCGAGGGGGAGCTGGCGCTACTGATCGGCGCTCCCCTGACCGGCGCCAACGCGGCCGAGGTGCCCGCCGCCATCGCCGGCCTGGGCCTGGCGCTGGACCTTACCCTGCGCGAGCTGCAGTCACAGCTGAAGAAGGACGGCCACCCCTGGGAGATAGCCAAGGGCTTCGACGGCGCCTGCCCCCTGTCGCCCTTCGTGAAGCTGGACTGGGCGCCGGACTGGGATGGCCTCACCTACTCCCTGTGGCTGAACGGCGAGCTGCGCCAGCGCGGCAAGACGGCCCATATGCTGACGCCGATCCTCGACCTGGTGGCCTATATCAGCGGCCATTTCACCCTGCAGCCCGGCGATGTGGTGCTCACCGGCACTCCGGCCGGCGTCGGCGAGCTGCTGCACGGCGACCACATCGCCATGCAGCTGGAGGACGACTGGCTGCGGGTGGAGACGAGTGTGGCCTGATAGAAGGTCGAGCTGCAGCGTCGTACCGGCAATGAATGCAATCAGGCAGCTACTCTGTACCAGAACAAACTTTCATTGATCCGTCATACCGGCGCGGGCCGGTATCCAGTGCGGTGGTTCCCGGGTTCCGGTACCGGTTCAAGTCCGGCACAGGCTCTGCGCCGGAATGACGAGAGAACCTTGTAGAGGCGAACCTTGTGGTCGCCCGGCGGAGCCTGGCGGTGGCGACAAGACTTCTGATATTCTTTGATTTGTGATCACATTTTCGGTATAAACCGAACAATAATTCAATTTTCAAGAAGAGGTGTGCCATGTCAGCGCAACAGTCATCTCCACAACAGGAGACTCCCCAAACCCTGCAGGAGTGGCAGGCCCTGGCGGCCGGCCTCGAGATAGAGGGCCGCGCCTTTATCAACGGCGAGTATGTGGACGCCCTGTCCGGCGATACCCGCCCGACCACCAATCCGGCGGACGGTCGGGAGCTGGCGCAGATCGCCAGCTGTGGTCCCGAGGACGCCGAACTGGCGGTCAAGGTGGCCCGCGAGACCTTTGAGTCCGGCGTCTGGTCCAACATGCCGCCGATGGAGCGCAAGAAGGTCATGGTGCGCTTCGCCGAGCTGATCGAACAGAACAAGGTGGAAATTGCCCTGCTCGAGAGCCTGGATGCCGGCAAGCCGATCAGCGACACCATGAATGTGGACGTCCCCGGTGCCGTCACCACCATCCGCTGGACCGGCGAGGCCATCGACAAGGTCTACGACGAGGTCGCCCCCACTGGCCCGAACGAGCTGGCGCTGGTGCAGCGCATGCCCCTGGGCGTGGTCGCCGCAATCGTGCCCTGGAACTTTCCCCTGTCCACCACCGCCTGGAAACTGGGCCCGGCACTGGCCACCGGCAACAGCGTGATCCTGAAGCCCGCCTCCAACACCCCGCTGACCGCTATTAAGCTGGCCGGCCTGGCAAAGGAGGCTGGACTGCCGGACGGCGTCCTGAACGTATTGCCGGGACCGGGCTCCAGCCTGGGCAAGGCCCTGGGCCTGCATATGGATATCGACTGCCTGACCTTCACCGGTTCCACCGAGGTGGGCAAGACCCTGACCGAGTACGCCGGCCAGTCCAACCTGAAGCGCACCTTCCTCGAGCTGGGCGGCAAGAGCCCCAATATCGTGTTCGCCGATGCGGACCTGGCCAAGGCCGCCGAGGCCGCGGCCCTGGCCGTCTTCTACAACCAGGGCGAGACCTGCACTGCCGGTACCCGCCTGCTGGTGGAGAAAGGCATAGCGGCAGAGTTTATCGAGAAGGTGAAAAAGGCCACCGAGCGCTTTGTGCCCGGCCACCCGCAGGACCCCAGCACTGTCATGGGGGCGCTGATCGACCAGAGCCAGTTCGACACCGTCGAGTTCTACGTGGCCAAGGGCCTGGAGCAGGGCGCGCAGCTGGTGTGCGGCGGCGCGCCGGCGGACGCGGTGGCAGGCGGTCACTATTACGAGCCCACCATCTTCCGCGGTGTCACCGGTGAGATGACCATCGCCCGCGAGGAGATCTTCGGCCCTGTGCTGTCGGTGATCGAATTCGACAGCGAAGAGGATGCGCTGCGTATCGCCAACGATTCCATCTACGGCCTCGCCGCCGGCATCTGGACCAAAGACATCAACCGCGCTCACCGCATGGCTCGCAATGTCCGCGCCGGCTCCGTGTGGGTGAACAACTACTTCGGCGGCGACATCACCGTGCCCTTCGGCGGCTTCAAACAGTCCGGCAACGGTCGCGACAAGTCCCTGCACGCGCTGGACAAGTACTGTGAACTGAAGTCCACCTGGATCGATTTGAGCTGATTACAGCTACTGCGCCGGCGCCTGGCGGCGTCCGGCGGTGCGCGGCGGTGCGCGGCGTCCTCACGTACTAAAGTACGCTCCGGCGCCTGTGCTCCGGCGGCCACCACCAGCCACCCGCTCGCTACACTGTAACCAACTCAAATACCGCTGATCGAAATATTGCTCTAGGGCTGCGCTGCAGCCCGGACTCCTGTGACTTGGGCCGCAATTGCGGCCCCTTTTTTATTCTCCAGCCCCAATTTTTTCGCGCTCCCGGTTGGCGCGGATTTTTGTTCTCGTCTATACCTAAATCATTATTGTCCTGGAATGAATCTGGCGACATGCTCACCTTGGCGGGCAGCCCTGCCCGCCGTTTTTTTGATTGCCCAGGAGAGACGTCGCGTGAAGTGCGTTTGCCTGTTTCTGCTGATACTGCCGTTTGCCGGTGCTGCCTGGGCCAATAACACAAGCCCGCAGCCACTGGGTAAAATCGGCGCTTTGCTGGATATAGAGTCGGTCCGGGCGGGAGATTGGATCCAGTTATTCGTCTGTCGCGGTGAACGGGTCGAAGCCGGGCAGAGACTGGCCGTGCAGAGAAATGGTTCCGGCAGGGTGGTGCAGGAATACATCGCCGGCAGCAGTGGCAGGGCGACGGTCGCCGGGCGTGTCGGCCTGGGGGCCATCGACACCACTGTGGAAATCGGTACCGTCAGCACCGGCGACAGTTGCGCGGGCAGGGACTGTTCCATGGCCGATAAAGATTGATTGGCTATAAAAGATTTGAGTTGCCGATAGGGGCTGTTACTCTCGGGGTCGCACAAGCGGCCCTTTTTTATTGATGAAATTAATTTACACCCACGAAAACCGCCTGCTGGTAGAACTGGCCAGGAGCAGGCTGGAAGTCGCCGGCATAGCGGTTTTCCTGAAGAACGAGTTCGCCCAGGGCGCATCCGGCGACCTGGCGCCACACCAGTCCTGGCCGGAACTGTGGCTCGAACGGGAGCGGGACTACGAGCGCGCGCGCCAGCTGCTCGCCGACGCCGAGGCAGAGCTCGAGTCCTGGCGCTGTCGCGACTGCGGTGAGGAGAATGGCGCGGCTTTCGATTATTGCTGGAACTGCCAGCAGTCGCGGCCCGCTTCCGAAGGGTGAAAATGCCATGCAATTCCTGATCAATATCGATGTCGACGACCTGGAGCGCGCGATCGCTTTCTATCGCGATGCCTTCGGCCTGCATATAGGCCGCCGTTTCGGTACCGGTGGAGTGGAAATGCTCGGCGGCAATGCGCCCCTCTACCTGCTGGTCAAGGAGACCGGTTCAAGGGTCGCGGAACCGCTGGCGCAGACGCGCCGCTACGAGCGCCACTGGACGCCGGTGCATCTGGATATGGTGGTGGAGGATGTGGAGGCCGCGGTGGCGCGCGCCCTGGCCGCCGGCGCGAAACTGGAGAGCGAAATCCGGGTCAATAAGTGGGGCGCTATCGCCGGCCTGTCGGACCTCTTCGGCCACGGCTTCTGCCTGCTGGAGTTTCGCGGGCGCGGTTACGACGAGATCTGTCTCTGATTCAGTCTCGATTCAGCGTTCAGGGGCGATCTTTGTGGTCGCCTTTTGCGAGCGCCCGACATTCTTTTGGAATCGACCATGAAAACACAAAGCATCACTCCCGCCCTTCTCCTCGGCGCCGGCATACTGCTGGGGCTGGCATCGCTCGGCTACCTGCTCGGCACCGCCGTGGAGAAGTTCAAGGGCTACGAGCGCACTGTCACCGTCAAGGGGCTGGCGGAGCGCGAGGTGCCGGCGGACATCGTTATCTGGCCTATCCAGTTCACCGCCGCCAGCAATGACCTGCCCTCCCTCTACCAGGGCGTCGCCGCCAACAGCGAGCGCATCGAGAAATTCCTCGGCGAGCAGGGTATAGCGCCGCAGGCGGTGTCCGTATCCCTGCCGGCCATTACCGACAAGTCCGCGCAACAGTACGGCGGCGGCCAGAGGCCCGAGTTCCGCTACACGGCGCTGCAGACGGTAACCGTTTATTCCGAACAGGTGGACAAGGTGCGCGCGGCCATGGACAAACTGGCGGACCTGGGCAGGGAGGGCATCGCCTTCTCCAGCAACAACTACCAGGGGCAGATCGAATACATCTTTACCGGATTGAACGATATCAAGCCGCAGATGGTGGAACAGGCCACCGTCGAGGCGCGACAGGTCGCACAGAAGTTTGCCGAGGACTCCGATAGCCTGCTGGGCAAGATCAAGCGCGCCTCCCAGGGGCAGTTCAGCATCAGCGACCGCGACAAGAACAACCCCCATATCAAGAAGGTGCGCGTCGTATCCACGGTCGAATACTACCTTTCTGATTGAGGGCAAACCCATGTTCAGATCCGCAATCGCCGCAGGGCTCAGTGCCCTGTTGCTACTGCCGGCCGCCGGCGCGCTGGCCAAGCCCAACAAGGAGCTGCCGCCGGGTCTGCAGAAAAAGGTCGAGCGCGGCGACGAGCTGCCCCCGGGCTGGCAGAAGAAGCTGCAGGTGGGCGCTATCCTGGAGCATGAAATCTACCAGCACGGTGTGGTGGTCAGGCCGGTCGACAAGCACGGCGTGGTGACCATCAGCATCGAGGGCGAGATAGTGCGCCTGATGCACCACACCCGCGAGATAGTCGAGATTCTCAGCCACTGATTCCCCCGCGCCCGCCCTTGTGCGGGCCACCTGTTGCTGCGCCTCCCAATACGGACTTCGCCACACTATAAATGCCACACGGAGTAGCGGGAGCCGCTTATGAGTGTGCAACGTCACGGCGTTTCGATCGGCCTCGAGCGCACCGACGGTGAGTTTTTTCTCACCATGCATGTGCGCGGCAAGCTGACCCACGACGACTACCAGTCCCTGGTGCCCATGCTCGAGTCCGCCATCGAGGGGGTGGCGCACCCGAAGATCAACGTCTTCTTCGACGCGACGGAGATGGAGGGCTGGGAGCCGCGCGCGGCCTGGGACGATCTCAAGCTGGGAGTGAAGCACGGGCGCCAGTTCAATCGTATCGCCATGCTCGGCAACCGCCGCTGGCAGGAGATGGCGGCCAGGGTGGGCAGTTGGTTTATCGGCGGTGAGGCGCGCTACTTCGAAGACGAAACGGAGGCCATGGCCTGGCTGGGTGAAGACGCATAGAATAGCCCGCTCAAATCATTCCCCCCTTTGTACTGAAAAGGAATTCCTAAATGTTTGAATGGGTGGCCAACCCCGAGGCCTGGGTGGCACTGGCGACACTGGCGGCGCTGGAAATCGTCCTGGGCATCGACAATATCATCTTTATTTCCATCCTCGTCGGCCGCCTGCCGGAAAAGCAGCGCGAACCGGCGCGCTTTATCGGCCTGACCCTGGCGATGGTCACGCGCCTGGCGCTGCTGTTTTCCATCGTCTGGATCATGGGGCTGGTGGAGCCCTGGTTTACGGTATTCGGCATGGAAATATCCGGCCGCGACGTCATCCTGATCGGCGGCGGCCTCTTCCTGCTCGTCAAAGCCGTCCACGAGATTCACGGCAGCCTGGAGGGCGCCGAGCAGACCGTCAGCACCGCAACCGCATCCTTCGGCGTGGTGCTGGTACAGATCGCGATCCTGGATATCGTTTTCTCACTGGACTCGGTGATCACCGCCGTGGGTCTGGTGGACCAGATCTCGATTATGGCCATCGCCATTATCCTGGCGGTACTGGTCATGCTGATAGCCGCCAAGCCCATCGGCGACTTCGTCGACCGCCACCCGACGGTAAAAATGCTCGCGCTGGCGTTCCTGATACTGGTGGGTTTCACCCTGATTATCGAGGGCTTTGATGTGCACGTGCCCAAGGGCTATATCTACTTCGCCATGGCCTTCTCGGTTGCGGTGGAAATGCTCAACCTGCGCCTGCGCAGGAAACAGGCGCCGCCGGTGGAACTGCACAAACCCTACCGCGAGGAAAACGCGGAGCCGGGCTGAATCCGGTCGATCACCGTATCGGATCCGTAGATACCCTGTTTCAATCCGAGCCATCACTGGCTCGTCATACCGGCGCAGGGCGGTATGACGAGAAAGCCGACCTGAAGGAGCCGCCACCGGAAACACCCCGCGAACGCGCCGCAAACAGCAATTGCGGCCCTGGCATTTGAGCGCCCGCGACAAAATCCGTCATTGGGCGGCTGCTATAATTCCTGCCGGAAGCGGGTCGCCCAGGGAACCGGAATTGCCACCCGCCCGTAAAAATGGGAGTTGGGTTCATGGACGCACCCGAGAACAATCGCCGCGCCTCCGATCCCAGTGCGCTGGTGGATGTCGCGGTGCGCCTGGCCCTGTTGGCGCTGCTGGCCTGGCTGGCCGCGCGCGCCTTCGCACCTTTCCTCTCTTTCATGATGTGGGCCCTGGTGCTGGCCATCTCCCTGTATCCGCTGAATCAGATGCTGGTCTCAAAAACGGGCACCTCAAAGGGCCGCGCCGCCTGCCTGTTGGTCCTGTTGATGTTGTTGTTGCTCGGTGTGCCCACCGTGCTGCTCGGCATTTCCTTTGTCGATCATATGCTGGAGATCTACCGGGAGTTCTCTCGGGGAAGCCTGGCCGTCCCCCCGCCGAAACCGGAGGTGGAAGAGTGGCCGCTGGTCGGCGACAAGCTGTATGCGGCCTGGCAGAGCGCTTCCGGCAACCTCGACGCCTTTATCAAAAGTTACGAACAACAGCTGCGCACCATCTCGCGGGAAGCGGCCACCGCCGTGGGCGGCATGCTGGCCAAGTTGCTCGCTTTCATCGGCGCGTTCATCGTCGCTGGAATCATGTTGGCTTACGCCGCACCCGGCGAGGAATCCTCGCGTCGCATATTCAGCCGTATCTGCGGCCCCAGATTCGGCCCGGAGCTGCTCGACCTCTCCGTCGCCACCGTGCGTTCGGTGACCTCGGGGGTGATCGGGGTGGCGTTTATCCAGGCGGTATTGCTGGGTATCGGCTTCCTGCTGGGCGGGGTACCCGCCGCCGGCCTGCTGGCACTTGTCGCGCTGCTGCTCGGTATTGCCCAGGTTCCGGCGATAGTGCTCGTCGTCCCCGTGCTGGCCTGGATATGGGGGAAGGGCGATGGCTCCACCGGGGCGAACACGCTGGTCACCATCTACCTGGTACTGGCCGGCCTGGCGGACAATGTGCTCAAGCCGCTGATGCTCGGCCGCGGCCTGGCCGTGCCCATGCCGGTGATTCTGCTCGGCGCCATCGGCGGCATGATTTCCGCCGGCCTGATCGGCCTGTTCATCGGCGCCGTCACCCTCGCACTGGCTTACCAGATCTTCTGGGCCTGGGTACATGGTGCTGAGCCAGAGCGCACCCCCGACCCCGGCGCCGACCCGGGCGGCGAATGATTCGAGCGGCCAGTGCCCACGCCGTTTCCCGCCCGCTGGGTGCCCTGCTGCTGGCGAGCGCGGCCGCCTGCGCGCCGCTTGGCCCCAACTTCAGTGAGCCCGATATCGCCTGGCTTGCGGCATGGCAGCCGCAACTCTACGGCCAGGTGAGCTGGGACCCGCAGGCCGACAATATCAGCCAGTGGTGGCGGCGCTTCGGCGACCCGGTGCTCGACGACCTGCTGGCGCAGGCGCGCTTCGAGAACCCCGACCTGCGCATCGCCGGCCTGCGCATTCTCGAGAGCCGCGCCTTATTGGGGATAGCCACCGGCCTGAAGTATCCACAGCTGCAGCAGATCAATGCGTCCGGGGCCTACGTCTCCGAATACATTGACGGTGGACCCAGTGACGGCCACCGGGATTACCGCACCGGTGACGCCGCCTTCGATATCCAGTGGGAGATGGATTTCTGGGGGCGTTTCCGTCGCGGTATTGAATCTGCCGACGCGGCCTATTTTGCCTCGGTGGCCAACCAGCGCGACGTGCAGGTGCTGCTGATGGCACAGGTCGCTATCCTCTATTACGGCTACAAGACCACCCTGCAGCGCATCGATATAGCGCGCGACAACGTCGCCCTGCAGGAGCGCAGCCTGGAGATCACCCGCAAACTGTTCGAGAGTGGCCAGGAATCCGAACTCGATCTGCAGCAGGCGCGCACCCAGTACCTCGCCACCCTGGCCAGTATCCCCGACCTGGAGCTGGATCTGGTCCGGCAGCGCAACGCGCTCTGCGCACTGCTGGGGCGGGCGCCGGGAGATCTGCCGGAACTGGCAAATGTCGATGGCCGGTTACCGGCACCGGGACAGATTCTCCTGCGCGAGATGCCCGCGAACCTGCTGCTGCGGCGCCCGGATGTGCGCCGGGCGGCCTGGCAGGCGGCGTCGCAGTCGGCGCAGGTGGGGGTGGCGCTGACGGATCTCTACCCGGCCATTTCCCTGTTCGGCACCGTCGGCTGGTCCGGCAACAGCCTGGACTCGGTGGGAGATGTGTCCCGGCTGGTGGCGGGGCCGGCCCTGACCTGGAACATCTTCAGTTACGGGCGCCTCGAAAACAATGTGCGGGTCCAGGATGCGCGCCTGCAGCAGGCACTGGAAAGTTTTCGCGCCACAGTCTTCGGTGCAGCGCGCGAAATCGATGACGCCGCCAGCCGCATCGACCAGACCGGGGCCCGTCAGAATATTCTCGACGAGTCCCTGGTGTCGGCGGAGCGTTCGCTGGAGATAGCCACCCGCCAGTACCAGGAGGGCTATGCCGACTTCCAGCGCGTGCTCGATGCCCAGGCGGCGGTCTTCTCCCAGTCCGACCTGGTCGCCCTCAACCGCGGTGAGCATGTAGCTGCCATTATTGATCTGTACACATCACTGGGAGGCGGCTGGCGCGAGGTGACCATCGACGACGTGATTCCGCCGGAAGTGCGCGAGCAGATGCGCGAGCGCACCGACTGGGGCGATCTGCTGGAGGCGCCATTGCCGCTGCCGCCCGACGGGGGGCAGGCGCCGTGAGCCGGGAGAGTGTCGAGACCGAGCGGGATGCGCCGACTGCGGAAGAGACCGCGGTTGCGCCACCGCCGGAATCGACCGAATCCGCCCCGGCACGGGCAGTGGGGCGGGGTGTGAAGATACTGCTCGCGCTGATCCTGGTCTCGCTGTTCTGGTACCTGCTCGCCGACCGCTTCACTCCCTATACCGACCAGGCCAGGATCCAGGGTTATGTGGTGGGTGTGGCGCCCAAGGTCGCCGGTGTCGTCACCAAAGTGTGGGTGACCAACAACCAGCGGGTACAGGCCGGGGACAAGCTGTTCGCGATCGATGACGCTGAGTACCAGGTGGCGCTGGTGCGCGCCCGCGCCAACCTCGACAACACCTGGCAGCAGGTGGCGGCCGGGGATGCTGCGGTGGCGCAGGCGAGAGCCAACCTGCGCGTCGCTGTGGCCGGGCAGCGGGAATCGGAGCAGGACTACACGCGCCTGAAGCGCCTGTGGGAGGACGATCCAGGCACCATCTCCGTGCGTCGCCTGGAGATTTCCCGCGCCAACCTGGAACAGGCCCGCGCCCGGGTCGCGGCGGCGGAAGCGGCCATCCAGGAAGCCATCGACCAGATGGGTGGCGCCAGTGAGGAGACCAACACCCGCCTGCAGCTGGCCCGCGCCGAGATGGCCCAGGCACAGCTGGACCTCGACAATACTGTCGTGGTCGCGGAGGCCGGCGGTGTTATTACCGACCTGCGTACTGAGATTGGCCTCTATGCCGGTGCCGGCAGTCCGGTGCTGACACTGATTGCGCTGGAGGACCTGTGGATCAGCGCGGATTTCACCGAGAACAACCTGGGCCACCTGCAGCAGGGAACGCCGGTGGAGATACTGCTGGATGCCCTGCCGGGACAGGTGCTGAAGGGGCGTGTGCGCGATATAGGCCTGGGGGTCAGCGTCGGCAGTGCACCGCCGCCCGGCAGATTGCCCAGCGTGGACAACAATCGCGACTGGCTGCGCCAGGCGCAGCGCTTCCCGGTGCGGGTGGAGTTCAACGAGCCGCCGCCGCCGGAGCTGCTGCACCAGTTGCGCATCGGCGGCCAGGCATCGGTCATCGCCTACACCGAGGGCCACGGCCTGTTGCGGCTGCTCGGCAAACTGTATATCCGCGTGCTCAGCTACCTCTCCTACGCCTATTGAATGGAAAACGAGATGGAGGCCTCCGACGACAGGACACCAGTCACCACGCAGCGCAAAGACCGCGGCCCCATGCCGCTGGCCGCGCGCCGCTGTTACCGGCTGGCTTGCAGCACCGGCTTGGCGCTGGCCCTGTGCTATGGCTTTGACCTGGGGGTGCCCTTTGTCGCGCCCCTGTTCGCCGTCCTGCTGGCGGCCAAGCCGGCGCCGCCCCCGGGAGCCAGGCAGTCCGCCGGCTTGCTGCTGTTTATGGCCCTGGCACTTGGCATCGGTGTGCTGCTGGGCCCGCCGTTACAGCAGGCGCCCTTCTCGACGTTGCTGTTGATCGCGCTGGGGGTCTTCTTCTGCAATCGGCTGGCCATCGTCGGTGGCAAGGAGCTGCCCGCCACCCTGCTCGCCCTCGGCTTTACGGTTATTCCCGCCGCAAACAGCGCCAGTCCGGCGCTGGCAACTGCCCTGGTCCAGGCGATGGTGCTCGGGCTCGCCGTGGCCATCGCCAGCCTGTGGTTGGTATATCCGCTGTTTCCGGAGGACCCGGGCGCTGTCCCGCCACAACCGCCGGCAGCGACACCGGCGCAGGGCAACTGGCTGTCCCTGCGCGCGACATTGATAGTGCTGCCGGCATTTGCCTTCACTCTGACCAATCCCACCACCAACCTGCCGTTCCTGGTGAAGAGCATCCTGCTGGGGCGGGAGGCGAGCGAAATGCAGTTGCGCGGTGCCAGCCGCGAGCTGGTGGGATCCACCCTGCTCGGCGGCCTCTGCGCTGTCGGTGTCTGGTGGTGCCTGAGCCTCGCCGTGGAGCTGTGGTTCTTTACCGGCTGGGTGCTGCTCGTCAGCCTGCTGTTGGCTGCCGGCAGCTACCAGGTGTTTCGCAACCGGCTGACACCGGGGTTCTGGGTCAACACGCTGTTGAACATGCTGATCCTGCTCGGCGCCGCGGTGCAGGACAGCGCCCAGGGCAAGGATGTCTACCAGGCCTTCGTCGTGCGTATGGCACTGTTCCTGGGCGTCGCCGTTTACGCCCTGGCCGCCATGGCCCTGCTCGATTGGTGGCGCGGGCGGACAGTACAGAGATCCCCGGGGGAGGTGGACTGATGCTGCTCAATCTGCTGCTCGGCCTGGCCACCACGGCGGTGTGCCTGCTGCTCCAGAGCCTGCTGGTAGTGGCCGCGCTGCGCTACTTCGTGCGCAGGGAGTACAGGGTATATTCGACCTTCCTCCGAGCGGAGGGGGTGGTCATCGGGCTGATGCTGATCCTGATTTTCGCGAGCCTCGCCCAGATCGCGGTCTGGGCGCTGCTGTTTTACCTGTTGGGCGAGTTTGAGACCCTGGAGCAGGCCTTCTATCACTCGGGGGTGAACTTCGCCACCCTCGGTTACGGGGATATCGTGATGTCGGAGAAGCACCGGCTGCTCGGGCCGCTGGAGGCGATCAACGGGGTGCTGATGATCGGTGTCTCTACCGGTGCCCTGTCGCGGGCGCTCACTGAAGTGGTCAAGGGCCGGGTCCTGCCAGTGCGCGACGAGAAGCCGTCAGAGCGCTGATATCTGTTGAACGGGATAGGCCATCAGCTTCCTCGCGTTTCGGATTTTGACGCTCTGCCTATCCCTGACTTGCTTCCCTTGTCCGATGCCCAGCGAAGCGGGTGGATGACGGTGGGTGCGTCGGCCCTCAATCTGGCGGGGCGAATCAGCCGGATTTCTTTATATGCCTGGCGCGCCACTCGGCCGGGGAGGCGCCGAACTGGGCCTTGAACCAGCGCGTGAAGGAACTCGGCACCGAGTAGCCCAATAGTTCGGCCACCCGGCCCAGGCTGTGCCCGGGGTTTTCGATATGGCGCATGACCAGTTCGCGCCGCACGCTGTTTACCAGGTCGGAAAATGCCGAATCGGATTCATCGAGGCGCCGCTGCAATGTGCGCACGTTCATGCCCAGGGTCATCGCCACCTGGTCGATGGTCGCGCGCCCGGTCGGCAGCAACAGTACGATCATCTTGCGCGCGTCCAGCTCGACGGAGTGCCTGGCCTTTCCCGGCAGGGATTCCACATAGCGCGCGGCAATCTGGGCCAGCGAGGGATCGGCGGTGGGATTGGGGTAATCGAGACTGTCTGCCGGGCAGGTGAAGCCGTTGAACTCGGCGGAAAAATTCAACTTGCAGCGGAAGACGCGACGGTGCACCTGCAGGTCCTCCGGTGCTTCGTGGGTGAAGTTGACGCCGTACGGCTGCCAGTGGGCGCCGAGCAGGGCGCTGCACAGGCGGAAGAGGGCGCCGACGGCGAGCTCCGTCGCCTGCCGCGAAGCCATCGGCGGATCGGTCACCACCTCGTCGCGCACTATCACCGTTTTTCCCGCCTCCTCGATGCTGATCGCCAGGCCCTCATTGAGCAGGTGCTCGTACTGCACCACCGCCTGTAACGCATTGCGCAGGGTGGGCTGGTGGGTCAGCAACAGGCTCACCGCGCCGAAGTCCGCCAGCTGGCGCGACTCCGCCATGCGCAGTCCGAAGGCAATGCAGTTGCTCTCGCGGGCCGATTCCTCCAGCAGTGCGATGGCCGCCGCCGCCGGGATGCGCTGCTCGGGATCGGCCAGTTGCGAGCGGCTGAAGCCGAATTTGCTGAGCAGCGGCTGGGGATTGAGCCCCAGGTGTTCCGCCACCTCGAAATAGTTGGTCAGTGCCGCGGCCCGAAAGAGTGTCGCCATAGCTTGAACCCCGCCATTAGTGTCTGTCGCCGGCCGCCCTCAGCGCGCGGGGCAGCCCGGTAAATCCAACAGCGCCATTGTCGTGAAAAGGAAGCTGCATGGCGTGCATTGCGGTTCCTTACACTCGGTGCCTGGCTATTTTAGCGCGTAATTTCCCGGTTTATTGCCGCATTTACCAATGTCGTGAAAAGAAAAGTGCCTGTCGCGCAGAGAAAAGAGATATCCGCTCCGGTTGCCTAAAGTAGGGACGAACAGGGTGTGCCGCTGGGCTAGCCCGGCAAAAAACCGAGTTTGCAGACAGGTGATCAGAATGGCAAAAGCCGTGCGCATTTACGAAAAGGGTGGCCCCGAGATGCTTCGCTATGAGGACGTCGAAGTGCCCGAGCCGGGCCCCGGCCAGGTACACATCCGCCACGTGGCGGTCGGCCTGAATTACGCCGATACCTATTTCCGCAACGGCACCTATCCGTTGCCGATGCCCAACGGTATGGGGGTGGAGGCCTCGGGTGTGGTGCTGTCCGTCGGCGAGGGTGTCACCAATGTGAAGCCCGGCGATCGCGTCACCTACACCGGTTTTATCAACACACTGGGCGCCTACAGCACCGAGCGCCTTGTGCCGGCCGCGCCGCTGATAAAGCTGCCGGAAACCATTGCCTTTGAAACCGCCGCGGCCATGACCATGCGCGGCCTGACTTCGGCCTACCTGATGCGCCGCATCTACCCGTTCCAGCCCGGCGACACCATTCTGCTACACGCTGCCGCGGGCGGCGTCGGCCTGATTATCTCCCAATGGGCGAAACTGCTTGGCCTGAATGTGATCGGCACAGTGTCCACCGACGCCAAGGCGGAGATAGCGCGCGCGCACGGTTGCGATTACACGATCAACTACAGCTGTGAGGATGTTCCCACACGTGTGCGCGAAATCACCGGTGGCGGAGGGGTTGCGGTGGTGTTCGACAGTGTCGGCCGCGACACCTTTATGGGATCCCTGGACTCGCTAAAACGCCGCGGCCTGATGGTCTGCGTCGGCACCGCATCCGGCACTATTCCGCCGTTTGATCCGCAACTGCTGGCGATGAAGGGCTCGCTGTATATGACGCGCCCGGCGCTGGCGGACTATATCGCCGATCCGGCAGAGAAGGCCGATCTGGCCGGGGAGATTTTCGACCACATCGCCGCCGGGCGCATCCGCATCGAGATCAACCAGCACTATGCATTGCAGGATGCGGTGCAGGCGCACCGGGATCTCGAAGCGCGCAAGACCACCGGCTCCTCGATTTTCATCATCTGAGGAGGTGTGACCATGCGCGTAGAGCCATTGACCTGCAGTATCGGCGCCGAGCTGGGTGGTGTGAGTCTCGCCGATGCGGTGCGCGACGACGGACTCTTTGCCGACATCCGTGCGCTGCTACTGCAACACAAGGTGTTGTTCCTGCGCGACCAGGAGTTCAGTCGCGCCGAGCATGTGGCCTTCGCGCGCGGCTTCGGTGAACTGGAGGACCATCCGGTAGCCGGCAGTGATCCCGAGCACCCGGGCCTGGTGCAGATTTACAAGTCGCCGGAGCAGCTGGCGGATCGCTACGAAAACGCCTGGCACACCGATGCCACCTGGCGCGAGGCGCCGCCGATGGGCTGTGTATTGCGCTGCGTCGAGTGCCCCCCGGTCGGCGGCGACACCATGTGGGCGAATATGGCGCTGGCCTATGAAAAGCTGCCGGCGCACATCAAGGAACAGATCGCCGGCCTGCGCGCCCGTCACAGCATCGAGGCGAGTTTCGGCGCGGCCATGCCAGTGGAAAAACGCCTCGCGCTCAAGGCCCAGTACCCGGATGCGGAACACCCGGTGGTGCGCATCCACCCGGAAACCGGCGAGAAGATTCTGTTCGTCAACGCCTTCACCACCCACTTCACCAATTACCACACGCCCGAGCGGGTGCGTTTCGGCCAGGATGCCAACCCCGGCGCCAGCCAGCTGCTCAACTACCTGATCAGCCAGGCGTACATCCCCGAGTACCAGGTGCGCTGGCGCTGGCAGAAAAACAGTGTGGCCATCTGGGACAACCGCAGCACCCAGCACTATGCGGTGATGGACTACCCGCCCTGCCATCGCAAGATGGAGCGGGCCGGGATCATCGGCGACCAACCCTACTGACCGGCAACACTGTCCGCTTCCAATAATTTGAGGAAACAGCCATGAACTTTTTAGACGGCGCACTCTTCCCTGAAAACCAGGACAAGCTCGTTATCACCGCGGCCCCCTACGGCCCCGAATGGTTCCCGTCCGACTACCCGGAAGACATCCCGGTGACCATGGAAGAGCAGATCCAGAAGGCCGTGGACTGCTACGAAGCCGGCGCCGCGGTACTGCACCTGCACGTGCGCGAACTGGACGGCAAGGGCTCCAAGCGCCTGGAAAAGTTCAACGAACTGATCGCCGGTGTGCGCGAAGCGGTACCGGAGATGGTGATCCAGGTCGGCGGTTCCATCTCCTTCGCGCCCCCGGAAGACGGCGCGGCCGCCAAGTGGCTGCACGACGACACCCGCCACATGCTCGCCGAGTTGGACCCCAAGCCCGATCAGGTCACCGTAACGGTCAACACCACCCAGATGAACGTCATCGAGCAGATGGATGTGCGCGACTACGCCGGCACTTCCATGGGCGACGAAACTTACGATGCCTACCGCGAAATGATCGTGCCATCAGGCCCCGGCTTCATCGAAGAGCACGTCAAGCGCCTGAGCGACGCCGGTATCCAGAGTGCTTTCCAGTTCTACAACATCAACAGCTACGAGACGGTCGAGCGCCTGATCCGTCGCGGTGTCTACAAGGGCCCGCTGGTGTGCAACTGGGTCGCCATCGGCGGCGGTATGGATCAGCCGCACATCTACAGCATGGCCAACTTCCTGCGCGCCATCCCCGACGGCACCATGCTGACCGTGGAGAGCACCATGCTCAACGTGCTGCCGATCAACATGATGGGTATGGCGATGGGCCTGCACGTGCGCTGCGGTATCGAGGACAACCTCTGGGCCCAGGACCGCTCGCGCAAGGTGACCACCGTTGAGCAGATCCAGCAGCTGGTGCGCATTGCCAAAGAGTTCGGTCGCCCGGTTGCCAACGGCCCGGAAGCGCGCGAGATCCTCAAGATCGGCATTTTCTACGACACCGTCGAAGAGACTCTGGCGGCCAACGGCTTCGCGCCGAACCCGAAGGGCGGCATGCAGGGCTTCCTGCAAAAGTAATGCACCGGTGGTGCCGGGCGAGCAGCTGATGCAGGCTCGCCCAGTCTTCGACGAGGAAGCTCCATGGCCCAATTCCATCACAGCGAAACAGCAGCCAGCGATGTTCCGCGTCGCTATGCCTGGATTGTGTTCGCGCTTACCTTTGGCCTGCTGATTTCCGACTATATGTCGCGGCAGGTGCTCAATGCCGTGTTTCCAATGCTCAAGGAAGAGTGGGCACTGTCCGACGCCCAGCTGGGCCTGCTGGCCGGCATAGTCGCGCTGATGGTCGGCCTGCTGACCTTTCCGCTGTCGCTGCTCGCGGACCGCTGGGGGCGTGTGCGCAGCCTGACGCTGATGGCGATCCTGTGGAGCCTCGCAACACTTATGTGCGCGCTGTCGGAGAGCTTCGAGCAGATGCTGACCGCGCGCTTCTTCGTCGGCATCGGCGAGGCCGCCTACGGCAGTGTCGGCATCGCGGTGGTGCTGTCGGTATTTCCGGCACGCCTGCGCGCCACCCTGACCGGTGCCTTTATGGCCGGCGGCATGTTCGGCTCGGTACTCGGCATGGGTCTCGGCGGCGTCATCGCCACGGCACTGAGCTGGCGCTGGGCCTTCGCCGCCATGGCACTGTTCGGCCTGGCGTTGGCCTTTATCTACCCACTGATAGTGCGGGAGGCGAAAATTGCCCCGCGCAAGGCGCGCAGCGATGCCGGGTCGACGCCACCGCTGCGTCGGCGGCTGGCGGGGCTGGTTTCCAGCCGCTCGGTCGTCTGCGCCTACGTCGGTAGCGGCCTGCAGCTGTTTATCGGCGGCGCCATGATCGCCTGGATACCCAGTTATCTGAACCGCTACTACGATATGTCGCCGGACAAGGCGGGTGGCCTCGCCGCCGTGTTTGTCCTGATCAGCGGGGCCGGCATGGTGTTGTGCGGCATATTGAGCGACCGCCTCAGCCAGAATTTACCGCAACGCAAATTTGTGCTCGCCTGCGCCTACAGCCTGGCGACCTTCCTGTTGCTGTCACTGGCCTTCCAGCTTCCCGCCGGACTGCCGCAGCTGCTGCTGATCGGCGCCGGCATGTTTGTCGCCGCGGGCACCTCCGGGCCGGCCGGCGCCATGGTGGCCAACCTCACCCACGCCAGCATCCACGGCACCGCCTTCGCTACGCTGACGCTGGTCAACAACCTGCTGGGCCTCGCCCCCGGCCCCCTGGTCACCGGTCGTCTCGCCGATGTGCTCGGCCTCAACGGCGCCTTTCAGCTGATCCCACTGGTGTGTCTGCTGGCCGCACTGGTGTTTTACATGGGCAAGCGCCGCTATCTGCAGGATCTGCAGCGACTGCACGGCTCCGCAGGCGACAGCGGCAACGCACCAAATGAGGCTCGAGCCTGATGCCTACAATGCGTATCGATATTTACTTTGACCTTATCTGTCCCTGGTGCCTGATCGGCAAGCGCAACCTCGAGTCCGCACTGGAGATCCTGGCCAGACAGCATGCGCAAATCCGGCCGGAACTGCACTGGCAGCCGGTGCAGTTGTTGGCAGACATTCCAGGGCAGGGGCTACCCTTCAACGAATTCTACCAGCGCCGCCTCGGCGGCCCCGAGGCCGTGCGCCTGCGCCAGGCACAGGTGCGGCGAGCAGCCGAGGGTGCCGCTGTCGAAATCGCCTTCGAGCGTATATCGGTGATGCCCAATACCGCGCGCGCGCATCGCCTGCTCGCGATTGCCGGGCAACAGAATGGTGCGGCGCAGCACGCCGACCTGCTCGAGCACCTGTTCTGCGCTTATTTCCAGCAGGGAGAGGACATCGGTGATACAGACACGTTGCGGCGCATCGCCCGCGGCGTCGGCCTGGACGCAAAGGGCATCGAGCGGGCATTGAATTCCGCCGCACCGCTCTCGCGGCGAGAGTCGCAGCGGGCGGCACAGGGTGTGCCCTATTTCGTTTTCGACAACCGCGGCACCGTCGCCGGTGCGGTGGATGCCGATACGCTGGTCGCGGTAATGCGCAGGACCCTGGCCCTACCCGTCGATGCCGCTTGTGAGGAACTGTCGGCATGACCAGTGTCGCTGTGACCGGCATCGCCGCCATCCGCGAGCGCGGTCGCGCACTGTTTCCCGGAATCGTCGCCAGTGTGATAGTGGCGACGGCGGCAAGCTTCCTTTCCGAGCATTACGATGCACCGGTCATGCTGTTCGCGCTGCTGCTCGGCATGACAATGAATTTTCTCGCCGCCGACGGGCCCTGCAGGGCCGGTATCGAATTCACCGCGCGCCAGGTGCTGCGTATCGGCGTGGCACTGCTCGGCCTGCGCTTCACCTTCGCGCAGATCGCCGCACTGGGTTGGGAGCCGGTGTTGATCGTAGTGGTGTCGGTGGTGGCCACCATCCTGGTCTCGGTGGCCGCGGCCCGGGCGCTGGGATTCCAGCCGCTGTTTGGCCTGCTTACCGGCGGCGCCACGGCCATTTGCGGCGCGTCCGCGGCGCTGGCACTGTCCGCGGCCCTGCCGTCGCACCCGGGCAAGGAGCGCGCAACGCTGTTTACCGTGATCGGGGTTTCGGCGCTCTCCACCATCGCGATGATCGCCTACCCGATGGTCGTGCAGCTGCTCGACCTCAGGCCCGTGGATGCCGGTATCTTCCTCGGCGGCACCATTCACGATGTGGCCCAGGTGGTTGGGGCCGGCTACAGCCTGTCGCAGGAAACCGGGGACACGGCCACGGTCGTCAAGCTGATGCGCATCGCCATGCTGCTGCCGGTCATCGTCTGTGCGGCCATGATCACCCGTGCCCGGGGCGCGGCCGAGGGCGGCGAGCGCCCGCCGCTGTTGCCCTGGTTCGCCGTCGCCTTCGTCGCGCTCGCCGCCGTCAACAGCACCGGTTGGGTGGCTCCGGGCCTGCAGCAATTGGGCAGCGATCTGTCGAGCTGGTGCCTGGTTGCGGCAATCAGCGCGATCGGCATGAAGACGCAGCTGAAGGAAGTGACTTCTGTCGGCTTCAGGCCCATTGCCCTGATGATTGGCGAGACAGTTTTTCTCGCCGGCCTGGTGCTGTTGCTACTGCGTTTCGCCGGCTGATCGACAGGCGTCTTTCAGGCGAAATCCGCAGCCGGTTTCCGCCAGGCAAATCCGCTGCTCTGTTCTCGCTCCGCGATAGCTCCCTCGCGGTTTTCCACTTCCCTGTACCGGCTATCTGGCCGGTGCGTGCAAGCTCCTGTGTATGAACCGCATTGCGCTGGCAGTTCCCAAATACTGCCTGTCGTGAATTGAGAAGCGGCTGTCGCTGCAGGATAAGTGCGCGCCGGACCCCTCACCTAAAGTGACATCTCCGCTATTGCGAAAGCCTTGAAAGGGCGCAGCGTTTGGCGGAGCAAACAGGATAAGCCGGGCAATAAAGATCCGGCGTCTGCACCACAGTGTGTCTGTCCAGTTCGACAGCCAGCAGAGGACAATAATAATGAAGTGCATCAACATCGAATCCGAACTGAGTCTCCGCCCTCTCGCCCGGGCCATCCTTCACTCAATCGGTCTTATTACCATCACCAGCCCGTCAGTCGTCTTTGCGCAGTCCGACGGGCCCGCGCTCGAGGAAGTAACGGTTACCGCGCAGAAGCGTACCGAAAGCATGCAGGATGTTCCGGTGGCTGTCAGTGCCATCACCGGCGATGACCTGGCCAATACCGGCTTCCGCGATGTCAGCGACATTGCTGCACAGGTGCCATCGCTGATCGTCACTACAAACATATCGCCGATCAACGCCAGCTTCCGTACGCGCCGTATCGGCAACGAGGGCAATATCCCCACCTTCGAACCGGACACCGCACTGATCATCGACGGCGCCTTCCGCTCGCGCTCCGGCCTGGGTCTCGGCGACCTGGTCGGCGTCAACTCGGTAGAAGTACTGAAAGGCCCGCAGAGTACCCTGTATGGAAAAAATGCCGGTGCCGGTGTGGTCAGCATCACCACCGCGGCGCCGCACGATCAGTTCGAGGCGATGGCGGAAGTGAACCTGGGCACCGAGGGCTACCGCCAATTGCGCGGGGACGTGAACTCGCCGCTGACAGAAAGCCTCAGTGGCCGCATCAGCTTTACCGACACCCAGCGCGATCCATTGATCGACAACCTGGTGGCGGGTGCCGGTGACAGTCTCGATGGCCGGGCGCTGCGCGGCCAGCTGCTGTACGATTTCAGCGATGATTTCTCGGCGCGCCTGATCGTCGGCGCCGCGCAGCGGAATATGCGCCCAATGATGGCCGATGTGCACTTCAGCCAGATGCAGCTCGCCATCATCGGCCAGGCGGGTCACACGGTGACCAACAACGACCCCTCCGACCGCATTATCGAGAGCGACGATCACTCCGACTTCGAGCAGGATTCGGTGGACGGTGTACTGACGCTCGAATACCGGGGCGAGGGTTACACCCTGACCTCGATCAGCGGCTTCGAAGACTACAGTGCGGACCTCCGCTTCGGCGGCGCCGAGGAGATGCCGCTGCACCTGGTCGAGTTCAACGATCTGCAGGCTGGTCGCTCCCTGTCCCAGGAACTGCGCCTGGCCTCGGATTCCGATGGCGACTGGGACTGGATGCTCGGGGCCTTTTACTACACCAACGAACTCACCCGCGGCGACGAGCAGCGAGCCGAGTTTGTGCTGGAAGAGGATATCGGGGCCTACGGCGGTGTCATCGGCAATGCGTTGCTGGGTGTCCCCGCGCCGGTATTCGGTATCGAGGGCGATCGCGGCGACTTTCTCGCCGAGCAGGACAGCAGCGCCCTGGGTCTCTTCTCGCAGGTCGGCACCCAGCTGAGCGAAGACCTCAAGCTCGATGTGGGCCTGCGCTATTCCCGCGAGGAAAAATCCGGCTCCATAGTACAGGGCAACCAGATTGCGGCTCCGGCCTGTGGCTTTAACCTGGTGTGCAGCCTGACCCCGGAAGGGCTCGACTTCGACGAGTCCGATACCTGGTCTGCGGTGACCGGCAACGTCAACCTGAGTTACTTCCTGTCCGACGACACCATGGTCTACGCGCTTTACTCGCGTGGCTTCAAGGCCGGCGGTTACAGCCTGCAGTATGGCCAGTCATCGCTGGAATCCCGTCCCTTCGACCAGGAAGACATCACCAACCTGGAAGCGGGCTGGAAAACCGAATTCTGGAGTCGCCGCGCCCGTGTCAATGCGGCGCTCTTCCACACCGAGTACAAAGACTTCCAGAATGCGAGCTTCGTCAGCCTGGGCTTCACGGTCAACAACGCCGAAAAAGTCGTCGTCGACGGTGTCGAAATCGACTCCGAGTGGTTGCTGAGTGAGAAGCTGACCGCCAACGCCAGCCTGGCCTACATCGAGGCGGTCTACGATCGCTATAGCGGCGGCCAGTGCTATCACGGCCGGACCCCCGACAACGCGCTGGGGCAGTGTGACCTGAGCGGTGAAGTCCTGCCCTTTGCGCCCAAGCTGACCGGTAATGTCGCGCTGCAATGGGAGCAACCGCTGTTCAGCGGCGATCTCTATGCGCGCCTCGACTATCGCTATACCGGCGCTGCCAACTACAGCTCCGAGCTGGACCCGCGCCACCAGCAGGATGCCTACGCGGTGGGCAACTTCCGCCTGGGATGGCGCGATGCCAGTTACGACATTTCCGCCTGGGTGCAGAACCTCGCGGATGAGAGCTACTACACGCAGAAGCTGCCGGCCAACGTCTCTTCCAATGTCGACAAGATCGTGAGCCCGCAGGAGGGTTCCTACCAGGCTTTCACCGGGACGCCCCGCACAGCCGGTGTCACTTTCCGCATGAATTTCTAATGCGGAATTTTGCGGGCGCCCTGGTGCCCGCGTATTAATTTTTCCTGTGGGCTCCAAGCCCACAGGGTCGATGACAAACGTCAGAGGTAAATACTATGCACGGCAAAATGATGCAGTGGCCGCTGTTGATTTCCAGTATCTTCCGCCACGCCACCACCTACTTTGCAGATCGGGAAATTGTCTCGGTAACCGCCGACCAGCCGTCGTTTCGCTACACCTTTGCGGAGTTCGGCCGGCGCGTGTGCAAACTGGCCAATGCCCTGCGCAATGCCGGGGTCAAGCCCGGTGACCGGGTGGCGACCCTGGCCTGGAATGATCACCGCCACCTGGAACTCTATTATGCAATTTCCGGTATCGGAGCCGTGTGCCACACCATCAACCCGCGCCTGTTCCCGGAGCAGATCGAGTACATCGTCGAACACGCCGAAGATACGCTGATGTTCGTCGACCCGATGTTCAGGGACCTTGTTGCGCCTATCGCCGCCAGAACGGACTCAGTGCGCGCCCTGATCATCTTGAACGGCGACGCCGCAGAAACCGTCGACGGCTTGGCGACAAGCAACTACGAGGAATTTATCAACTGCGAGGTGGACACCTTTTCCTGGCCCGAGTTTGATGAAAACCAGGCCTGCGCCCTCTGCTACACCTCCGGCACAACCGGCAACCCCAAAGGTGTGCTCTACAGCCACCGCTCCACCGTGCTGCACGCTTTGACGGTCACTACACCCAACGGCCTGGAAATTGGCATGGACGACGCGGTGCTGCCGGTGGTGCCCCTGTTCCACGTCAACGCCTGGGGCATTCCCTATGCCGCGCTGATGTCGGGCGCCAAACTGGTACTGCCCGGACCGCGTCTCGATGGCGAGAGCCTGTATCGGTTGATGGATCGCGAGGGGGTCACCCTGACTGCGGGTGTGCCCACGGTGTGGCTCGGCCTGCAGAAGCATTTGCAGGAATACGGTTTCGAACTGCCGACGCTGAAGCGCATGGTGGTGGGTGGTTCGGCCGCGCCGCCGTCGATGATCGAATACTTCGAGGAACAGCAGGGCGTGGACTTTGTGCACGCCTGGGGCATGACCGAGATGTCGCCGCTCGGTACCGTGTGCCGACTGAAGCCGGCCATGCACCTGGGATCCCGCGAAGAGCGCACGGCGCAGAAGACCAAACAGGGTATGCCCGTCTACGGCGTCGAACTGAAAATCGTCGATGACGACGGCAATCCCCTCCCGCACGACGGCGAGGCGATGGGCGAACTCTGGGTTCGCGGCCCCTGGATCACCAGCGGCTATTTCGGCGACCCGCCGGGCACCGTTGAGGATTTCGACCGTGAGGGCTATTTCCGCACCGGCGATATCAGCACCATCGACAGCGATGGCTACATGCGTATCTGCGATCGCGCCAAGGACGTGATCAAGTCCGGCGGCGAGTGGATCAGCTCCATCGATCTGGAAAATGTCGCCGTCGGCCACCCGAAAGTTGCGGAGGCCGCGGTGATCGGTGTGCCCTGCGACAAGTGGCAGGAGCGGCCGCTGTTGGTAGTGGTCCTGAAAATTGCCGAAGACGACTTGAGCCTGGAACAGATGCGCGAGTTTCTCACCGGCAGGGTGCCCAAGTGGTGGCTGCCCGGCGCCATGGAAGTGGTGGATGCCCTGCCGCACACCGCCACCGGCAAGATCCAGAAACGGGAACTGCGGCAGCAGTTTGCCGACTTCTGTTTCGAGTCCTGATGGTCCGTTGAATTTGCAGAGGTAGCAAAATGGCCAATAGTGAAAACCCGACCGTCCTGATCGTTCCAGGGCTGCGCGACCATGTCGCCGAGCACTGGCAGACGCTGCTGGCCGAGCGGCTCAGCAAGGTGCATACGGTGCCGCCGCTGGAAGTGGACAGGCTCAGCTGTGCGGCGCGGGTCGAAGCGCTGCAGTGCGCACTGGATGCCATCGACGGGCCGGTCATCCTGGTGGCACACAGCGCCGGTGTCATGATGGTGGCGCACTGGGCGCAGAGATACAGTCGCCCGATCGTGGGCGCGCTATTGGCAGCCCCCGCCGATGTGGAATCACCCTTTCCCGAGGGCTACCCAGGCACGGCGGTGCTGGAAGAGAACGGCTGGCTGCCGATCCCGCGCCGGCCACTGCCGTTCCCGAGTATCGTCGCCGCCAGCAGCAACGACCCCCTGGGGGATTTCGAGCGCGTGGCGCAGATGGCTCGGGACTGGGGCAGTGTGCTGGTCAACGAAGGGCAGGTCGGCCACCTGAATCCCGCCTCGGGCTACGGCGAGTGGCCGCGGGCCATGGAGCTGATTACCCAGCTGGCGGAGTGAATAATTCGCTTTCATTTGCGGCGCCCTGCGCGGGCGCCGATTCAGGCAGTTTGCGGAATTACTGGCAGGCGCTGCGAATTCCGTGTGCCTCCTGCACCGCCTCCAGCCAGTAGTAGGTATCGTTGTCGCTGAAGTAGTAGTAGACGCTGTCGTTCGGCAGCAGCACTACGGTGATGCCGCCGTATCCGGACAGGAAGGGAATCCACTGGGCGCCGTTGCAACCGCTCAGGTTACCGGCCACATCGTGCGCCCAGAACCCATTGTTATAGCGGTAGTCCGCCAGCGGCACAGTGCCGATATCGGAAACTGATCTCTGCAGTGCCGCATCCAGCTGCGCCGCGTTCAGCATCTGCTGCCCATTAATTTTGCCATCGTCGATAGCGACAAAGCTGGCGATCTTGGCGATATCGTCCGGCAGCCACATCAGCCCCCAGCCGGCGAACGGCTGTTCGACCGCATCGTAGGTGCGGCGCGTGTACTGGCCGGTGGGGCCGACGCCGATCGGTTTCCACAGGTCCTCGACGACAGTATCGGCAAAGATATCCGCGGAGCTGCCCTGCTGATTCTGCAGGTAGGCGTTCATCACCGCACCGGCGATATAGGTATCGGAGGTGTGGTAGACCCACTGGCTGCCCGGCGTCGCCTTGCGCGAATACTGGGTGCAGCTGTAATTGATCTTGCTCGCGTGACTATCCACCAGGAAGAGATTGTCGGTGTGCGTCGCGCCCTCGTCTTCCATATAGGTGCTGCTGCCGTAGTTGCCGGTGGCCATATCCAGCACATTGTTCAGCGTCACATCACTCCAGTTGCCGTTGCTGGCACAGTCGCCCACATGGCTGGCGACGATGCTGTTGCGCACACCCGGATACTGCTGTTCCAGGCGCATCATGGCCACGCCGGCGAACAGTGACTTGGCGGTGGAGTAGGAAGGTACCACCAGGGATTCGCAGTAGGGGTAGTCGCCGTTGCGGGTCACACAGTCGCCGCGGTAGTGGGTGCCGTCGATGACGAAGCCGGCGGTGCTGATATGGCTGGCGTCGGTACTGTTGGGCGCAGCGAAGGCGCTGTAGTCCGTGCCCGGGTAGTCGCTCGCCAGTGCGGACAGCGGCTTCACCGGCAGCCGCGCGGCGATTTCGTCCTGGTAATCCTGGATCAGCTGGCTCTGGCCGGCAATCGTCTGCGGCGTGTAGGTCGCACTCAGCAGTCCCCACCAGTCCGCCTTGAAATAGAGACAGGTCTCGCTGCTGATCTGGTAGGCGACTTTGGACACCGAACCATCCTCCTTGAACAGGAAGGACATAATCCCGTTGTGCATACAGTTGGCATTGCGCTGCTGCAGTGCGAAGGGAATGGTCGCGCGGCTGTAGCCGTTGTCACCGTTCTCCTGCCACACCCGTCCCGGTGTCAGCACATATTCCCAATTCGGATGCGAGCTCGGAATGGAGCCGCGGGCTAGTGGGAAGATATGGCTGCCGGTCTGCACAAACTGGAAATCGAATTCCGGCAGGTGCTTGCGGGTATTGTCGCCGGGACCTGTGTAATTGTAGGTGTCCTCGTGCTCGGCGAAGCTGCCGCCGCTGGCCTCGCCGCTCAGGGTCAGCTTGCCGGCAAAGGCGTGCTGCGGATGCGCTGCGTCAACCGGCAGCGCATAGCCGCTCAGATCGATGCGCGCACCGGGATCGCTGCCGCTCATCAGTGTGCCGTAGCTGAGCAGGGTGCGGTTCACATTGCCATTGCCGCTCAGCTCATCGTAGTAGTCGTCATTGCTACCGCCGCCACTGCTGCCACCGCCGCTGTCCACATCGCCGGTGACGAGAATATTGTCGCCGTAGCAGTAGTCGTAATACTGGTTCACGCTGGTGCGGTAGCGGATCAGCATCGAAGGCTTGTTGTCTGCATCGATGGCGACGCTGCTGGCCGTGTAGAGCGCGCTGTTGTCCTGGCCATTGACCAGGGTGATGGCATTGACCCAGGTATTGCCGCCGTCGTTGGACACCTCGGCGATACAGCTGTCGCCGAACTCCAGCGCATAGGCGGAAATATCCAGGGAGATATTCACGTTGACATAGCCCTGGGTGGAGAAGGCCAGGCTGGCGCTGCTACCGACGCCCTGAATACCGATCGAATAGTTGCCGTAATAGTAATTGGGATAGACGGTGCCGCTGGTGCTCCAGCCGTTCAGGTTGCCGTCCTGGAAATCGTCCGACACCAGAGTGTCTGCCTTCAGTTGCGACGAGGCGCAGGCACAGAGTGCCGCGGCCACCGCGAGGTGTTTGATTATTTTCATAGTTCTATGTTCTTTCTGTGAAAAACTGTTGCAAATAAAGCCGTCACTGGCTCGTCATTCCGGCCTGTGCCGGAATGACGAGAAGGCTGATCTGTAGGGATTTTCAGTTACAGAGACTGCGAATCGAGTGGGCCTCCACCGCCGCATCCATCCACACATACTCGTCGTCATCGGAGAAGTAGTAGTAGACGCTGTCGTTCGGCAGTATCAGCACCGAGATACCGCCGTAGCCGGACATGAACGGCAGCCACAGGTCACTGCTGCAGCCGGACAGGTTGCCGCTGATCTCATGGGCCCAGAAGCCGTTGTTGTACTTGTAGTCGGCGAGTGGATCAGTGCCGCGGTCGGATGGGTTCCTCTGCATGGCCGCGTCCAGCTCCGACTGATCGAGTAGTGTCTGGCTGGCACCAGAGAAGAAGCTGCCGATCTTGGCCACGTCGTCGCGCAGCCACATCAGCCCCCAGCCGGTAAACGGCTGCGCGGTGGCGTCGTAGGTGCGGCGGGTGAATTCCGCCGTCAGGCTGACACCCAGCGGTGACAGTACTTCGTCGACCAGGATATCGGTGAAAATATCCGTACCGCTGCCCTCGATACCCTGCACATAGGCGTTCATCGCCGTGCCGAGAATATAGGTATCGGAGGTGTGATAGACCCACTGGGTGCCCGGCGTCGCCTTGCGTGGATATTCGGTGCAGCTGTAACCGATCTTGGACGCGTGGTCTTCCGGCAGGAAGAGGTCGTTGGTGTGGCTGGCACCCTCGTCGCTCATATAGCCGGCCAGATTGTAATTGCCGGTGGCCATATCCAGCGCATTTTCGAAGGTCACGTCGTCCCAGTTTCCACTGCTTGCACAGTCCGGCACATAGTTGCCGACAATCTGGTTGAAGCTGCCGGAGTATTTCTGCTCCAGGCGCATCAGGGTGCTGCCGGCAAATACCGACTTGGCGCTGGAGTAGGAGGGCACTGCCAGGGATTCGCAGTAGGGGTAATCGCCCCGGCGCGACGCACAGCCACCTACATAGTGAGTGCCGTCGATCACAAAGCCCACCAGGGAGATATGGGCCGGGTCCTTACCGCCGGGCGCGGTGAACTTGCCCGCGTCCGTACCCGGATAATCCGTGGCCAGGTCGGACAGCGGCTTCACCGGCATGCGCCCGTTCACTTCCGCCTGGTAGCCGGCAATCAGGTCGGCGGCATTGCTGACACTGTGCGGTGTATAGCTTGCGGAAAGCTGGCCCCACATATCCACCTTGAAATAGAGGCAGGTCTCGCCGGCAATTTGGTAGGCAACGTCGGACACCGAGCCGTCGTCCTTGAACAGGAAGGTCAGTACGCCGTTGTGCATACAGTTGGCGTTTTTCTGCTGCAGCGCAAACGGCAGGGCCGCGCGGCTGTAGCCGCCGTCACCGTTCTCGTTCCATACGCGCCCGGGTGTCAGCACATATTCCCACTCCGGGTGCGCGCTGGGAATAGAGCCACGCTGCACCGGGAATAGATGGCTGCCGGTCTGTATGAATTCGAAATCGAACTCGGGCAGGTGCTTGCGCGTCGTGTCCTGGGAACCCGTATAGCGGAAAGTATCCACATGTTCATCGAAGGCACCGCCGCCGGCCTCGCCAAACAGTTCCAGGCTGCCCTCGAAGTTGTTCGTCGGCATGGCCGCGTTGGCCGGCAGCGCGTAGTGGCTGTAGTCCACCAGCGAGCTCGGGTCACTGCCGTTGATCAGCGTATTGAACGTCAGCTGGCCGCGGCTGACATTGCCACTGCCGGTGAGCGGATCGAAATCCTCGACGCTGCCGCCGCCCTCGGTTGAGCTGCCGGAGAGACTGATAACAAAGCTGCCCTCGTCCGGATCGTTGGAGCTGACGGTGATAGAGCCGTTGAAGCTGCCCTCGGAGGCGGGTGCAAACTCGACGCCGATCTGGCAGCTGCCGGCGGGTGCTACAGTGGTGCAGTTGTTGGAAGCGATGCTGAAGGGCGCCGCCGGGCTGCTGACATTGGAAATCACCAGGTCGGCGCTGCCGGCATTGGAGATAGCCGCGTTCAGGGTATTGCTGCCGCCGGGGGCAATATTGCCGAAATTGAGAGCGGAGGGACCGTCGATATCCGGATCCGTCGGCGCGCCGCCGCTGCCGGTCACCGCCACCGACTGGCCGTAGCAGTAGTCGCCGGTGGTGGCGCCGGTACCGCGAAAGCGCACTTGCACCTGTGGGTTGTTGTCGATACCGGCGGGCGAACTGCTGGCGCTGTAGTGGGTGCCGCTGTCCTGGCCGTTGGCGACAGTCAGCGCGGTGATCCAGTTGTTGCCGCCGTCGGTGGAAATCTCCGCGTAGCAGTATTCATTGTTCTCCAGCGACGTCGCGGACATGACAAGATCCACCGACACAGAGGAAAAGCCGGCGGTGGAAACCGCGCGGGTCGCCGTGGCCGTGGCGCGCAGGCGGATGGATTCATTGTTGTAGGCGTCCACATTGCCGGAAGTGGACCAGCCATCGATATCGCCATCGGAAAAATCGTCGGAAAAAACCGTGGCCGCATTTGCGGCCAGCGGCAAAACGAGGGCGGGCGCCAGCAGCGCCCAGCGCAGTTTGGGGAAGGGTTTCATAGTCGCACCTGGTTTTTATAGGAATTCTTGTCTTGAGCGATGCGGTCTCCCGCCGCAAACGGCGGGCAGCATGAGACCGGTTAACACAGAGCGAATCTAAGATGCGATTGAACGGGCTGCGGTGTTAGCACCACCTGTGGGGCATTGATGGGACCAGAGGAGTGAATGGGGTGCCGGGATTTCCCGGCAGCCTCGGCATCAGGCCGCCTGTCTGAGGCGCCGGCGCGGCGACGTGGGCCGGCTGGGGAAGTTGGGCCCGGTCGGCACAGACTGCTGCAACAGGTAGTCGAGTATCGCCTCGCGCAGGCGGGCGTCGCCGCCCTCAATGCCCTGGTTGCCGAACAGCCGGTTGAACTCCAGCACATAGGGGTGGCCGCCGACCATGGCGATATCGAAGCCCGCGTGATTGATCTCCAGGGCCTGCGCCAGGTGCAGGGCCAGGTCCACAGCCGCCCGTGGCACCGGGCTGCGGTCGACGAATCCGCCCCTGGCCACATTGTTGTAGAAGCCCTGCGCCGCCTGCAGGCGCCAGTAGGCGGCAATCACCTGGTCGCCGATGATCACTATGCGGATATCCCGGTCGATCGGCAGCAGCTCCTGTACATAGAGCACATCGGTCCCGGCCAAATAGTCCCGCCAGTCCTGCAGCGACTCGATCAGCCAGACGCCGTTGCCCTGGGAGGCCTTGGGCAGCTTGGCCACGAAGGGGTGATCCATCTGCTCCCACAACCCGGTGGCATTCTCCGGCGTATTGGCGGCGATCCGGGTAACGGGGGTGTTGGCCGGCGCCACCAGCTCGAAGGCGCGAGTCATCTCTATCTTGTTGTGGCCCAGGCGGTAGCTGGCCTCGCTGGGAAATACCCGCGCCTTCAGGCCATAGACCAGCGCGTTCAGCTGCCAGTACTCGGGGAACAGTACCCAGTCGGCCGCGCCGATATCGGCCCTGTACCTGAAGACCTCCCCGGGTTTTAACTGCAGGGTGTCCGCGAACCCCAGGGTGCGGAATACGTTAAAGGAGACCCACGACATCTTGTGATCAGGCGTAAATTGCGACGCGCGTTTTTAAGGCAGCTGGCGTCGGGCGTCAAGCAGTTTGATGCCGGTTTCGGGTGAGCTGGCGCGGGGCGGGGTGACATATTTCGCGCTGTAATCATTAGAGCCATAACCGCTTGCAGAGCGGCGTAAGCTGCGGCCGGGCACTACCGCAAAGCGTCGCTCAACTCCGCACTGACGGTCGCAATCACCGCCCTGTCCTCGGGCATCCAGCGGTGCAACTTGACCGGAAACTGGTAGTGCCTGCCAATCGGCAGCAGGGCGCTGGAGTGTGGCACTATGGTCGCGTCGTAGGGCGTCCAGATGGACACCGGCTCGGTGCAGGCGAGGCTGTCTATCTCCCGATTGAGTTCCGCCAGGAAGCGGCTGCCGATACCCAGCTGCCGACCGCCCCGGTAGGGCAGCAGGTTGGCCCAGAAGCTGCCGAAATGGGGGCTGGAGATGGAGATGAATTTGTGCACCCGCGCCAATCCACCCAGCGACTGCAAGTAGTGGCGCGCCACTATGCCACCCATACTGAACCCCACCAGCGCACAGGTGCTTTCCTTCCCGCAGTGTGTCTCCGACTGCTCCTTCAATTGTTGCGACAGGTGCTCCATGCCGTGCCAGCCGGAGTTGTATTTCAGGTGGATGTAGTGGGCTGTGAATCCCGCGGAGGCCAGGGATTTCTGCATGCGCTGCATCGACCATCCGTAGTCGAAAATGCCGGGAATCAGCAGTACCGTGCGACTCTTTTCAGGCATGGTGTGAATACTCGTCAATAACCGCGCACCTACTCCCGCTCGGTGCGGTAAACCTCCATACCGCGGGCGCGATAGTTGTCCAGCGCGCCCGGGTGGTCCAGGGTGCAGGTGTGCACCCAGACCTCTTTGGTGTCCCCCCAGCTCCAGGCGGATTCCAGCGCGTGGGTCAGCAGGTAGCCGCCGTAACCCCTGCCGATAAACTTCGGCGCCAGGCCGAAATAGGCGATCTGCACATCGCCGCCCGCCTGTTGTTCCAGTTCGTAGTAGCCGGCGATGGAGCCCCGGTGGTAGGCCACCCAGGTGCGCAGCTGCTCCCGCTCTGCGTAGCGCTGCCAGTCAGCGTCGGGCAGTTTCAATCGGTCGGCCCACTGCCAGGCCTCGCCCACCAGCTGGTAGAGATAGCGGTTAAAGCGGAACTCCTTCACCTCCGCCTCCATGACCTCCAGCCCCTCGGGGCGCGGCTTACCGCGAATCTGCTCCGGTGAGGTCATTTGCAGATAGTAGATGGTTACCGGATCTTTTTGGCTCAAACCTGCTGCTCCAAGTTCGTGTGCGGAAATGTTCAACCAGGGCTTGTGGTTGCGGTTAACTATACTCTGGACCAGATCCACCATCGACCGGGAATCCTCCGCCATGACAGAACCCCGCTACCCCAATGAAAGCCCCGAATATAGAGAAGCCAGGGACAGGCTGCTCGAAGAGGAAAAGGCCCTGATCGAACAGGTCGGGCGGGTCGCCGAGCTGCGCCGGCAGTTGCCGCCCGGCGGACGCCTGAAGGAAGACTACCAGTTCCAGTGGGCGAATGAAGGCAGGGTCGGCCAGCCGGTCAGGCTCTCCGAACTGTTCGGCGACAAGCCCACCCTGTTGCTCTACAACTTTATGTACGGCCCTGGTTGGGACAAGCCCTGCCTGTCCTGTACGTCATTGATGGACGGCTTCGACCGCACCGCCTACCAGGTCTCCCAGGATGCCGCCTTCTGCGGTATCGCCAAGGCCCCGGCGGAGAAGATCAACGCCTGGGCGCGAACCCGCGGCTGGAGCCAGATCAATCTGGTGTCGGGTTTCGGCACCAACTACCAGGCCGACTATCGGTGCCAGGGGGAAAACGACGAAATGCAATTGCCCGTGCTGCACGTGTTCAGGAAGCGGGACGGCGACATCTACCATTTTTGGGGAACCGAGCTGCCGAGCAACCACGTCGACACCGTCTGGCCCTACTGGAACCTGATGGACTTTACCCCGGAGGGTCGCCCGGACCGGGATATGCCGCCGCAGAATTTCCGCTCCGAGTTTCTGGAGAAACACTACCTGGATCAGTAGTGCGCGGCCAAAGGGCGGACAGGGCGGCTATCGATAAAACACCGCCAGCCAGATGGTGGTGTTGTGCGGATCCGTCCAGCTGACCCTGTGCCTGCTGTGAGCGGGAATATTGATAAAGTCCCCGACTTCCAGCTTCACCTCGTGCCCGCTATCAAATGCCAGCTCTGCCGCCCCCTGCAGGACCATCACCCACTCATTCTCCTCCTGGTCGTACCAGCCCTGTTCCGGGGATGCCTGGCCCTTCGAGATGATGCGCTCTATCCGCATGGACTCGCTGCGGACCAGGTCCTCGAATACTTCCTCGCCGAGCTCGTCCGGCAGTGATGAAAATATATTGTTCATGGATTCTGAGCCATGGAGGGTGTTGGCCGGTCGCTACTCGAACACCGGTCTGAAGAAGCTGCGCTCATAGCTGAGAATACACTGTGTTTCCTCGGCATACTCGAAGGCAGCAATACAGCCGGCATCCTTAAACGAATCCAGGCGATATTTCTCGTACTCCGCGAGACTTGGGAAAGTGAACAGTGCCAATGCTATATTGCTGGCTCCCTCAGAAGGCAGGAAGTAGCCGTTGTGGCTGCCGCCGAACCTGTTTACCAGAGGAATCCACAGCTTTGCATAGTGCTCGAACTCAGGGATTTTATAGGGGTCAATGACGTATTTCAGATAGCAGGTTACCACTGAGAGCTCCTTGTTGTTCAGAATGGATGGTCAACCGATCGTCGCAGGCAGACGGGGCCAGATAGCCGGGGCGTCTGCCGGATACCGGGTTTTCGTATTCAATCACCACCACATCCTCCTCCGCAACCAGACGAGTCGCCGCCGCAACCGCCGCCGCAGCCAGAGCCGCAACCAATATGGCCTGCACAGTAGTCGTTACTCCCCGGGCGAGAGCAGTTCAGGGAGTATTTGAATCCGTCCGGGATATTCAGCTTTGCATCCATGGCAAACAATAGCGGCAGTTTCTTTGCAGAGTCCGGGGAAATTTTCTCCCGGTAGCAGGAAATTCTCCAGGCTGTCTTGATGCCCGCCTGCGCGACGGTTGGCGATCGCATCGCTTCGGCAGGTGTATGGTGCAGGAAGCGGCCCAGCGCCCTATTGCAGAAGTAATAATACTTACGGGTAAAAAGTATGAACTCATGCCAGGCCAGGTCCACGACTTGTGACGGCATGGAAACCATACGGTTGCCGGCAATATTGCAGAGCTGGAAGTACTCCCGGAGGCCATTCACTACACGATCGGCATCGCGTCTGCTCAAGTGCGGGTACTTCTCGATCACTTTCTGAGGGATCGCGTCGGGAAACTGAAAGGAGTCAATAAGCCTCTCTCGCTTGGAAAGCACTGCCTTGCGGTGGCTCCGATAGGCGATAAGCGCAAAAGCTGCAAGGAAAGCTATAAGAATAATATTGGCCATAATTCTCTTGGTAAACTTCTTGTTGGTTTCCTGAGAAGGGGGCAGAGTCAGCAGCCCCAAAGTAGCGGAAGTGTTCGAGGATTATACAGACCAATGGTTCACACTGGTGACGACGCCATGTTCAGGGTGGATGCACACCTATCGCAGCACCTTCGTTACACGGAAAAAGCACACAAAATAAGCCATAGATTACACCGTTAGCAATCTGGCAGCGGCTTGGTCTCCATATACTCTTCAAAAATGGCCAGGTTCCCATCATCCCCATTTTTTAGAATCATATAGTAACCTGTATCTGTATAGCATTTTCGTTCAGAGTATCTGTTTGCCTTTATCTTGTACCCGCCTTCAACTTCCAGGATATTTATGTCAGAAAATGTACTTTTATCATTCTTGGCCCTTGCTATGGGCATTAGCTTTTTTACGAGCTCTTTCCATTGAGCTCCGCTAAGTTCCATATTTCGCTCTAACCCATGAGGATACACACGGTACGCATGAATTTTTGCGCTGTCGTCGTAAAGGTTTGCCACGTTGGCGTCGAAGCTTTCTCCCAATTGCATATAGATCTGAAAAAATTTTCCTGGATTATCTTCAGCAATTACATCCGCGCTGAAAGATACAAGTAGTGTGATGAAATATTTTACGAGGTTCTTCATTTTCTTCTCCTGAAATTGCATGCGAGGCCGTGGAATGGTTCCTGCCTCTCCATTTTTGCGTTGTTTGTCCGATAAGTCGCGATTCTATGCTAAATATCGGTCTGTTTCACGCAGATAGTGGTAGATTAATACGATCTCCACACGGAATTTATCCTTTAAATATTCACTCGAGATTCTCTGCCAGCTGAACGCTCCCGGATTACAGTTCGGCTCTACATTGATAGACAGACTGTTATGGCTGAGAAAACTTATAAGCCTCCTCTATTAATGGTTCTATTTCTCTTAGTTCACCAATGCTTCCAATTTTGGCCACATGGGTAACTTGTTTTCCATCGTCAACGATCTTAGTAAAAACAGGATTTTTGACTCTTCGACCAATATGAATGGCAATGCGAACTGCATCTTTCATTATGGAGAGGTCGACAAATATCCTGGAGCTCCGGAAAAGGACATATCTTTCTCTCGCAACGATTTCGACTTTGCCTAAATCTCTAACGAATTTTTCTATCGCATTATATACTTCGACCACTGACTGTGGTCTATCTCGTACCACATCGGCTCGATTTCCTGTGCCACAGGCGTGTCTCTGGTTCTTACGTGTAAACTCTCTATCGCACTTTGGGCATAGCCACATTCTCGAATCTCCTATGGGCTCTAACGCTCGGTTAGGTGCGGCTGGAGCCCAACGTAAGTCGCCCAAACCGTATATTCTGCATGGATTGTACAGTCACTTGTTAGCCATTTCTTGGAGCTGCGCCAGCCCCTCTTTACCGATATCCCCGAGCGAGCTAATGTTTGAACAAGAACTAATTTCTGGAATCGAACCAGTTTTCCCAAAAACTACATACTTGTACCCTACCACCATGTGAGAAGCACACATATCTTTAGGAAACAATGTATTTCTGACAGTTTTAGTATCTGCTACGCCCTTAATTTTTTCTAATACAACTAACTCGTTTGTGACTACGCCATTGTCACCAAGCGTTGAAGAGTGAACCTGACCGAGATAAACATAGTCAGACTCAAAGTATCTCTTCTCAAGAGGAGTATCTACGCAGTAGCAGCCGAACGCTAACTGAGAAGTAAAAAGCATTAAAAATAATATGAAGATCTTCATTCTAAGACGACCTTATGGCTAACGCCCGCAGCAAGCGCGCCGCTTTTTGGCGTCGCTTTGCTTGCGATTGTTAGGCGAATATGAGCTACGATGCCGCTTTTTCATACTCCGCCTCTGCCATTGAAAGCCTGCATGCATAGAAAGAGCCAAGCTCCGAGTAGGCATACATTTCCTGCATCATTGGTTGCTCTTCGCAAAGCTTGGAATAGAAAAACATTGTGGACTTTATAGCCATATCCAAACAGGGGTAAACAATCTGTAGATCTCCTACTAGATACTTATCTCTATGTGCCACCCTTTTGTCTCGATACAGGCGCATACAAGAAATGTAATCTTCAAACTCTTCAGAACTGCATTTTAGATGTGAAAGCAATAGTTCCATGAATTTATCGTGATCCGGAATTATCTCTTGCCATCTAAACTCAGCACGCTTGTCCCCAAACAGAAAACACCACGACAAAACTGCGATATCTAAGAAATTTCCAACTAAATTTACCCAGAAATCAGAGTCTTCGTGCTTTTGCTTTCCATTTGATTCCCATCCGGCGCTGTAATAAGCAGCGTTCCGTATTATTTCGCAGGATAGATCTGCGTAAACTCTGAGGCGTGATTCGAGGTCCATATTCTTCTATCGCCTAACGCCCAGCGCAGGCGCAGCCAGCGCGGAGCGCATTTTGTGTTAATGTTTGAGCGACAGCGAGTAACACAAAAGGTGCGTAGCGTTGGCTGTCGCTCTGCCGCTGTTTGTTATGTGTGGACTGTGAATAACTGCTCATTAGCTGGCCAGTCACCACCATATGTAAAACACTCTAAGGTATCCAGGTAGCCAGAATTTAACCATAGTATGACACCTGCGCCCGCCTCTAAAGCAGGATGGGTAAGGTAAGCCCCTGGAAAATCTTCGAGCTTTAGTCTCTCTTTACCTAATTTTTCTGCGGACTCACTCACCTTAAATTTCGTGAATACTCCTACGCCGCTATAACTACGCTCTAGAATCTCTACTTGAGAAATCTGGCTTTTAAGGATTTCTTTTTCAGGATCTTCTTGAATCAACAGATCGAATATTTTTTGTTCTAGAGGACTTAAATTCATACTGACACATAACGTTGCCATAACCGGCAGCCGGAGCGCAGCGTAGGCTGTCCGGCGCCGTCAGGCGAGAAGTTCATGGCCTTGTTAAGCATTTGCCAAGACTCCTGAAAGCCAGAAAATACCAGAATACATTGCAACAGCGAGACATAGAACAAATATTACCTGCTGCCAAGAAAGCTTAGATTCAAAGCCAAAACTTAGAAAGTTGTAGATTTTTGGATGGAAATAGGATTTCACTCCAAGAATGGCTGCTATAAGTGCTAAGCCCGTATAAACTAAGACAGTGCCCCAGAATCTTTCCGGATCATCTAAAACACTAATAGCTTCAGATCCAGCACGCTGAAATGAAATCACTTCTCCTAAAGCAGCAGAAATTACCGCGTAACCGGCGGTTAATGCTGCAAAAACTATGTAACTTAACTCAATTTTTCTCGGCATTTCCGTATTTATGCTTAACAGTTTTATTCATAGGCATGGGCATATATAGGCATATGGGCATACCTGACCGTGTATACCCATATATAGCCATAAATCACCAGATATAGCCACGCCGGAAACCCACCAAGCTGGCACGATGGTTCTGATATCGGGAAGGCTAACTCAGTCTCTAACCACCAATGATTCCAGGAACAACCGCAGCGCCGGATGCTCCGCCGCACTCCGCTTATAGGTCGCCGCATTCTGAATCCGATACCGAAACCGCTCCGGGTGCAGCGCCAGCAGTTCTCCGCTCTGCACATAGCGCTCCGCCAGGTATTCCGGTAGAAAGCCGACAAACTGCCCCGACAATATCATCGCCAGTCGTGCGGCCATATGGTTGGCGGTGGATCTGTGCGGGAACAGTCGATACAGGTGCGCCGCTCCGGACAGCACCGCGTGGCTGGGAGCGGCCAGTTCCTGTTGGGTTAGCAATTCCTCACTTACCTGCTGTTCGCCGGCCAGTGGGTGTTGGCTGCCACAGTAGAGCAGCGACTGATGGTGGAATAGCGGCCGGTAGTCGAGGCCGGGGCGGCGGGAGTGGAGGGGGTTGATACCGACGTCGGCGCGGCCGGCGAGGATTTCCAGCTCCAGTTCCTGCGGCGCGGCCAGTTGCAGGTCCAGCTGCAGCTGCGGGGCCCGGTCGCGGATGCGGGCCAGGGTGGCGGGCAGGTCCAGTTGGGGGATTTCCAGTACGTCGTCCGGCAGCACTATGCGCAGCTGGCCGGTGAGGCTGGACTGGATGGCGTTGACCTGGCTTTTGAAGGCCTCCAGGTGGCCGTCGAGCTCGGTGATGGCCTGGTAGACGGCCTCGCCTTCCTGGGTCAGCTTGAAGTCGGCGCGGCCGCGGGACCGGAGGCACAACTGCATGCCCAGGCGCGCCTCCAGGTCGGAGAGGTGGGTGCTGATGGTGGAGCGGCTGATATTCAGGGCTACCTCGGCGGGAGCCAGGCCGCCGGCGCGGACTACCTCGCGGAAGACGCGCAGCAGGCGCAGGTCTATATCACTCAGGCGTCCGGTCAGGGTGGATTTTGGTTTGCTCATGGTGATGTCTTCGGGGATTGGTGCACTCTTCACTTCACCTGTAATCAGGGCCCTGCGAGGGGGCGTAGGATGGGCAAAGCGCAGTGTGCCCATCGTGCTGAAAGATGGGCACGTCGCTGCGCTCCTTTGTCCATCCTGCAGGAGGCTCGACTAGCTTAGGGGAAAGTTTGATAAAGGTAAATTTTAGTTGGAAAAATACTACTATTCGCCACTGCCCAGTCACGCCAGAATTGCTAAAACAGCTGTTCTAGACCAATAATTGCAAGGAGATACGCGGTGCAACTGGCCAATAGTGATTTGTTGAAGCTTCAGAACTATATCGACGGCGAATGGCGTGACGGGGCGTCCACCATTGAGGTGCGGGACCCGGCCAACGGCGAGTTGCTGGCCCGGGTGGCCGATGGCAGTGCCGCAGATGCCGAGGCGGCCGTGGCCGCGGCCAGTGCGGCCTTCCCGGCCTGGAAGCGCAAGACTGCCGGCGAGCGCGCGGCGGTGCTGAAGCGCTGGCACCAGCTGATTATGGATAACGCCGACGACCTGGCGCGTATCCTGACCCTGGAGCAGGGCAAGCCGCTGGCAGAGGCGAAGGGCGAGATTATCTATGGCGCCTCCTTTATAGAGTGGTTCGCCGAGGAGTGTCGCCGCGCCTACGGCCAGACAATTCCCACCCACAACCCGGCCATGCGCCTGAATACCATCCGCCAGCCGGTGGGTGTGGTCACCTGTATCACCCCGTGGAACTTCCCCAATGCCATGATCACCCGCAAGGCGGCGCCAGCGCTGGCGGCCGGCTGCACGGTCGTGATCAAGCCCCCGGTGGAGACGCCCCTGTCCGCCCTGGCCCTGTGCCAGCTGGCCGAGCAGGCTGGCCTGCCCAAGGGCACCATCAATATGGTGGTGGGATCCGACGCCCCCGGTATCGGCAGGGTCTTGACCGAAGATGCGCGGGTGGCCAAGTTCACCTTCACCGGTTCCACCGCCGTGGGCAAGCTGCTGATGGCCCAGTGCGCCAGTGGCGTGAAGAAGATGTCCATGGAGCTGGGTGGCAATGCGCCCTTTATCGTCTTCGACGACGCGGACCTGGACACCGCGGTGAGCGCCTGTGTGGCCACCAAGATGCGCAACGCCGGCCAGACCTGCGTGTCCACCAACCGTATCTATGTGCACGAGGCGGTACACGACCAGTTTGTCGAAAAGCTGCGCGCAGCCGTCGCGGAACTGAAAATCGGCCATGGCTGCGACGAGGGTGTGGCCGTGGGCCCGCTGATCCACCGCCGTGCCGCGGAGCGGGTAAACGACCTGGTGCAGGACGCCATCGCATCCGGCGCCAAGGTGGAGCTGGGCGGCGACTTCCTGTCACACGGCGAAAACTACTTTGCACCTACACTGATTACCGGTGTCACCGACGAGATGCGTATCGCCCGGGAAGAGATCTTCGGCCCGCTGGCGCCGGTGCAGAAATTCACCGATGAGGACGATGTCATCCGCCGCGCCAACGCCACACCCTACGGACTCGCCGCCTATGTGATGAGCGAGAATATCCGCCGCGCCAACCGCGTGGTGGAAGCGCTGGACTACGGCATGGTGGCCTGTAATACCGGCGTCTTCTCCACGGCGGTAGCGCCCTTTGGCGGCTGCAAGGAATCCGGTATCGGCCGCGAGGGCGGTGTCGAGGGGATGGCAGAATTTTACGAGACCAAGTACTGCTGTTTTGGTGCCTGATTGGGCGCTATCGTCATACCGGGCAGGGCCTGTGCCGGACTTGATCCGGTACCGGTATCCAGGAATCTCCGGGGTTAAACCTGACCTCCGGAGCTGGATCCCGGATCGAGTTCGGGATGACGATTGGAATTGATCAGAAAATTTAACCGAATTCACAGGGAAACCGCGGAGCAAAAAAATGTCCGAACTGAAAACCGAAGCCTTCTGGATGCCCTTTACCCCCAATCGCACTTTCAAGTCCGCGCCGCGGATTGTCGAGCGCGCCGAGGGTATCTACCTGACCGAAAAGGGCGGCCGCCAGATTATCGATGCCACCGCCGGCCTATGGTGTTCCAACGCCGGTCACTGCCGCGCGGAAATCGCCGAGGCCATTCACCAGCAGGCGAAGACGCTGGATTACAGCTCCATCTTCAACTTCGGCCACGAGCTGAGTTTTGAGTACGCCGAGCGCCTGGTAAAGCATACCCCGGATGGCATCGACCATGTGTTCTTCGGCAACTCCGGTTCCGAGGCGGTGGAGAGTGCACTGAAAATTGCCCTGCAATACCAGCGCGCCCGCGGCAAGGGTACCCGCACCATGTTTATCGGCCGCGAGAAGGGGTACCACGGGGTGAACTTCGGCGGTATCTCCGTCGGCGGCCTGCCGCCCAACTACCAGACCTTCGGCCAGCCGGTGAAATCCAACCATATGCGCCACACGCTGGATATAGAGCGCAATGCCTTCAGCCGCGGCCTGCCGGAGCACGGCGTGGAACTGGCGGAAGACCTGGAGCGTCTTGTCGCTTTCCATGGCGCCGACCAGATTGCAGCGGTGATTGTCGAGCCCTTCGCCGGTGCCGGTGGTGTGATACTGCCGCCGAAAGGCTACCTGCAGCGCCTGCGCGAAATCTGCGACAAGCACGACCTGCTGTTGATCTTCGACGAGGTGATTTCCGGCTGGGGGCGCACCGGTTCCGCCTTTGCCTCCACCGAATTCGGCGTGACCCCGGATATGATCACCTCCGCCAAGGGCATCACCAACGCGGCGGTACCGCTGGGTGCCGTGTTCGTGAAGGATGAAATCTACAAGACGGTGATGAACGCGGCTCCGGAAGGCATGGTGGAGTTTTTCCATGGCTACACCTACTCCGCGCACCCGGTGGCCTGCGCCGCGGGTATGGCGACACTGGATATCTACGAGCGCGAGGGCCTGCTGACCCGCGCCAGTGGCGATATCGGCAAGCACTGGGAAAATGCCCTGCACAGCCTCGCCGACCTGGGCAATGTGATCGACGTGCGCAACTACGGTCTTGTCGGCGCTATCGAATTGCGCGCGCCGGACGAGCTGAAAGGCAAGTTCGGTGGCAAGGTCTCCGGCATGGCCTGGGACGCCGGTGTTATGGCGCGCGGTATCGGCGATGCCCTGTGCATGTCGCCGCCGCTGATTATCGAGGCGCACGAGATAGATGCAATCGTCGACAAGCTGCGCGGCGTCATCAGTTCGCTATAAGCAGAAGTGTAATTATATAACTACACTTTTATGAAGCGGCCCAGGGCCGCGACCACAGTCTTTGCAGAGTCGACTGTCAGGTCGCGTCCATGGGCCGCTCTCTGTTCGGATATTTGTTATTGGGAAAAATTCCCAAAAAATTGGTTTTCCGTGGCCGGCGACACTTAAATAAATGGAGCTGTGCAACCGGGGACCGATGTATGTCTGCCGAGACCAATCTCTCCACCCGCCCGATTCTCCGAGTGCTCACCGACAACTGGTGGCTGCTGCTGCTGCGCGGCATCTGCGCGGTGATCTTCGGCCTACTCACGTTTATCTGGCCGGGTCTCTCGCTGCTGACCCTGGTACTGCTCTTCGGTATCTACGTCCTGCTCGACGGCTTCCTGTCCCTGGTCGCGGCGGTACTCGGTCGACACAAGTCCACGCCGCTGTGGTGGCTGATTGTCGCCGGGCTGGTCAGTGTCGCCGCCGGTATAGTGACCTTTATGTATCCGCAGGTCACCGCGCTGGTGCTGGTCATCTTTATCGGCGTCTGGGCCCTGGTGCGCGGACTCTTCGAAATAGCCGGCGCCATGATGCTGCGCAAGGAAATCAGGAACGAGTGGCTGCTGATCGCCGCCGGGCTGCTGTCGGTGATATTCGGCTTGGCGATACTCTTCAATCCCGGCGCCGGTGCACTGGCGCTGGTGTGGCTGATCGGCGCCTATGTGATGCTGCTCGGCTTTGCGATGATCTGGTTGGCATTGCGGTTGCGCAAGCACCACGAGACCAGTTCCTAAATCCTCTATCGTCATTCCGGCGAAGGCCGCAATCCAGGTGCCTCGAAACTGGATACCGGTACCGGATCAAGTCCGGCACAGGCTCTTCGCCGGTATGACGAAAAATCTGCTGAGGGATAACCCTGTGTTCGCCCTCAGCCCCGCGGCCTCCTACGCGCTTGATTTGCGCGCATCACCGGGGGCATTATTCTTGCAACCATAACAATAAGTGCGTAACAGCAACGGCTCTACCATGGCAGAATCACTGATCGTACTGGACCCGCAGGCGGACAAGAGCCTGCAGACACAGATACGGGAAAAAATCATCCAGGGCATTCTGTCCGGCAGCATCCCCGCCGGCCACAAGATGCCGTCCTCGCGCCGCATGGCGGAACAGCTGGGGGTCGCGCGCAATACCGTAGTGCTCGCCTATCAGCAGCTGGTGGACGACAGCTTCCTGGTCACCCGCGAGCGCAGTGGTTTCTATGTCAACGAGGCGATTCTGCAGCAGGGAGTGATCAGCCACACGGGCGCCGCCGCGGTGGCGAGCAGCGGCGATGTGGACCGGGCCTTCTGGCGCGGGCACTGCAATCCGGTTTCCGTCAGCCGCCGCGCACTGCAATCGCGCCCGGCCAACTGGCTGCAGTATCCGTTTCCATTTGTCAGCAACGAATACGATCCGCGCCTTTACCCCGGGGCTGAGTGGCGCGAGTGCACCCGGGATATCTACGCCGGGCGCGAAGTGGCCCAGTGGGCCACCCTCGGCGCCAACGAGGACGACCGCCAGCTGGTGGAACAGATCTGTACCCGCCTGCTGCCGCGCCGCGGCATCTATGTGGAGCCGGGGCAGATACTGCTGACCAGCGGCCTGCAGCAGGCCTGCTATCTGCTCGGGCAATTACTGCTCAACAGCAATCGCGCAGTGGGACTGGTGCAGCCTGCCTGCACGGAAACCGAGGAGATTTTCCGCCGCACCGGGGCCCGGCTCGCATCGCTGCCCCAGGATGGCGACGGCCCGCTGCTCGGAGAGGAATTGCAAAACAGCGATTGCTGTTTCCTGCAACCCAACGCCCACAACCCCACCGCGGTGACTACCAGCCTGGAGCGCCGCCGCCAGCTTTTGCAGTGGGCGCTGGCGCAGGGCTCGGTGATTATCGAGAACGACTGCGATCACGAATTCTGCTACCACGGTAACCCGCTGCCGCCGATCAAGAGTATGAGCGGTGGCGACTCGGTGATTTATCTCTACCAGTTCCCGAAGGTGATAGACCCGGGCATGCAACTCGCCTTCGTGGTCGCGCCCAAACCGGTGATCCAGCGCTTGCGCGCGCTGCGCTACACGCTCAGGGAAAGGGTGCCGGCGATCAACCAGCGCCTGCTGGCCAAGTTCGTCGCCTCCGGTCACCTGGACTCGGCCAGCTTCCGCATCAACCAGCAGCTGCGCGAACGCTGGAACGCGCTCGGCGAGGCGCTGATGTATCACCTGCCCAAATTGCACGTGCGCCGCGCCAGCTGCGGCACCGCCTGTTGGCTGGAACTGCCGCAGCGGGTCGACGCGGAACTGTTACAAAAACGCGCCGAGCAGGAGGGCCTGCTGGTGGAAGCCGTACGCGATTCCAGTACCCTGCGTTTGGGTTTTGCCGCCATAGAGGCGGACAAGATCGAAGCCGGTGTCCGTATACTGGCGCAGTTGATCAACGGCGAAGTATCGGAGACGGAGGAGACCCTGTCCGAGGCCTGTGGCCGCCGCCTGAATGCGGAAGCGCTGCAGAAGGAATTCTCCGGATCCGTGCTGCTCGGCACCAACACCCTGGGCGAGTCCTACCGCATTCAACTGATGGCCGATGGCACCATGCTCGGCTATTCCCGCAATGACGTGGATGTGGATGAAACCGATACCGGCCGCTGGTGGCTGCAGGGTGACTTGTGGGTGCGCCAGTGGCGCAACTGGTCCTACGGCCGCAAGGCCAGCTTCTATGTGGTTGCGGATGGGCACCGTATCAAGTGGTTTAACGAGGAGGGCAAGCTGATCGATTCTGCCATCCTCGCCCGGGATAGCTGACCCTTCAGCGAGAAATTCAATCCGTCTTGTCGGCGGCCTGCTTTTCTGTGTGGTTGTGCTGGAACTGTTTCGGGCTGCTGCCAAACTGCATCTGAAAGCGGCGGCTGAAATGGCTCAGGTTGCGATAGCCCAGGTCGAAGCACACGCGGCTTATCGATTCCCCTTTCTGCAATCGCTCGCGCGCCACCGCCATACGCTGTTGCTGCTGAAACTGTTGCGGCGTGCAACCCATATGTTTCTTGAACTCGCTAAAAAACCGACTGCGGCTCATACAGGCGATCTTGCACAGCTCGTCGATATCCAGTGATTGCGCCAGGTGTTGCTGCATATGGTGCAGGGCGGCACCGAGCCCGTTGATCTCCGGGTTCTGTGCGCAGGTCGAGAGCAGCAGGCCGCGGGTCTGGGTGCGCAGCATGCGCACCAGCAACTCATCGATACCCAGGTCAATCAGCAGGTCCCTGTCGTGGGACTGCTCGGTAAAGGTGGCTACCAGCCGTTGCAGCAGCGCCTGGGTGGCCGCGCTGTGAGGCGTGTGGATCAGCGATTCCGGGTGGAAGCGCCACTCCTCGAATTCCCGCTGCAGTGGCGCATCCGCATTCAGGCGCGAGCAGATCTCATCCACCCGTTCACGCGCGATCTCGATGGTCAGGCAGGTGGTCGGGCACTCCAGGCTGGCTTCGGGAAAGTCGATCTCGATATGCTGGCCCGGTGCCATGACGAAAGTCTCGTGAGGCAATAAATCGGCTTCGAAGCCCTGGGCGCCATAAATGGTTTTGCGGCCATTGATCATGCCGGCATAGAGTAATTCACCCGCGGTAAGGCCTACCTTTTCCGCCGGTAAATAGGTGTCGTAAATACTGAGTTCCGAGCTGGGTCCGGCAAACGAAATGCGGTTCTCGATCAGCTCGCGCGGCTGTTGACGGCCGCGTGTCATCGTTTTCTGCATTTTTTTATTGTAGCTATTTTGAGCAGCGTCGCAGTGCTGGATTCAGGGGCAAGTGATCTGTACTCAGAGAAAAGCCCGCCGTTCAGACTTCCCTAAATTTTAAAGTGCAGGGAAGAAAACCCGGATGGCACCGGAATTCCTGATTGAAGGAATTCAGATTCACTTCCCCGCCTGGCGCGGCGCATGCAGCGCCACAATGGAATGAATGACAACACAGGATGGAACCGATGATAGGGGCGCCGAGAAGGTATTCGATTGCAGGCAGATTCTTCCGATTTACCCGCAATTCGTCAGAAGCCAGTGGAAGGCCATTGCGCCAACCGCCGGCCTGCTACTTTCCGCTTACTGAACCCACCCGCCTGCAGTCCTTCTTCTGAGAGCCCACTGTCTGGCGATTGACAGGGAGCCTCTGCTCCCTTTTTTTGTATCTGGGTTTTATTGGCCGGCGGCGGTCACTTCCCGGTCCAGCCTCGCGGCCGATGGCAGTGCCGCCAGGCAGATGACCAGCACCAGTGTCGCAATCCAGATCAGTTGGGTATAGCTGCCGCCCGCGGAAATAAAGTGCCCGGCAACCAGAGGCCCGCAGGCGAGCCCCATCTTGGAGGCGAAGCCGCCGAAGGCGCCCATCTGCCCGGCCTTGTCGAACCTCGAGGCCATGGTCAGCAGATAGGGGACACAGAAGGCCCAGGTAATGCCGGTCAATATATTGGCGGCAATGAATACCGGCTTGAGACCGCTGTAAATAAACATCAGCAGCCCGCCCAGTGTCACCAGCAGTGCGATGCCCAGCGGCAGCGCCAGCGGAAAGCGCTGGCCGGTAACCGATGCCAGGGCCGCGCCACCGATGGCAATCAGGTTGGCCCAGAAGAGTGTCTGGCTGATAAAGGCCACTTCCAGACCAAAGGATTTACCCAGGTCGAAGATAAACGCAAACAGGGACATATTGGCGAACTGGAAACAGAACAGCGCCACCAGGGTGATCAGGATCGGCATCAAGGACACCTTTTCCATCGCAGCTTCCGAAACTGCGCGCGCCTTTTCTACGGGCAGGGGGTAGTCGGCGAGGAAGGGCAGCATGGCCAGGGTGATCATGCTGAAGGTGATCAGCGCGTAGAAGGGCACATAGGTTCCGAACTCGCTCACCAGTCCCGGCAGGAATCCGAGTCCCAGGGCGCCGCCCGTGTACTGCACCAAAAGCACCATGCTGTAGGCGCGCCCGGCAATACCGCTGCGGGCAATCACCGCAAAGCCCAGTCCCACCAGGGCGCCGCCGAGGATACCGTGCACCAGGCGCAGCGGAATCAGCAGGTCGAGGTTGGCGAGGAAGATGGTCAGCAGGTCCATGCCGATGGAACAGAGCAGCAGCGCAAAGGCGGCGCCTTTCCACTGCGGGATCCTCTTCACCAGCAGTGATACGGTAAAGGCGCCGATCACCGCGCCGATGGTATTGGCGAAGGTGATCTCCCCGGCCTGTGCCGCAGAGAGGCCGGCGCCGGCCATCAGCGAGTCGACGATCACCGGGAAAATATTTACGTAATAAAGGCCGGCGGAGGAAAGAAAGGCGAGCAGTATGCTGGCAGGCCACCCTTGTGGTGCAGCAGTTGGGATAATTCTGGAAAAATTTCCCGGCGGTTTGCTGGTGTCGAGTTGCTGACTTGCCAGACTTTCTGCGTTATTGCTCATGGATACTCCGGGTGGGCGCTGCCCTGTTTATTATCCGATGCCATCGCTCTTGTAGCGGAAGCGCACCGCGCGATCAGTTTAATTCCTCTACCTGGCACAACGCTAACCGATTATGGGGGAGAATATAGGTCCAGATGCGCCCGGGCTTTGGAGCCAAGTCGTGATTTCAAGTCGTGATTTATTGCCATTTGAAGCCATTGGTGTGTGTTGGACTCATGGCCTATTAAAATCTGGACCTATTGCAGGGCAGTCGGATCCCCCAAGATACAGCCAGATACAAGCCGCCACAGCGGCACCGACAAGCAGGAACTGTCTGGCGATGAACAATAAGAGCAAACACTTCGGAATCGCGGCGCTGCAGCTGAACCTGGCTGAGGCCGATAACCTGGAACTGCTGCTGGAGAGAATCCAGAAGATCAAACTGCGCTTCCCCTGGGTGCGGATGGTCGTACTGAGTGAGCTGGCCCTGCGCGGCGTGGGCGTGCAGCACGCCCGTGAACTGCCCTCTGCGGAGGAGGATGCCTTCTGCCGCAGCGCGCGGGAACTGGGTATCTGGCTGGTACCCGGTTCCATGTACGAGAAGTGCGGCAGCGCCGTCTTCAATACCACACCGGTGATCAATCCGAACGGTGAGGTGGTGGGCCGTTACCGCAAGATCTATCCCTTCCTGCCCTACGAAAAGGGGGTCACCGGTGGCGACCAGTTCCTGGTATTCGATGTGCCGGAAGTGGGCCGATTCGGTGTCTCCATCTGCTACGACATCTGGTTCCCGGAAACTACCCGCGCGCTCACCTGGCTGGGGGCGGAAGTGATTATCCATCCCACCAAGACCGACACCATCGACCGCCGCGACGAACTCTCGATAGTGCGCGCCAGCGCGGTCACCAACCAGTGCTACGTGGTGGACGTCAACTCCGCCGGTGCCCAGGGCGTGGGCCGCTCGATTGTCGTCGGTCCGGAAGGCGAGGTGATTCACCAGGCTTCGGTGGAGGAAGAGGTGATCGCATTCGAGGTGGATCTCGCCAAGGTCAAGCAGGTGCGCGAGCGCGGTATGAAGGGCCTGGGGCAGACACTGAAAAGTTTCCGCGACGCGCGGGTGCAGTACCCGCAGTACGAGCCGGGTGCAGTATCGCCGGCCTATGAGGAGCTCGGTCCCTTGAAGGTGCCGGAGTAAATTGCAGTAAAAACTGGACCAGTCACTGCGCACTAACTGGCGCTAGGTATCCGCGGTAAGGCGCGTAGCATATTCGATATCAACAACACCTATCGGCGCGGTTTGGCCAGACAAATAAAATAAGGGTAGAGAGAGCCATGAAAGAGCAAAGCAAGCAGGGGTTTAACAAGAAAACTCTGGCATCGACCGTTGCGGCCGTATCCGCCGGTACACTGCTTTCCGTACCACAGGTTACGGTGGCGCAGGAGGCGATACTCGAGGAAGTCATAGTGACCGCGAGCGCACGGGCACAGAATGCTCAGGATATTCCCTACAATATTTCCGCAGTGAGCGGCGAGGAGATCACCGAGCAGAATATTACCGATGCTACCGAGCTGCTGCGCAGCGTTTCAGGTGTTGCGGTACTGGACCGTGGCTACCGCAACTCCGGCATGGCCAACAACATGATTATCCGTGGCTTGAACGTGGACAATGGTGCGAACGGCGATATCGGCCTCTCCTCGGTCTCCCCCGTTTCCACCTATGTGGACTCCACGCCGATCTTCGCCAACTTCCTGCTCAAGGATATAGAGCGAGTGGAGGTGCTGCGCGGCCCTCAGGGTACCCTCTACGGGTCTGGCGCCATGGGCGGCACCGTGCGCTATATCATGAACAAGCCGGACATCGAAGAAACAATGGTCAAGGCCTCCACCAGCCTCAGTCAGACCGATGGTTCCGGCGGCAACAATTACAGTGCCGATGTAATCCTGAACTTGCCGCTGGGCGACAAGGCTGCGTTCCGGTTTTCCGGCGGCACTGTGGATAACGCTGGCGTGATTGACTATGTCAACCTGTACGAGCTGGCGGATGGCAAGCCGGTGGTGAAGACCGATGACGGGTCCTGTGTCAGTGTAAAAGATCCTTCCCTGACAGCCGAGGAGATCGCCTTCAACGGTTCCTGCTACACCTCCAGGGAAGACGCCGACACGGTAGAGATTACCCATGCCCGCGCAGCCCTGCGAGTGGATTTCAGCGATAGCGTCAGTGCCATCGCCACCTACCAGACCCAGAGTGACGAGATAGGTGCGCGTCGCGCAGTGAGTCTGGGAGGAAACCTGCTCGGCGACAGCTACGGCGATGATGACCTTGGCTCCACCATGCTGGAACCCTCCGAGCGTGAAGTGGATCTTTTCAGTCTGGAAGTGGAAGCCGACCTGGGCTTCGCCACCTTGACCTCGACCACCTCCAAGTATGAGCATACCGGCAATGGCTGGCGCGACAATACTAGCCTGTGGGTGACCGGCAGGGACTGGTTCCACTGGCTGTATACCGGTAACCCGCGTCCGGTTGCCCATGTGGATGCCGGCTACAGCGAAGAGGCACTGGTGCAGGAGTTCCGCCTGGTTTCCAATTCCGACGGTAGCGTGGACTGGGTCGCCGGCGCCTACTACATGGATCAGGAGCGCGAAACCTATAACCTGAGTTACCTGCTTGGCCTGGATGAATACGGCCGGGCCTGTGCCGACATAGGTGCAGCATGCGCCGCTGACGGCCAGTGGTGGGTGGGGTATTCGCTGCAGGAAACCGATTTCGATTACACACGCCAGGAGACGTTTGAAGATCTGGCCGTGTATGGCGAACTGACTTATCACATCAGCGACAGCTTCCACCTGACCGGTGGCCTGCGCTGGTTCAACAATGCGCTGACCAACGACACAGCGCTGGGCTTCCCGCTGTTTGCCGGAGACAGCGTCGATTTCGAAGAATATCCGGATCAGGAAGAAGACGATATCCAGTTCAAGCTCAACGCATCCTGGGATATCAGCGAGAGCCTGATGGCCTATGCCACCTACTCCGAAGGCTTCCGCCGCGGCGGTTCCAATGCCGTGCCCTGTGGTGGGTTCTTTGTGGAGCCCAACTGTGAGGCTGCCAGCACTTACGGCAAGGACACGGCACAGAACTATGAGCTCGGTCTAAAAGGTGAAACTGATCGCGCACGCTATTCCGCCAATGTCTTCTACGTGGACTGGCAGGATCCGCAGCTGAACACCGCAACGTACGTGTGGGCCTTCTTTATGGCCCAGAATGGCGACTCGGCCGCAACCAGCGGTCTCGAGCTGGATGCCGAATTTGCATTGACCGACAGCCTGCGCCTGCACGCCGGCTACACCTACACCAAGGCTGAGTTGACTGCCGATCTGGTTGGACCGCAGGCGGGCAACCTGATCGCCGAAGACGGTCATCAGCTGCCGGGTATTCCGGAAAATGTCGCCACCATTGCACTCTCCCACCGCTACTTCATATCCGAGGGTATGGAACTGGCGAGCCGCATCGGCGGTTACTACCAGTCACAGACCATCAACTCGGTGCAGGATACCTCCATCCAGGATGAGCACGATGCATTCAGTCTGTGGAATGCCTCCGCCTCCCTGCTGACCGATAGCTGGGTGCTGTCACTGTACGCCAAAAACCTGCTCAACGATGAAGGCGTTACCGGTAGCTATCCCTCTGCCTACATGAGTACGGACACCGGTATCTTCGAGAACTACTACGGTAACAACCAGCGCCAGTACATCACCACGCCGAGAACCATCGGCCTGAGTGCAAGTTACACCTTCTAAGCACCATTGCATTGTTGCTTTAATGGCCGGGCAACCCCCGGCCTTTTTTGTTGCGGTCGGGAGGTGCTGGCTGCAGAGCGAGAGGGGCAATGATAGAGTGACAAGCTGTGATGCTGAGATAGTGGGATCCAATGAATAATACGGAGCTGGTCTGCCTGCAGGCGCGCGGGCTCTTGTCACAGGGCCAGGTGCGAGAAGCCGTAGCGGCTATACGCACACTGCTCGACGCGCAGCCAGAGTATGCGGATGGCTGGTTGGTTTTGAGCGAAATCCAGGCTGCAGCGGGTAATTTCCAACAGGCCTCGATGGCCTGCGACAGGGCCCTGTCTCTGGCGCCGAATAGTATCGATGCGCTGCTGCAGTACTGCCGTTGCGGCCTCGCAGCGGGATCTGCAAGCAACCGGGTTCAATCTTATGCACTGCAGCTGGCGGAAATGGCATTGGCGGATCCCCATCAGCTCAACGAGCTGGGCAGGATATTCGCGTCCATGGAACAGCATGAGATGGCGGAAGCGCAATATCGCCATGCGATAGGGTTGCGTGGAGATGAACCGGGTTTTTATTACAACCTCGCCACGGCCCAGAGATTTCTCGGGAAATTATCGGACGCCGAGGAATCCCTGCGCCGGGTGTTGGAGCTGAATCCCCGCGACAGCGAAGCCTACCTGTTGTTGTCCGGTCTGCGTCGACAGGATGGGGAGTTCAACCATATTGCCCCTATGCAGGCCCTTCTGGCGGACGGTGGTCTGCCCGCACGTGAAAGGGTCAACCTGCATTACGCACTCGCCAAGGAACTCGAGGACCTGGGGCATTACAAGGGGTCCTTTCAGCAGCTGGAGTCCGGTGCTCGCTTGCGGCGCCAGAATATGCGCTACAACCTGCAGGGCGATCTGGCAGTCATGCAGTCCCTGCAGCGGAATTTTGATTCTGGGTTTTTTGCCAGGTGCGTCGCTGGTTGTGAATCGGTCGAGCCCATATTTATCCTGGGCATGCCGCGCACCGGTAGCACCCTGCTTGAGCGTATCCTGTCATCGCACTCCCAGGTTCAGTCCGCCGGAGAGCTGAATAATTTTGCCCTGCAAATGATGAAAGCCGTGCACTCTGCCAGTACCGGGAGCAGTGCGAGGCTTACCAAGCTGCAGCTGGTTGAAGCGAGTCGGGGAATCGATTTTGGCGCGTTGGGAGTGGCCTATATCGACAGCACACGCTTGCTGACAGGCAAAAAGCCCCACTTTATCGACAAGCTGCCATTCAACTACCTGTATATTGGACTTATTCACGCGGCATTGCCCAACGCGAAAATAATCCATATGCAGCGCCATCCAATGGATACCTGCTACGCTATTTACAAACAGCTGTTCGAGAGTGCCTACCCTTTTTCCTATGATCTCGAGGAGTTGGGCAACTATTACCTGGCCTATCGACAATTGATGGATCACTGGCAGGAAGTGTTGCCGGGGCGCATCTGTGAGGTGCGCTATGAGGACCTGGTAGAGAATGTTGAGGCCACGGCGCACCGGGTAATGGACTATTGCGGGCTGGAGTGGCAGGTCCAGTGCCTCGACTTCTATCGCAGTCGCGAGGCCTCCACAACCGCCAGTGCGGCCCAGGTGCGCCAGCCCATTTACAGTTCTTCAATCGGCAAGTGGAAGAATTACCGGCAGCAGTTGCAGCCGCTGGTCGGGATTCTGCAGGCGGGTGGGATAGAGGTTGATTAGAGTCGGGTAGATCGATCGCGGCCATGGGCGGATGGCCGCCCCGCCGCTCCTACAAAGGGTTATTCAGAACCCGTAGGAGCGGCCCATGGCCGCGATCAATACTGGAAGTATCTGATCAGTTGGAAACCCCGGGCAGCGCCCCCAGCAGCACCTCCCCTTTCTCTTTCAACGCCATACACAATTGAATCTGCTCTTCAGTCTGCGCCAGGCTGCGCTGGTAGCCGGGCGCCTGGTCGCCGTATTTTCTGAACAGCTGCTGCACCTGCCCCAGCTTCTCCTCGTCGCAGAAGGCGCGGGCGAAGGCCGGGGTCTGGCGGCGCCACTGTTCCGGGATCTTTTTCACTACCTGCGCGAAGTTCTGCTGCAGCCACTGCCAGTTCTGCTCCTGCAATGCCGGTTCCGCCAGGCCGTGCTGTATCAGTCCGAATGCTTCGCGGGCGCCCATCTGCTCTGCCAGCGCCAGCTTGTGGATCCTGTCCAGCTGTTTCGGATTGTTGCTGCTGCCGATGGCGTTGGCGCTGGCGCTGTCGAAGCGCGGGTCATCCAGTTCCGCGCGCACTTCTATCAGGTGGTCCAGGAAATCCTCACCGGCGTCCTGTACCGCTACCGTCAGTGCGGCTTCGTAGAGGTCGGAGTCCAGGGCCTCTTCATCGCGTTTGCGCTGGTATCCGGTAAAGGCCTCGGCCCTGTCCATCAGTGTCTTGCGCGCGTCGGGATCGGCGGCGACCAGGGCCATAAAGCTCAGCAGTTCGCTGTACAGCAGCTGCTCCTCACTGTCGGGGCTGTCGGCGGTATTTTCGAGTATCGGCAGGTACAGGTTCTGGGTGAAGTTGAGGAATGCCGGTTGTTCTTCTTCCACCAGGTAATTCTGGCGGTATTTCTGCAAATAGCGCAGCGGTGCGACCACCACCTGGCGCTTGTCCGCCGCGGCGGACTGGCGCACTACTTCCAGCAGCGTGGACTCCGGCAGACTGCCGGCCTCGAAGGCGGCGAAGGCGCTGTCTATAATGGCCAGCTGTTCGGTGGGTGTGAATTTGCTGAAGCGTTTGATCAGTGCCTGCCACTGGTCGTCGGCCAGGGTCCAGCGGTAGTAGCCGCTGCCCTGGGCATTGGGCAGCAGCCATTCGGGGCAGCTGCCGCCGGGGATCTGCACTTCCTGCTCGACACTGGTCAGCATCAGGCATTGCTGCACATTGTTGCTGCTGCTGAAACAGAAAGGGATGCTCCAGTGCTGATCCGAAGTGGGAATCGGCGAGCCGAGCGGTTTGTAGCGGCTCTGGCGTACCAGCAGCTTGGCCTGCCCGCCTTCTGCGCAGTCCACGACAATATCCAGCTGCGGCACGCCTTTCTGTTCGACGAAGCTGCGGAAAGTTTCGGTCAGTTCCGGCGTATTGGTCTCCTCGCCGATTACCTCGTAGAAGGCCGGCGAGTCGGCCTCGCCGTCGGCGAAGTTCTCGATATAGCGGCCCAGGGCCGGGCGGAATTTGTCCGCGCCGAAGTAGTTGTCCACCATATGGATAACGCCGAGGCTCTTGGCGTAGGTGATGGCATCGTAGGCGTTGCGGATATTGTTGTTGTCGGTGACCGGCTCGCGGATGGCGCGAGTGCTGGCCAACGAATCCAGTTGCATCGCGCTGATGGCGCGCACCGCGGCGTTGAGGTCGTGGCCGCCGTTGGGTTCGTAGATGGTCAGTGCCAGCGGCGTGCCCCAGGTGGAGAATCCCTCTTTCAACCAAAGGTCGTCCCACCAGGGCGGGGTGACCAGGTTGCCGAACCACATATGGGCGATTTCGTGGGCGTGCACACCGAGCAGCGCCAGGCGCGCGCCCGGGGCCGGCTTGTCTCCGACCAGGATACGCTGCTCGCGATAGGTGATGGCCGCGGACAGTTCGGTGGCGCCGCTGGGCCACTGGGGCGCGGCGACGATATCCAGTTTCTCGAACGGATAGGGGCGCTGCAGTTGCGTCTCGAAGATCTCCACCATGCGCGGGGTGATATCGAGAATGTAATTCATATCGCCGCCGCGGCCCTTGCGCGCGAAGCCGCGCAGCGGTATGGGTTCCTTGCGGTACTGGTTGGCCGGGATCGCCGGGCGCTCCACCACATCGAAGGGGCCCACCGACAGTGACAGCAGGTAGGTGGACATGGGGCGGGTGGTGGCGAAGGTGACTTTTTCCAGGCCTTCGCCCGCGGGCTCGCGCTTCAGTTCCGCGCCGTTGCTGATGGCCGCGTAGCCCTCGGGCACGGTCAGGCTGATATCGAAGGGTGCCTTCATGCCCGGCTCGTCGAACCCGGGCAGGTACTTGCGCGCCTGGATGGACTCGGATTTGGCCAGCGCATAGGCATCGCCCTTCTCCTCCACCTTGAACAGGCCGGCCAGGTTGCGGTCGTAGTCGGCGCTGTAATCGATACGCAGGGTAAATTCGCCCGCGGGAATCTCCTCGGCAAAGCCGACCCTGGCCACACCGCTATCCAGTACCTCCTGGTATTGCGCCGCTACTGTTCTGCCGTCGGCGAGAGTCGCGCCGATATCGCCGACGCGGATGTTCTTGCCGTGCAGCCAGATATGGTCGGCGGCGTTGGCCATCTGGATATCGATCTCCACACTGCCGGAAAAGTCGTCGCGGCGCGGGTCCAGCTCCAGGTCGAGGCGGTAGGCCTCGGGGCGCACGCCCTCCGGCAGGCGGCCCTCGGGGGCATCGCTGTAATCGACCTGTTCCACTGCCGCTTCGGTGGTCACTTCGGCGGTGGTTTTCTGTTCGGAGTCTGCGGGTGTTTTCTCTGGCTGGCCGCAGGCTGCCAGCGCCAGCAGCGGCGCGGCCAGCAGGCAGCGCAGGATGGTTTTATTCATAGTTGATCGCTAATTCGGCAATGTGGTTTTGGCGAAGGGGCCATTGTAGCGGTTTGGGTGGGAATTGCCGAAGGCGGGGGAAAAGCGGGGACCAGCGATCGTTGGCCCCATTCATATCCTCGTCATACCGGCGAAGGCCGGTATCCAGTTCGGTGGCGCCTGGATTAGGTAGCGCTCCTGCGCCACGCCCTTCGGGCCATTCGCTTCGCGAATGCTCGCTACGGCATCCATGCCTTCGCAGTCCGGCTTTCGCCGGAATGACGTTAGTGCTCTGTAGATACTCTGTTGCAAAACAAACTTATACTGGCTCGTCATACCGGCGCAGGCCGGTATCCAGTTCGGTGGCACCTGGATTAGGTAGCGCTCCTGCGACACGCCCTTCGGGCCATTCGCTTCGCGAATGCTCGCTACGGCATCCATGCCTTCGCAGTCCGGCTTTCACCGGAATGACCATAGCCCTCTGCAGGGGCGAACCTTGTGTTCGCCCGTGTATCCGGATAGCGAAAATCCCGACTAAAGGTGCGGCACCGTCAGCCTGGAAACCCGGCTGCCGCGATAGGGCACCACTATTTCATAGTTGGTGTCGGCGGGCTTCTGGTAGATCAGCCCCTCGGTATCTATCGCCAGGGTCACCCTGTGTCCCACCGGCACGTCGTAACTGGTGGTGAAAAACTCTGCGCTGATTTTCTGCTCGCGCCCCACCTCGGCGTTGTGCAGCGTGATCGGGGCGTGCGTGATCAGGCGGCCCATACCGAGGGCATCCGTATCGTACAGATGCAACTGGAGCTGCACTTCCGGCTTGCTCGGTTTTATCCACAGCTCCAGCGACGCCGTGCCGCGGATTTTCAATGTGCTCCACTGCAGCGGCGACTGGTATTCGATGGCGTGGTAGCCGTTGATGGCGGGCATATAGGTGTAGACGGGAATACCGAAACCCTCCAGCGCGTCGGACACGATCGGGATACCGGTGCCGGCCGCTGTATCGGCGCCGCCGTGGAACTCGTTGCTCCAGCGCCAGCCGGAATAGGGGCTGCTCCTGAGACTGCCGTTACCGAAATAGGTCAGGCGCGGGTGCAGGTACCAGTGGCTGCTGTTCTGTGTCACCGGGAAATCGTCGAACTGCTCCAGGCGATTGCTGATGCGCACCGTCATATCCACTTTGGGTTCGCGGTCTATGCCGTTGTCCTCGCCCTTCAGGTAGCGGTCGAACCAGCGGAAGCTGGTGGCCCAGATATGGCCGCGGTTACCGCCCAGGGTTTCGGTCACCGCGTGGGTGCCCGGGTTCAACAGCAGTTTCTTCGGGCCCTCCAGCAGTGTGTAGAGATCCGTCATGCTGTTGGGTTTGAACAGGTAGTCGGCGAAGTTGTTCGACATCAGCACGGCGGTGCCATTGGCGTTGAGCGCGTCGGCAAAGCCGAGGGCCGAGCGCGGTGCGGCGAATTCGATGACGCCGTCAATATTGTGGCCACCGCGCAGGTCGCTCCAGACCTGGTCGATATAGGACTCGCGCTGGAAGGCGGTGTTCACCAGCAGTGTGCCCCACACCAGGTTCACCGTCTCGTTGGGGTAGAGCCCCTCCACCACGTCGGACCAGCCGGACAGTGCCGCCACCGCATCCACACGCGGGTCCGCGGCAGCGCCCAGCAGGGAGAGGCCGGCGCCGTAGGAGATGCCCGCCATGCCCAGCTTGCCCACCGGGTAGTTGGCCTCCAGCCAGTCGATCAGCACACTGACGTCGCTGAGGCTGTTGCCCCCGGCCACATCCACCAGGCCGCCGGACTGGCCGAAACCGCGGGTGGAGTAGCTCATCACCAGGTAGCCCTTCTCGGCCAGCGCCTTCGCCTGCAGCAGGTACTGGTGCTTGTCCAGCGCCCAGCTGTTGGTGAACAGAACCGTGGGGTAGCCGCCGGCGGGCGGTGGTGCATCGGGCAGGAACAGGTTGGCGTCCAGTTCCGTGCCGTCGAAGCTGGTGATATCCAGGTCGGGAATAAACTGCGGCGCGGCCCAGGCCTGCGCCGCCAGCAGGGCGCCGCCGAGCAGCGCCAGTAGCGGGGAGCATTTCATCGTTTTCTCTCGTTTCCGTTATTATTTTTGTGACCAGTTGGTCTGCGCTGGTCAACTGCTGACTATAAGAGCTGTCGGCTCCGCCCTGGGCCGTGAGGTGCGAGAACTGAGAAGCTCTTCTCGGTCATTGGCGTCTGCTGCGTCTAGCCGCAGGTCCCGGAATCCCTGAGTTGTACGGACTTTTAAGTCCGAAAAAATCCAACGGAATCCGGGCGCTGGTCTAAAATTGTTCTTTTTTTGTACAGTGAAAACCGGTAGGGTGTTGGCTTCCGTGCTCTTTCCCCTGGTAAGAGCCCAGGGAAGAATGCTCAGCCACGGAGGGCCCGCAAGAATCAACCTCGGTGGCTAGAACTATGTTTCCACGCACCCTCACGCTGTTGGTAATTTGTTTCGGGTTTGTCCTGGCAGGCTGTAAAGAGCAGAACCTGGGTCAAGAAACCTGGTACCAGGTGGATACAGACAACTTCCGCATCGTCACCAACGGCGATCCGGCCGCCGTAAAGACTCTCGCCTCAGACCTGGAGCGCTACCGTGCCGTGGCCCTGAAGCTGCTCGGTGCCAGCCAGGAGAGTGAGAAGCTCACCATCTACGCCGCTGCCGACCGCCGCAGCTACGCCGGCCTGGTGGGCGAGGAGCTGGCGGAAATGACCAACGGTCTCTTCGACACCACCGCCCAGGGCAGCTACGCGCTGGTCAACCTGGACGGCCGCAGTGGCAAGCGCCAGTTGCAGGCGCGCGAGTTCCTGTTCCACGAGTACACCCACTTCCTCAGCTACAACGGCAACACCACCCACTACCCCTACTGGTACAGCGAGGGCTTTGCCGAGTTTATGTCCACCATGACATTCAGCGCGGACGGTCGCTACCAGCTGGGTGCCATTCCGGAAGAGCGCGCCATGACCCTGCTCTTCACCAGCCCCGTGCCGCTGGAGGAGCTGCTGCGCGCAACTGTGTCCAACACGCCGGACAATGAGAAGGGCCGCATCTATGCCAGCGGCTGGATGCTGGCGCACTGGCTGATCATGGAGAGCGGCAAGGTCGAGCAGTTCAAGGACTATGTGCAGGCTTTCAACAATGGTGCGGATCCGGTAGAGGCGTTGGAGAAATCTTTCGGTATGTCCCTGGCCGAGATCGACGAGCAATATGAAGCCATGTTCCAGGACGGCAGCTTCGATCTCGCCGGCGGTCCGGTGCCGGCGGACTTCCGCGAGGCGAACCCCGCGGTGCGCCAGCTGTCCCCGCGAGACGCCGTGGCTGAAGTCGGACAGTTCCTGGTGATGTCCGGTTACAACCTCGCGGGACTGGCGAAATTGTTCAAGTATGCGCACCTGGCCGGCGTCGACAGCCCGGAACTGACCGCGGTGCAGGCGGATGCGGAAACTCGCATCGGCAACTTCGACCGCGCCGAGCAGCTGTTGGCGACTGTGCCGGCGGCCCACCGCGGCGAGTTCTGGTACCAGAACACCGAGGCCTGGCTGGGGCTCAACCGCCAGGTCAACCTGCCCGGTGAGGCGCGCGACCGCGCCTACCTGAAGCGGGTGCGCGACAAGTTCGTCTTCCTGGTCAACAATGACTCCGACACGGCGTCCAACTGGTTCGGGCTCGCCATGACCATGGAGATGCTCGGCTACCCGCGGGACAAATACGTGGAAATGCTCGAGCAGGCCTACCTGCGCGCCCCGCGCGAAGCACATATCGCCCAGTGGCTGGCGCACGAGCTGTACGAGCAGAAGGATGCAGAATTCTTCGCCCGCGTCGCCAAGCCGCTGATGCTGGAGATGGAGAGCGAGGACGAGTATCAGCAGATGAAACTGATGTTGGCGGAGCTGCAGCCCAAGCCCAAGTCGAAAGACAAGCAGCACGCCAGGCTGGCGCAGAGCGAAGAGTAAATCTTTTGTAGCGAAGAACCCCGGCCCGACGCCGGGGTTCTTTATTTATACTGGACGGCCGCGGTCGGTTACCTGTCACCCTCGGACTTGGTGCCCTTGAGAAGTGCATAGATGGCCATTGCATGGCCGTGCCCCAGGGCAAACTCCGCCTTCAGCCAGGTGGTGATTTCCCCCGCCTTGACGCCGCCCTTTAACAGGCGCCCCTCCATAAAGCCTTTTTCTGCGGCCAGCTTGCGGAAATCATCGGGACTCTGACCGGTCTTGGTCTGGATACTGTCGAGATAGGCCTGGAACGACATGCTGAACTCCCTGGTAGTGATTGGTTGAGGGTAAAAACGGGTTTTCAGTGCAGTGGTCGATTGGGAGGGCCGGGAATAGACAGGATTATCAGAATTAGGGTTTTCGCGCCGGATTGGGATTATCGGGAGACCCTTTGATATCGCTGGCCTATTTCGCCATACCCCAATAATTGAAGCCGGCAAACTTCAGCGCGAGTATATAGGCCGATTCCATCGACCGTATGTCGAAGCCGCTGTCCTCAATCAATTGCGGAATCGGCCGATTCAGGTTACAGCCGCCGAAGACCCTGCGCCAATAGGGGTTCAGCCTGTCCTGCCACTGCCTGACTCCCGCATCCGGCGCGCTGCCGTGCTCACTGAAGATCAGCTCGCCGTCCGGCTTCAATACCCGGCGCATCTCGTTCAGAGCCCGGTGCCAGTCGGGAATGGTGCACAGGGTATACGTCAGCAGCACCGTATCGACGCTGCTGTCTTCCAGTGGGATTTCCTCGCCGGGTAGTTCCAGCCAGCGAACTTCGAGCGGGGAGCTGTCGACCCTGGCGCGAGCGCGTTTGCGCATTGCCTCGCTAGGCTCCAGCCCCCACACGAATTCCACTTTATTGGAGTCGTAGAATGGCAGGTTCAGGCCGGAGCCGAATCCCACTTCCAGCACCCGGCCGCGCGCCCGGGGTACCAGGAGCTGGCGCTGTCTGCGAAAAGCCTTAAGGCCACAGGCGCAATTGATCAGGTGGGGCAGGCAGTGGTCGGCGTAGAAGCCCATGGTGGATATCCCTCCCGCTCGTTCGCGCAATCAGGATTCGATACGGTAAGTCTGCGACTGCACATTCTCCCAGGAAAACCAGCCCACTGATTCACCCTCGCCGGTTTCGTACTCCACCTGAAGCCAGGGGTAGCCCCTGACGGGAGTGACGTGCTTGCCGATCACCTTGAGTTCCTGGGTATTGAATATTTTGCCCGTCTCGTCGCCAAAGGAGCCGAACAGGCCGCTGGGATGATCGTTATAGACCGTGAAAGCGAGGTTCTCCCCCGGGGTTCTGGCTTTCAGCACTATGGTGTCGCTGATTTTGATTTCACTGAATTCGACAGGTGTGGTCCGCGCAGCTGCCTGAACATCCTGCTGGTCATTCCCGGTCGGTGCATTGTCGCCGGCCGGTTCGGAGGGGCGAACCGCCTTTCTATTGGAGACGGGCACAGCATCCACCGCGGTGGTCGGTGCTCCCTGGGCGAGCAGCTGTGGGCTGCTCTCAGGCCCTTCCGATTGTTCCTCGTTCAGGCGCATCTTGTCGGAAAAGAGCCCGAGCGAGATTACCACTATCTGCACGATCAGTACCTGGAACAGGCGCTGTTGCTGTTTTGGGTTGGGGAGTTGGATGATGCCTACCAGCGCCAGGCAGGATGCGGCAGAGGTAAATGCAAATACCGCGACAATCACCCAGGAAATGACGATTAACGGTTCCATGGAAAGTTTTCCCTGTTTAAGAATTGTATTTATTGCGAAAGGGAAGCTCTTACCCCTGAGACCAACCAGCACTCCCCAAGCCGTTTATATAACGTATCCGCAATTCATGACCATAGCCCCATGGCCGGCGCGCTCGTTGTATAGGGTTGTTGGCTAAGAATTAAACAGGCGGGTCGTGGCATAATCCCGTTTCGCCCGTTAAAAATGCCATTCAGGAAAGGTAGAAGCGTGAATTTCAGATTTCTCTCCGCGCTGGTTTTCACTTTGTCGACACTCGTGATCGCGGCCGGCTGTGAAAAACAGCGGGATCAGAGTGTATTGGAGCCTGTGCCGCCGGCAGAGGAGCGGGCGCCGGAACAACCGCCTGCAGAACCGCAGCCGCCGGCGTTTGAAAATTATGTCGAGCTTGGAGACCTGTCGGCGATCCGCCAGCGCGGCCTGCTGCGCCTGCTGGCACCGCGCGGACCGGAAGATGAATCCCTGCCCCGCGACGGCCTGCCCAGCACCGAGTGGCGAGCGCTGGCCGAGAAGTTCGCGCGCAGTCGCGGCTTGCAGCCGCAGTGGGTGTATGTGGACAGTTTCGCCGACCTGATTCCTGCATTGGCTGGGGGGCGCGGCGATGTGATTGCCACGAATTTCTCCCGTACCCGAGAGCGCGCCGGGCAGGTCGCCTTTACCCGTGCCCTCCAGCATGTGCGCGAACTGTTGGTAACGCGGCGGGATATGCCCGCCGCGCAGTTCGATGTGGAACCCTTACAGGTGGCTGTGCGCCGCGGCAGTGCCTTTGCTGAAACCCTGTCCGCTGAAGCGTCGCAGCAGCGCTTCAGCATCGCCTACCTGGACGAGCCTATTGAGCACGACGACCTGCTCGCCGCCGTGGCCGCCGGTGAATATCCGGCCACGGTCATCGACAGCAATCTCGCCGATGCCCTGCTGCCGTCCTACCCGGGCCTGGTTGCCAGCGCAGAGTTGCAATCCCAGCGCGCCATTGCCTGGGCGGTGCGTCGCGATGCACCACAGCTGAAACGCGCATTGGACGAATTCTTCACCGCTGAGCACGTACTTGCCAGCCAGCACCGCGAATACCCCCTCCGCGACTGGAGTGCAATCCGGGAGACCCGCACGTTGCGCGTTCTGACCCGCAATCACCCCGCCTCTTACTTTATGTGGCGCGGCGAGCTGATGGGCTTCGACTATGATCTGCTCAAGCAGTTTGCACGCGAAAACAGGCTGCGCCTGAGTATGGTGGTGCCCGGCCCCGATGTGGATCTGGCCGAGGCGCTGCAGGCGGGTATGGGGGATGTGATCGCCGCGTCGCTGACCGTGACCGATGCGCGCCGTCAACAGGGGCTGGTATTCTCGCGTCCCTATATGACCGTGACCGAGCAGGTCATTGCCGCAGTTTCCACACCGGCCGCTGATCCCACACCTTCGGTGTCGGAACTGCTGTCCGCACAGCGGGTGGCCGTGAATCCGCTGACGAGCTACCACGCCAACCTGCTTGCGCTGGCCGGGGTGCAGGAAGAGCCGCTGCAGATTGTCCCGGTTCAGGGCGCTACCACCGAACAGCTGATCGATGCCGTGGCGGAGGGCACCTACCCCTACACGGTGGCCGACTCCCACCTGGTCGCTATAGAGAGCACCTATCGCAACGATTTCGCGGTGGTGGGGGCGCTGCCGGGTAAGCGGGATATCGCCTGGGCGGTGCGCCCCGACCAGCCGCAACTGTTGCAGCAGCTGGACGATTTCCTGAAAAAGCATCACCGCGGTCTGTTTTTCAACGTCACCTACAATAAATATTTCAAGAACGCCAAGCGCATCCGCCGCCACCAGCGCGATCGGTTGCGCAATATCGATCAGCTATCCCCCTACGACCCGATAGTGCGCAAGCACGCCGCCGATGTCGATCGCGACTGGCGCATGGTGGTGTCGCAGATGTACCAGGAGAGCCAGTTCAACCCGCGCGCGGAGTCTTTCGCCGGAGCCCAGGGCCTGATGCAGGTACTGCCGCGCACCGCAAAACAGATGGGAATCAATAATCTGTTTGAGCCGGAGAACAGCATCAGGGCCGGTGTCTCCTACCTGGGCTGGCTGGAGGAGCGCTTCCCGCGGGAATTGCCCTTCGACCAGAAGATCTACTTCACCCTCGCCGCCTACAACGCCGGCCACGGCCATGTCAGGGACGCGCGCAAACTGGCCGCGCGACTGGGCAGGGACCCAAATCGCTGGTTCGGCAGTGTGGAGGAGGCGATGCTGATGCTGTCCCAACCGGAATACTATCGCCAGGCGCGTTTTGGCTATGTGCGAGGGCGCGAACCGGTGAATTATGTGCGGGAGATTCGCGCGCGCTATCTGGGCTACCTGTCCGTAGCGAGAAATGAAACGGGCATCGTGGAATAGTCGTACTGAGAGCGATTATTCGAAGACGCCCTGGCTTCCGTGTCGCGAAATCAGATTGGCCAGCCATGGGCTGGCTTCCCGATACTCATCCATATTCAATACGAACTCTTGCCCCCGAGCGGCGCACTGCAGGTGGCAGCGATCGCTGTCGCCTTCTTCGGGGAGCGGATTCCAGCGCTCCATCTTCGAATGGTAACTGAGTGGTGTGCGCCCCGAACCGGGGTACAGGAAGTGAGGCAGTTGCCAGGCGGTGGCTTTGGGTGAGTCTGGCCGCGTGAGCACCAACTGCGGATCTACATGCGGGAATATCCCCGCACCGGGCAGCGGTTTGGAATGTCCTTCCAGCACCAGGCGATCGGCGGCCAGGTAGAGCGTATTGGCTGCATCCGGGCCTATCTGGAAGTGCGGGTGGTAGCGCGCCCAGGGCAGCTCGCCTTCCCGCAGTGCATCGACTTTGACGATCTCGCCGATGGCCAGCCAGCCCCAGAGGATATGTCGGGCCGGTGCGTCCTTGACGAAGCGCCAGCGCCCATCAGTTTTCTCCACTGACCGGAAAAGTCCGAAGAACAGCAACAGGTCACCGGCCTGCACCCCCTGTTTGCGCAGATGCCCCTGTGCCGCCCCCGCCTGCCCCAGCAATGGCTTCCAGCCCGGTTGGCGCGGCAGGGCATCGAAATGCATATCCGGATCCAGGTGTGCGCCCTGTTCCGATCCGACTTTGCCGCGCGTCAGGTCCTCGACCAGTCCGCCGATATTCTGCCCGGCATGCGTGATATTGCCGTAGCGAATCCCGGACCTGGCATCCGGAATCGGCAATGCGTAGAGAGAGCCGTCGGGAAAAACCGGGCTGGGGCAGCCGCCGGCGGAGGAGTCGAAGCCTTTGCGGCTCAGGATCAGGCGCATCAGTACGAGTGTCGGTGTTGTCAGCGCGGATCCGCCGGGGCGAAGCCCGCTGCTGCATTGGGTACAGTGTTCAGTTCAACAGGTGGAATACTACACTGATGCGCTGAGATACCTCGATATTTTTCGGCACAAATATGGCGGCACTGCTCCGTCACCCCGGTGCACAGTTGATGTGCATCAACTCGAGTGCGCCCTGAGCAGCCGGAACTGAGCGAGTGCGCCGAGTGCAGCCAGCACGGCGCAGAGCAGTGTAAGATCTGCGAAGCCGCTATAGACGGCCTGTATCAGTGCTTCGCGGATAGTCTCCGCGGTTGCGGCGTCGTATCGGGACAGTAACATCGAAAGTTTCTGCTCGGTTGCGTGCAGACCGGCAGTTAGATTCGCGACCTCTGCAGGTGGCAAATCGAGAGCGGATAAGCTCCCGTCGAGGGACGAACGGGCGCCGTTGGCCGATACGAGTCCGCCGATCGATACACCAACTGTGGCGCCGAGAAAGGTGAAGGTCGTGAGAACGCCCGAGCCCTGCCCGGTTTGATCCGGCGGTAGCGTTTGCACGCCAAGGCCGGAAAACACCGGGAGGGTTAACCCCAATCCCAACCCACAAACGGCGAGCGCGGTTTCAAACCCCAGGACGCCATTGCCCGTTGCTTCGACATGCAACAAGGTCGCGCCGATCATCAGCAGTAGCATGCCGGTTGTGACGACGACTTGATATCCGTATCGGGCTGCCACTCTGTGCACCACCGTCGAGAGTAAGAACATCAGCAACGTCAGGGATAACAAGGAGAAACCCGCGAGCGCCGGCGTATAGTCGAACGCAAGTATATTTTGCGTAAAGATACTCGCGAATACGAGAATGACGTAAATCAGGAAGAAGGCGGAAAAGATACCGAGGCTGGCCGCAATGAAATCGCGATTCCTAAAAAAGTCGAGATTCAGGAACGGCATAGAAGCGCTGCGCTCGCGCAGTAATAGGGCAATCGTCGCCACAATGCTGGCGAGCAGGGTCGATATGGTTGTGCCGGAGTGCCACCCAAGGTCTTGTGCATGCGTGAGCGCGAAGGTGAATGTTGCCATCGCGGTGGCAATCAGCAAAAAACCAGTGAAGTCCTGGAATTCGGGTTGCCCCCGCTTAGGTGGCGATAGCCGACCGCGCAAAGCGATGGCAACAATGATGAATGCTGCTACAACAATCGCCATGCTGAACCAGAATATATAGCGCCAGCTCAGGTAATGCGTCAACAGGCCGCCGACGATAGGGCCGATGCCGAGTCCGAGACCGAGAACACCGCTCCAGATCGCCGCGCCGAATTGCCGCTTCTGTTCGGGAAAGGTGGCTCTGACGAGCGCGAGCGACATAGGTAACAGCAATCCGCCAGCCAATCCCTGGAGCCCCCGACCAACAAGCATGGTCAGGCCGTCGGCCGCGAGTGCCATAATGATGTATGCAGCGACGAAGCACAGTGTTCCGGCCAGAAATACTCGGCCGAGACCGAATCGGTCCCCCATCCGGCCCGCCGCCGCGAGAAAGATAGCGCCGACGAGGAAATAGATGGTGACGACCCATTGCAACATGGTCGGGCTCAGGTCGAAATCGTGCCGGATCGGGGGCACGGCGGTGATCATCGCCGTGCCATTCATGGTCTGGCTGAATACGCCGATGGCAACACCGGTGAGTACGAGCCAGGGGTTTGGAGATGTGGGGGGCTCAGTTATAGAAGGCATGCGGAGAATTCCGGCAATCGCTGAGTGAGTGGCAGGGCGTACCGGTGACAATCGAGAAGATCGGTTCCCATCGAAACAGGAAATAGAAAATGCTCAGGCAGACAAACAGACACCAGGTGATACTGGTGTCTGGCCTTGTTCTTCCGCGTTTTCTTATGGACATTTCCTGTGTCTATGTATGGGTGCTGGCATCCTCAGTTTCCACTTCCCTTCAACTGTCGCCCCTCCATGGCGACACACCACTGACTCTGCTGGCGGCGGTTTTTCAGTACCCGGCCCAGTGCCGGCATCAGTTCGCTGTTCTGCTTCAGTACCTGGCTGTATCGGTTGATATCACCCTTGCTGCACGCGATCGGAAAGAGCATGGCATAGGCCTTGTTGTACAGCGTGTCCTTTGTGTCGCTGACCCGCGGCACGGCGCCAAACAGCTCTTTTCTGAAATCGCGGTACAGGTTCAGCTGCTCAGCCGGGAAGAGTGCGCTGGCGGCGGCGCGTATCTGGCTCAGTTTGTACTGGTCGCGCTTGTTGAGGATATTGTCCAGCCACTCCCGCTTGACTTCTGCCGTCGGGCGTATTGCGTTGGCGCTGATGGCGTAGTTGCGCGCGCGGTCGGTGTTGTCCTTCTCCAGTTCACCCTCGACCAGGCCGGCGTAGTCGCCGTGCAGGTTGCGGTTCATCAGGATGATCAGCTGCCAGCGCTTGTCCTGGTCGATGGTCAGGCCGTCGATTTTGAGTTCGCCGGATAGCAGCTGGGCGGCGTTGCCAAGTGCTGCGTCCGTGTGGGCGAGGTCTGTAAAGGCCGTGAACCAGGTCTTCTGTGCGTCGCTGCCGGCGGGGGCAGTGTTGAGCTGTTTCCAGGCAAAGTTCTCGATGGCCTGCAGCTGCTCGCTGCGCAGTTCTTCCGGCACAGCGAAGCGGTGGGCGTAGGCCGCCGCCGCTTCGAGGTGGTGGCTGATCAGGCGGATCACATTGATATTGCTCTCGGCGCCGGCGTTGTTCAGGGCAAAGTCGATCCACTCGGCCAGCGGCATCCTGGCATCGGTGACACTGTCGAACAGGCTCTGCCACAGCATCAGGCGGGTGAAAGAACTTTCAATCGAGTTGATATGCTGGCTTACCTGGGCGATGGATTTTTCACCGAGGCGGGTTTTCACATAGCCCCAATCCTCGTCGTTCAGGGTCAGGATCTGCGGGCAGGGTTGGCCCTTGGCTTCCTTCACCGGTGTGGTTACGCCTTTATAGGTCACCGGCACCGCGGCCACGCGGGTCATGATACTGTCCTGCATGCGGTATATACCCAGCTGGATTCTTTGCTGGCGCAGGAGCGGGTACTTTTTCGGCGCCGTCTGGTTGATCGTCAGCTGGGTGATCTTGTCGTCGCTGCACTGGTAGTCGGCGGAGATGGTGTTCACGCCGGCCTTATAGAGCCAGTTATTGGTCCACTGCGCCAGATCCTGGTTGGCGGCCTTGCCGAGATGGCCCATGAAATCCTTCAGTTCGGCGTTGCCGTAGGAGAAGTCGGTCAGGTAGCTGCTCACACCCTGGCGGAATGCCTCCTTGCCGAGGAAATGGGGCAGCTGCTCCAGCACCGAGCCGCCCTTGCCGTAGGTGATGCTGTCGAAGTTGGAGAAGGCCTCTGCGGTGTTGGGGACCGGCACCTCAATGGGGTGGGTGGTGGGCAGCTGGTCGGCCAGGTAGGCGGACTGCTTGGAACGCAGGTAAAAGTTTTCCCACACGTCGTCGAACTCGCTATTGGTGGCCAGTGCCAGGCTGGCCATATAGGTGGCGAAGCTCTCCTTCAGCCACAGTCCGTTCCACCATTGCATGGTCACCAGGTCGCCGAACCACATATGTGCCATTTCGTGGGCGATCACATTGGCGAGCCTCTGCCGCTCGGCCTGGGTTTTTTCACCGCGGGATACATAGGCTTCGTTGAAGGTTACCGCGGCGACGTTTTCCATGGCCCCGATAGTGAAATCCGGCACTATCACCTGGTCGTATTTATCGAACGGATACTCGATACCGTAATACTTCTGGAAGAAGTCGAAGGACTGCTGGGTGAAGGTAAACCAGTCATCGGGTTTCACATTGGGAGCCAGTGTCTTGCGAGCCATCAGGCGCAGGGGAATTTCCCCGGCCTTGTCTTCCCACACCACGAAGGGACCGGCGTGCAGCGGGAAGATATAAGTGGAGAATTTCTTGCTGGCGGGGAATTGCCAGTGCTTGCGCCCATCCGGCAGCGTCTCGATGTTGTTCTCGCGTGTGGCAGTGACCACCTGCCAGTCCGCCGGTGCTTTTACGTCGACCGTATAACTGGCCTTCAGATCCGGCTGGTCGAACAGCGGCGCGAAGCGGTTGGCCTTGTAGGGTTCGAAGTGGGTATAGAGGTAGACGTTGCCGTCCTGCGGATCCTGAAAGCGGTGCAGGCCCGAGCCGTCACTGGAGTAGGGGTGCGTATAGTCGATGGCGATTGTATTGGGCCCGACATTCAGTTGCCCCGGCTCGATGGTAACGAAATAACCGTTGTACTGGATGGGAATTTCCTGGCCATTAACGCTCACAGACTGAACTTCACCGCCGCTGAAATCGATGGTAAGCGCCTGTTGCAGCGGCCTGGCAATTTCGGTCTCGGCGACCACGCGGCCGGAGAAACTATCGGATTCGCTGTCCAGCACGACGGAGATCCTGTAGTCCACATCCGCGATCTGCAATCTGCGCAGGGCCGCCGTGGCGGCGGTCAGGCCGGGGGCGTCGGGGCGCGACACGCGCGGGACTTTCTGCGCTTTTACCGTCTCTGCAGCTTCCTTTTTTGTGGCCTTTTCCGAGGGAGGTGTTTTATCGCCGCAGCTGGCGATCAGCGCTGTGCACAGCAGCGCGGTGGCAATTTTCCTTGTGGTGCTCATCGAATTCTCCGGCTGGTGGCGGTGGCGCCAAGGATTGCGTTGGCTGCCTTATTACCTGTTTAGGTTATATCACGCCGAGCGGCACCGCGCATGGTGAGTGGGCGCTTACTGGAAACAGGGTGACGGTTGCCTTGCCATCGGTGGGGTGGACGAACACGAAGTTTGGTCCTACAGGACAGTTTTCTGGTCATTCCGGCGCAGGCCGGGATCCAGATGCCCCCGAACTGGATACCGGCCTGCGCCGGTATGACGAGCCAATGAATTCTCGATCTGAAACGGAGTATCCACAGGCGAGTTGCGCGGCTTTCGGAAAACTCGGGCTGTTAAAATGACCCCGCAGGGCACAGGTAAAAAGTGCGCTTACTCGGCCGGTGCGAACAGGTTTCAGATGGATACCGTCACACCAGCCTTCCTACTTCCGGGAGTCCGCCGCACGGTGCAGGCGCTCCAGGAAAGAATGCTCCCGACAAGCGCGCTCCATCGACCACAGCGTTTGCCAGACGTCGCCGCCTCCCAGGCTCATCAGCTCGGTTGACGCCTGCTCCATTGCCTCTAAGGCCTCCCGCACTTGCAGAAGCTCTTTTCGACCTTTTGCGGTAAGGCTGATCACTGTTCGACGCCTATCGGCCGGGTCGCTCTTCTGAACCACCAGGGATAGGCGCGATAGCTCCTTGATCCAGGTAATGACCAGAGTGTGTGATTGCTTAAGGAGACCGGCCAATTCGGTGACCCCGAGTGGCCCGCGTTCATTCAGTGCGAGCAGTGTCGAAATCGTGCGCGGCGGTGCCGAGACGCCCACCGTTGGATACCAGTCCGCAGCGGCATGGACCAGTTCATCGGCAAGGCGCCTCAATATGTGCGCAAGGAATGCAGGGCCTTGTTGGTGGATAAAATCGTTCATTACACCTCTCTATAGCCTTGTCCCGGCTCCGTTGGAATACGTGAGCTTGACTGTATAATAAATTTACGTCAATGTTTACGTAAATATTTACATAAATGGTATCGAAATGGCCTGCTCCACTCAACTGGCTGTCTTGCGCGCCCTGGCCTTCGTGGCGTTGTACGGCCTGGCATCGCTGAACGTCCATGCATCATCCGAAGCCCAGGCTGCCTCGCTTCCATGTGAGGTAGGGAGTTACCTGATGGCGGATGGCACATCGCTCGATATCGGCCCGGGCAGCCCGGGGCAGCTTCGCTGGAGACGCCCTGATGGGCGTACGGGTGCACTGGCGCCGCAGGGAGGGAATCAATGGACCAGCGCGCTGGGTTGGACCGGCCGGCCCGACGGGCACCAGGTCATCATTCACTGTTCGCGTGGCGAGATCCGCTTCGACGAGGTGGCAGGACAGCGACAGCCGCTGGTCCAAACCGATACGCGCTTCCAGAGCGGAGACGTTATTCTGGCAGGGCGGCTGACCCTGCCGCCAGGTCAGGCGCGCGTTCCGATCGTCGTGCTGATCCACGGAGCCGAGCATTCCTCGGCGCTGCAGCGCTATTCGCTGCAGCGGGAATTTGCCAGTGCCGGCATTGGTGTGTTCGCCTATGACAAGCGTGGCACGGGCGCTTCGGGCGGCCGCTACACGCAGAACTACCTGACCCTGGCGATCGACGCGATCCACGCTACCCGTGAAGCCAGGCGTCTCGCGGGTGCGCGCGCGGGGCGGATGGGATACCAGGCTGGCAGCCAGGGCGGTTGGGTGGCCCCGCTGGCGGCACGTATAGAACCGGTGGACTTTGTCATCGTCAGTTTTGGGCTGGCGGTCTCGCCGCTGGATGAGGACCGGGAAGCGATTGAGTTCGACATGGAGCGAGCCGGCTTTGGCCCTGAGGTCAAGGCCAAAGCCATGGAATTTGCTGATGCCGCGGCAAGGATCGTAGAGAGCGGTTTTACCGAGGGCTACGAGCAGCTAGAAGCCGTGAAAAACAAGTACCGCAACGAACCATGGTTCGGATCAGTCCGCGGCAACATCACCGGCTATCTGCTCAACACGCCAACGGAGACGATACGCAGGGACGCTCCAAGACTGCTGGACGGCGTTCCAGCGGACTATGATCCCATGCCGGTGCTGGCCGGCCTCGATGTGCAACAGCTATGGATACTGGGCGGGCAGGATAGGGATGCCCCCTCCGGCGAAACGCTCCGCCGCCTGACCGGGTTGCGCAGTGCCGGCCGCCCGATCACGACAGCCGTCTTTCCCGAAGCCGATCACGGCATGTATGAATTTGAGAAAAGTCCGGATGGAGAGCGTGTTTCCACACGGCAACCGGAAGGTTACTTCTATCTGATGAGGGACTTCATCAAGGGGAAGCTGCTGGATTCGGAATACGGAAGCGCGGAAATATCAGCTGATCGCTCTGGGTCGCGCAGGGGGCAGAGGAGGTAGTAATACTTCTTCGGCGCCTTGCGTATATCCCGGCCGTTAAATTTTGTTGTGGTGATATAGTAGCGTCCCCTGTAATACCGTGTTCAAGGACGACTATGCCCATCACTGTCTGGGGCCTGGCCCTCGGTACGGCTCTGCTGGTTACCGGCAATATTCTACTGGTGTCCGTTACCGCGCTGGTCGGTCAGCAACTGGCCCCTTCTCCCCTCTACGTTACCCTGCCGGTGGCATTGCAGTTTCTCGGCCTGATGTCGGCCGCCCTGCCGGCGGCGCACCTGATGCAGCGCCTGGGGCGCAAGGCGGGCTTCCTGATCGGAAACCTGGTGGGCGTCGGCGGCGCGGGGCTGGCCTACCAGGCGCTGGCGGTGGAGCATTTCGGCCTCTTCTGCACGGCAACCTTTCTACTGGGTATATCCATCGGCGCGGGACAGCAATACCGCTTCGCCGCCATTGAGGCCTGTGAAGCCCCGCTGCGACCGCGGGCAATCAGCCTGGTGATGGCGGGCGGCGTAGTGGCCGCGGTGCTGGGGCCAAAGCTGGCGGTGCTATCCGGGCACTTCGCGCCCGGGCGGGAATTTCTCGGTGCCTTCGGGGTATTGATCGGGCTCTACCTGTTCACCCTGGCATTGATAGCCTGGCTGCCGCTGCCGAAACCGGAGGCTGCCGGCAGCGCGGCGGGTCCGGCGCGGAGCTACGGCACACTGCTGCGCCAGCCGCTACTGTTTACGGCGATAGTGGCGGGGTCCATCGGCTATGGGGTCATGGTACTGGTGATGACTGCAACGCCCATCGCCATGCACGGCCATCACCATGCTTTTGGCGATACCGCCAGTGTTATTCAGTGGCACGTGCTGGGCATGTTCCTGCCCTCCTTTGTCACCGGCCGCCTGATCTCGCGCTTCGGCGAGGCGCGCATCATCCAGAGCGGTTGCCTGTTACTGGCGCTCTGCTGCCTGGTGGCGCAGTGGGGAGCGGGCTACTGGTATTTCTGGTTCTCGCTGGTCACTTTGGGCGTGGGCTGGAACTTCACTTTTATCGGCGCCACTTCGCTGCTCGCGCTCAGTTACCGGCCGGAAGAGAAGGCCAGGGTACAGGGCATCAACGACTTTGTGGTATTCGGCTGCGCCGCCTTCGGCAGCCTGATGTCGGGGCATCTGCAGTTGTGGTTGGGCTGGAAGATGCTGAATCTGTGGATGTTGCCCGTGATCGGGCTGGCCATGTCGCTGGTGTGGTATGCCGGTGTGCGCGCTCGATCCGGGGTGGAGCCTGGTCTGGCATGAAAAAGGGCCCCGCAGGGCCCTGGTAGTAAGCGCGCTTATTCGGCCGCTGCACCGCTCTCCGGCAATCGCCCGCGCAGCAGCCCCTGCAGCCAGGCGCGGATGCGCCCCGTGAGCGCGGCTATATCCACGCCTATGGCATAGAGCGCCGGCACCAGCAGCAGCGTGACGAAAAAGGCCACGAAGACCCCGAACGCCAGTGCCACCACGATCGGCTGCAGGAAGGCGGCCTGGATACTGCGCTCCAGCATCATCGGCATCAGGCCGACAATGGTGGTGACGGTGGTCAGCAGTATCGGGCGGAAGCGCGCCACGCCGGCCTCGATTATGGCCTGCAGCGGTTGCATGCCCTTATCCCGCAACCGGTTGCAGCAGTCCATCAGCACCAGGTTGTCGTTGACCACCACCCCCGCGGCCGCGGCTATGCCGAAGTAGCTGAATATCGCCATGGTCATACCCATTACACCGTGGCCGAAGATGGCGCCGACAAAGGCGAAGGGAATCGCGATCAGTATCAGTATCGGCTGGAAGTAACTGCGGAAGGCCACCGCCAGCAGACTGTACATGGCGAAGAAAGCCATGGTGTAGAGACCGATCACCTCGCGCACGAAGCGCTTCTCGCCCTCCGCCTGGCCCACGGCACCGCGGCTGATGCCGGGGTAGCGCTTTTCCCACTCGGGGAAAAAGTTCTCGTCCAGGTCCTTCGTGATGTCGCCGCGCACATCGTCTTTCAGGTCCGCCATGACCCGCGCCGCGCGGTTGCCGTTCCAGCGCTGGATGCGCTTGATACCCGGGGTGTACTCCAGATCGGCCACCGCCAGCAGGGGGACTTCGCGGCCGTCACTGGTGCGCACATGGAAATCCTTCAGGCTCTCGATGGAGCGGCGCGAGGCCAGCGGATAGCGCACCATCACTTTGACGTCCTGGCCCGCCCGTGGCAGCCGCTGCACCTCTTCGCCGAAATAGGCCTGGCGCACCTGGCGGTTGACTTCCGCCAGGGTCAGCCCCAGCCTGGCGGCGCCGGGTTTGAGGGTGAGGCGGATTTCCTCCGAGGCGCCCTCCAGGTTGTTGCGCACATCGTAGAGGCTCTCGTAAGTGCGCAGCTGGTTTTCCAGCTCGGCGGTGGCGGCCCGCAATATCTCCAGGTCCGGATGGCGGATGGACAATTCGAAGCCGGGGCTGTCGTCGCCGGAGGTGTAGCGCACCGAGACCTCTTTCGCATCCGGCACATCCCCCATCAGGTCTCGCAGGCGCACGGCGGCTTCCTTGGCGGACATGTCGCGCACTTCCGGCGGCGCCAGTTTGACGATGGCGATGACACTGTCGCGGCGGGAGCGGGTATACCAGTTTTCAATCAGCACGCCCTCGCCACCGGTGCGCTGGTTCACTTCTTCCTCGAGGCGTTTCTCTGCATCCTGCATCTGTGCCAGGACTTCCAGCGCGCGGCTGTAAGGCGCGCCCTCCGGCATCACCACGTTCATGACAATCTCGTCGGATTCGATTTCCGGTATAAAGCTCTTCTTCACCCAGCCGCTGCCAAACAGTCCGAAGCCGATCATCAGTACAGAGATAAAAATACTCAGTGTCAGATAGCGGCGCTCCACCGCCCAGCTGCCGATGCGGCGGTAGTGGTTCTGCGCAAAATAGACGATGCCGTCGGCGATGTGCTTCTGCATGCGCCCGAAGCGCCCCAGTTCTTCCCGCGGCTCCAGCTTGCTGAGGTGCGCCGGCAGAATCAGCAGGGATTCGATCAGCGAGAACACCAGCGCCAGTATCACCACCCAGGTGATATGGCGGGTGAACTCGCTGGTGGAACCGCTCAGGAATATCCACGGCAGGAAGGCGAGGATGGTGGTCAACACCGCGAAGATCACCGGTTTGGCCACCAGCTGCGTGCCCAGCACTGCGGCACTGAGGCCACCGCTGCCGTTGTGGGATTCCGTGTGAATACTTTCCCCCACCACGATGGCGTCGTCGACGACAATGCCCAGCACCAGCAGGAAGGCGAAGGTGGAGAGCATATTCAGGGACACGCCCACGCTCGGCAGCAGTACGAAAGCACCGGCATAGGCAGTGGCGATACCCACGGCCACCCAGAAGGCCACCTTCGGGCGCAGGGTGAGCAGCAGTATCAGCAGCACCAGCACCAGGCCCTGTAGTGCGGAGCTGCCGATGGTGTTGAGGCGGCTGTTGAAATCCTCGGCATTGTCGGTCCACAGGGTCAGCTTGGCACCGGCGGGCAGAGTGGACCGGCGCTCGGCGATCCAGGCGCGGATCGACTCGGAGGCGGTGACGATGTCCATGGTCTCGGTGGTCATTACCTGGATCAGCACCGCCGGTTCGCCGTTCAGGGTGGCGAGTATTTCGCTGTCCTCGAAGCCGTCCACCACCTTCGCCACATCGCCGACGCGGATGGTGCCGCCGTCCGCGCTCTGGCGCACGATGATGTTGGCAAATTCCTGCTCTGTATCCGCCTGGCTGCGCACCTTGAGCTGGTAGGTGCCGACCTGGGTGCGCACGGTACCGGCGGACTGGTTGAGGGAGCTGGCGCGAATGGCGTCGGCCACTTCCTGGAAGCTCAGGCCGTAGCGACGCATGGCCAGCTCGCTGACCTCGATGGACACCTCCTCCCGGCGGGTACCGAAGAGTTCCACCACGGAAATGGCGGACAGGTTGGCGGCCTCGCGTCGCAGTTCTTCCGCCAGGCGTTTCAGTTCACGCTCGCCCAGATCGCCGTGTACCGCCACGCGGATAAATTCCTCGCGGTTCACCCACTGCTGTACCTGCGGCGGTTCTATGTCGCGTGGAAACGAGGAGATGCTGTCCACGCGGATCTTCACGTCGTTCATAAAACGGGAGAAGTCGACGGTCTGCTCCGCGAGGATATAGACCTCGCCCAGGCCCTCTGCCGACGTGGAGCGCACCCACTCGATATTGTCCAGGTCGCTGACGGACTCCTCGATGCGCGCGACTATCTGCTCCTCCACTTCCTGGGGCGCGGCACCTGGCCAGGAGACCGCAATCTGCAGGCCGGGAAAGCGCACCTGGGGATCCATTTCCCGCTCCATGGCGCCAAAGCCGAAGAATCCGGCCACCAGAATGCCCACCATGGCGAGGTTGGCGGCGACAGTGTTGCGCGCCCACCATTCGATCAACTTGTTCATCGGTGCGCTCCGTTACTGCAGGGATAGGTTTTGGGCCAACTGGGTGATGGGCTGGACTTCCATACCGTCCACGGCGTTGGCGATGGTGGAAGTGACCACCCGCTCGCCGTCGGCCAGGCCGGAGGCGATCACCACCCGTTCCTCGGAAGTGGACACTACCTCCACGGTGCGGATATCCAGGCGGTTGTCTTCATCCACCACATACACCTTGTCGGCGCTGCGCAGTGCATCCCGCGGCAGCACCAGTGCGCGGCGCTCCCGCACCCCCTCGGCCTCGGCGCTGACGAAGAGCCCCACCGCCAGCGGCACGCCGTCGCTGGCGCCCTCGCCGTAGGGATCGTTGACCTCTGCCACCGCATAGATCAGGCGGGTCTGCTGATCCACTGCGGCCTGGGTGCGCACTATGCGCCCCTGCCACTGGCGCTGGTCCCGGCCCACCCGGGCCGACAGCGTGACCTGCGGCCCCGGATTCCGGTCGCTGGCCACAAAACCCATCGGCAGGTCCAGTTCCTGCAGCTGGAAATCTGTCAGCGGCAGGCGCACTTCCACCCGGTCGGTGGCAAATGCGCGGCCGAGGACGGTGCTGGCGGTGACATACTGGCCCAGGCCCACATCGCGACGGATCACCCGCCCGCGGAACGGCAGCTTGATGCGGGTGCGCTCCAGGTTCAGTTGCGCATCGGCGAGCTCGGCCTTGGCGGAGCGCAGCTCGGCCTCCGCTTCCGCCACCTGGGGTCGATTCACCTGCAGCGGCGTGGGCTCGCGCCCCGGGTTGGCGGCCTGCCACTGCTGGCGCTTGATGGCGGCGGCGGCGCGGGCCTGCAACAGCACCACTTCGGCGGCGGCCACACCGGCCTCGGCGCGGGCCAGGGCCAGGCGGTAGTCGGCGTCGTCCAGCTGGATCAGCGTCTCGCCGGGCTCAAAACCGGCGCCCTCGGCGAAACTGTCGGAGATAGCGACAATACGCCCGGCCACCTGCGGCGTCAGGTCTATCTCGGTGCGCGGCCGCACCTCTCCCTGGGTGTCGACGGCGAGGTGCACGGCCTGCTCCCGAGCCTCGGTGTAGAGCAGTGATACCAGCCGTTGCGTCTCTTCCTTTTTCTCCGGTGCCGGCTTGGCGGCACTCATGACCTGCACCACCCCAAAACCCAGTGCCAGTACCAGAACGGGCGCGGCGCCCTTTAGATATTTCTTATTCATTTGTCTCATCTGCGTGGAATGCGAAATTCACCAGCGGCGTCCACTGGTGCCTGGCCGGTTCCAAATAAACACGGAACCCTGCAGCTGCGTACGGACCAAGAGCCGGGTAGGGCCGATACAGCGGCGTACCCTTCTATTGACCGCCTTGGGGGTGGGTTTGGATGCAGTGGGTGTGAAAAAAAGAGGTGGAGTGCTGAGACTTTTTTGGCTGGGTAGCAAAAAGGCCCCGTGGGGCCTTTTTGCAAATCCATTGTCGTCATCCCGGCGCAGGAACGTCATGCCGGATTTGATCCGGTACCGGGATCCAGGGTTCAGTGGCACTGGATCCCGGGTCAAGCCCGGGATGACGATATGGGGTTCAGCCCTTGTTACTGCCGTTCAGCAGCGCAGCCATATTCAGGCAGCGCTGGTTTTCAAAGCGGCGGTTCTTCAGGGCCTTCTCCAGCAGCGGATTCAGCGGCTTGCCGCTGTCGAGGATTTCGCTCAGCTGCTGCACACCCCTGTCGCTGCAATTCAGCGGGAAGAGTTTCGCATAGGTGCCGACGTATTCCGGTGCGTCGCTGGTGTTCACTTCGTCCATGGCAGAGATGATGCGTTCCATATTGGCTTCATAGAGTTCGCCCTGTTCGGTCGGGAATAGGGAGAAGGCCGCGTATTTCAGCTGGCTCAGCTTGAAGTCGTCTCGGTGCTGCAGGATGTTCTCCAGCCACTTGGTCTTGCTCTCGGCCAGCGGGCGCACGGCTTCCGCGGCGATGGCGTTGAGCTGGGAGCGATCGGAGTTGTCCGCGGCCAGCTCGCGCTCTATGGCCTGCTCGTAGTCGCCGAACAGGTGCTGGTTCTGCAGTGCGATCAGGTCCCAGCGCATATCCGGGTCCAGGGTCAGGCCGTCGATATTCCGCTCACCCTGCAGCAGCAGCCTGGCATCGGCCAGGGCAGTTTCCGAGTGGGCCACGTCGGTAAAAGTCGAGAACCAGGTTTTCTGCGCATCGCTGCCGGCTTGCGCCTGCTGCAGCTGCTCCCAGACAAAATTTTCAATCGCCAGTTGCAGTTCATCGCGCTTGGCCGGGTCGATCGCAACCTGGTTCAGGTAGCTATAGGCGTATCCCAGGTGGTGGGAGACCAGGCGCACCACATTGATATCGCGCTCGCTACCGGCGTTGGAGAGGGCAAAGCTCACATATTCGTCCAGTGGCAGCTTGGCATCGTAGACGCTGTCGTACAGGCTCTGCCACAGCATCAGGCGAGTGAAGGGTTTTTCGATATCGTTGATGTGCCTGGACATATTCTCAACGGATACCGGATCCAGGTTCACCTTGGCGAAGGCCCAGTCGCCCTCGTTGGGATAGACGATCTGCGGGCAGGGCTGGCCGACGGCCTCGGCGATTTTGGTTTTCCCGCCTTGATACAGCACCGGGATGGCCTTGCTCAGCACCATGCTGCCGTTTTCCATGTTGTAGAAACCGATCTGGGTGCGCTGCTCGCGCAGGGTCGGGTAATCCTCCGGCGCCGACTGGGTCAGGGTCAGGCTGGTGACCTCGCCCTTGTCACACTGGAAGCTGGCGGCGATGGTGTTCAGGCCCGCCTGGTAGAGCCACTGCTGCTGCCACTGGTCCAGGTCCTTGCCGGCGGCCGCACCCAGGTGACCCATAAAGTCGTCCAGGGTGGAGTTCTTGTAGGACAGATCCTTCAGGTAATTACTCACGCCCTTGCGGAACTCCTCCTTGCCCAGGTAATAGGGCAGCTGCTTCAGGATGGAACCGCCCTTGCCGTAGGTGATGCCGTCGAAGTTGGCGAAGGCCTCGTCGGTATTCTTGACCGGCAGCTGTATCGCGTGGGTCGTGGGCTGCAGGTCCGAGTGGTAGGCCCACTGCTTGGTGCCCAGGTAGAAGTTCTCCCAGGTGTTGGTGAACTCGCTGTTCTCCGCCAGGGACAGGTTGGCCATATAGGTGGCGAAGCTCTCGTTCAGCCACAGGTCGTCCCACCAGTTCATGGTCACCAGGTCGCCGAACCACATGTGTGCCATCTCGTGGGCGATCACATTGGCCAGGCGCATGCGCTGCGCCTGGGTCTTCTCGCCGCGGGAAACATAGGCTTCATTGAAGGTAACGGCGGCCACATTTTCCATGGCGCCGGCGTTGAAGTCCGGCACTATAACCTGGTCGTACTTCACGAAGGGGTAATCGATCTCGAAGTAGGGCTGGAAGAACTCGAAGGATTGTTTGGTAAAGGTGAACCAGTCATCCGGCTTCACATACTGCGCCAGACTCTGGCGCGCCATCAGGCGCAGTGGAATGCCATCGGCATCGTCTTCCCATACATGGAAGGGGCCGGCGTGCAGCGAGAAAATATAAGAGGAGAACTTGGCCGATTGCGGGAAATACCAGTGCTTCAGCGCTCCGTTTTTCTCAACTTTTTTCTCGCGTACCGAGCTGACGATGATCCAGTCTTTGGGTGCGACTACATCGAGGGTGTAGTGCGCCTTCAGGTTCGGCTGGTCGAAGTGCGGGAAGAGGCGGTTGGCATCGTAGGGCTCAAAGTCGGTGTACATATAGACTTTGCCGTCTTCCGGGTCCTCGAAGCGGTGCAGGCCGGAACCGTCGCTGGAATAGGGGTGTTGGTAGTTCACCGCAATCGCATGCGCGTCTCCCGTAAGCTGCTCCGGGGCGATAGTGATGAAGTGCCCGTTGTATTCAAACGGCACTGCCTTTCCGTCCACACTGACGGAATCCACACTGCCGCCGGCGAAGTCGATGGTCAGCGGCTGCTTGAGCGCGCCGTTGAATTTCGTATCGGCGATCACCTGGCCGGAAAAGCTTTCGCCGCTCTTGTCGAGGGTGATCGACAGCTGGTAATCCACAGTGGCTATCTGCCGCTTGCGCAGCTTGGCGTAGGTCTCCGATTGCCCGGGCGCATCGGCGCGGATCACGGCCGCCGCGGAGGACTCGATGGCTGGCTGGTTGCTGGATTCCTGGCCACAGGCGGCGAGGATGGCGCTGCACAGCAGCGTCGCGGCGAATTTTCCGGTTCTGATCATGGTTACCCCGCAGGATTGCTAATGAGCCCGGCTATGGCCGGGACGAATTGTTGGAAAAGCAGCCGACCCTTATAACATGATGAAAGAGGTGCTGAATGGCGCTTAATCGCACGTAGGGGGCGGATTATCGCTGGCTAGTGAATTCTGTTGGTTATTTGTCGAGGATATTGCCTTGCAGTCGGGATGAGGGGGAAGTAAGTGGGGTGTGGTAGCGGTGTACAGCTCGGGGACAACTGTGAGTCGTCCCCGATGGATTGGGCGATCAGTTCGCCGTGGCGATTCGGTCCAGGTATGGAGTCAGCTCCGGCTTGTGCTCCAGGATTTCCTCCCGCGACAGGCCGTCGATCTCGTGCGGGAATACCAGCCACTTGTCCGACTTGTGGACGTAGTAATTCGGCTCGCGCCCTGTCTGGTTGCTCGCCGGTTTGAAGTAGGGCGTGGCGACGCGGATTTCCGGGGTGTTTTTCTTGCACGCCTTGTGCAGGTCTTTGATGGTCTGGTCGATGCTCAGGCCCGAGTCGTGCACGTCGTCGACGATCAGCAGGTTATCGTGGGATTCCAGGCGCTTGATCAGGTAGGTGAGGCCGTGCACGCGCACACTCTTGTCGCGCTGGCCGATACCGGTATAGGACGAGGTGCGGATGGCGATATGGTCCGCATCGACGCCCATCACGTGCAGCAGCTCCTGTACCGCAATGCCCACGGGCGCTCCGCCGCGCCAGACGCCGACGATGTAATTGGGGCGAAAGCCGCTCTGGAAGACTCTTTCCGCAAGCGCGTAGGAATCCGTCAGTAGCTGCTGTGCGCTGATAAAGTGCTTTTTCACGATTCTGACCCTTGGAAGAAAACAAATCTGGCAGCAATAACTGGCAGTGAAAAGTAGCGCCGCCCACCAATCCCCTCTCCGGGAGACCGGGCCATGACGACTGTCGGGGCCGGCGTTGAATGTGGGGCGGTGAACAGAGAGGTCCCGCCTTGGCGGCAACCGCTGGTACCGGGCCGCGGCAGATGCCGTGAGTGCCACCTGTTCAAAAAATGAGCGCGAAATTTACCGGAATCGCGGCCTGTTTTCCAATTTATTTCATTTCGGTGACTGGGCATTTGCCGGGACGGCTAGAATATTTTTACCGGATAACCGATCGCATTGAGGATAATTTGCTCGTGAGGTCGGGGAGGCTTGCGCGCAGCGGCATACCGGACGGGTGTGAGCGGAAATCTTTACCGGGTGACCGCGCGGGTCGGGAGAAGCCGGCGCTGAATGGCGGCTTCTGGGCGAAATGCCAGGCAAAAAAAAGCAGGCTCTGAAAGCCTGCTTTTCTATAGCGTAGAAGTGTTACACAACTACGATATTTTCAGCCTGCGGGCCTTTTTTACCTTGAGTCACGGTGAACTCAACGGTTTGGCCTTCCGCCAGGGTCTTGAAGCCCGAGCTCTCGATTGCACTGAAGTGGGCGAAAACGTCGGGGCCGGACGGCTGCTGAATAAAACCAAAACCTTTAGCTTCGTCGAACCACTTTACGGTTCCTTTCACTGTATTAGACATGTTAATAAATCCTGAAACTTGAAAATAAAAGCGCCTTCAAAAGGCTGGGTGTTGCTCGAAAATTCTGACTGAAACTTAAAAACTGCAGGACGAGGTGTTACAAGTAATACAGCGAAATGTAGATTGTATATAAAAGACAGTCTTTCTAGCTGGTGGCGACTCTATAGGAAAAGTGAAGGGTTGTCCACAAATTGTTCGATTTGATTTGCTGCGTGGCATCAGGGGCCCACCATGGCCCTATGGGACCGGGACGGGACTGGTTCCGGCGCTCTAGTCGCTCAGAAGAGGGCTCGCCGCAAGTAGATCCCCGTTGAGTCTGACCGGATACGCCGGCTCTGCAGCTCCGCCCACTGCTACTGCGGTCTTCTGCTAACCTGCTAGATAGTCAATTCCGCGAGCGCTTAGCGCCGAATCACTGCCCTATTTCCCGAGGGAGCCTATGTTGGAGTACAAACTCTATTACTGGGACCTGCCTTTCCGGGGTAACTTCATCCAGCTATTCCTGGAAGAGGTCGGGGCCGGCTACAAGCGGTGCGATGCCACCGATATCTACCCGGGACGCAGCCTGAGTATCAGGAACCCCGGCATGGCGCCGCCCTATCTCTATGAGTGCAAGAGCAAGACCTATTTCGCGCAGATGCCGGCCATCCTGATGCACCTGGGCAGGGAGTACGATTACCTGCCCAAAAGAGCCGAACCCCATACGCTGGCCCTGAAGGTGATTCTGGATTGCAACGATGTGTTGATGGAAATCACCAACTACAACGGCATGGTGATGTGGGAGAAAAGCAACTGGGAAGAGTTCCGCTATTCCCGGCTGCCGGACTGGATGGCGATCTTTGAGAAAACCGGGCTGGAGCACGGCCTCAACGGCGACAGGGGCTTCCTGCTCGGCTCTACCATCTCCGTGGCCGATATCGCCACGGCCGCACTCTTCGGCACAATGATCCATGCATTCCCGGCACTGGAGAGCGATCTTCAGGAAAATGCGCCCTGCATCGCCAGTCTCTGCCGGCGAGTCGAGGCGCGACCGGCCATCCAGCGCTTTCTCGCGGAGCAGAGGGCGGCGCTCGGCAATGGCTATTGCGGCGGCCAGATCGAGGCGTCGCTGCGAAAGATGCTCGGATAGAAAGGCTGTTCCAGCGCTGCCGGGCGGCAGGCCGCTACCCTAAAATCCGCCATGTGCGCCAGCGATATGGGGTACTCCCGCGATTCGCCTGGCGATGGCAACACCGGATACCGCCCGTTGGGCGGCAGGGGAAACTTATGAAGCGACTGCTGTTGATAGCGCTGGCTGTGTCAGCTTCCGCCCTGGCGGATGACCGGGGAAGTAGTTGGCAGGAGGGTTGCCGACCGGACGAGCAAACGCAGCTGGAACTCAATCAGTGTGCGCAGCGTTACTACCAGAGCCGCGACGCGGAACTGAACAAGGTGTACAAAACCACCATGCAGTCACTGCCGGCGGAGCAGCAGAAGCGCCTGCGCGAACAGCAGCGGGCCTGGCTGAAATCCCGCGACCCCGATTGCCGCGCGCAGGTCGAGGCCGAGGCGGCGGGGGGATCCATCCTGCCGATGCTCTACTCCCTGTGTCTCGCCGAGGCGACGGCGCGCCGGACACAGCAATTGCGGGACTGGCACCCCTAGCGGGCCATGCGGAAAGTTGAGTGACAGTTCGCGTCGCCAAAGCGCCCAGCTCTGCGTTGAGAAAGCCTGATCTGAGCACTTTGGCTGTGCTCCTTTGCTACGAACTTCCCGCGTGAAAGAACAGTTGGGGTAATGGTCGGGCTTTGGTAAATTCTTATTGTTACTGCACCATCATTGAGGATGAGTATTGCGTCAAGCGCTCAATATGCCCTTGATTATTTCAAGAATTAAGAATTGCTGGAGGCGGCATGAAGTCTAATTGTCTACATCTTGCGATCCCCGCCGGGGATCTGGAAAAGGCCAAAATCTTTTACTGCGAAGTGCTGGGCTGTAGGACGGGTAACAGTGAGGAGGGGCGCTGGGTCGATATCGACTTCTGGGGCAATGAACTGACCCTGCACCAGAGCGAGGAGCAGCTGCCCAATGTACGTCACGAAGTCGATATGGGCGCGGTGGCTGTGCCGCACTTCGGAATTCACCTGCCCGACGACGAATTCCAGGCATTGAAGGGGCGCATCGAAGCCGCTGGCCTGGAGTATCTGGACAAGCCCTACCGCCGCTTTGTCGGCGACGAGTATGAGCAGGAAACCTTCTTTATCAAGGATCCCAACGGCAATGTGCTGGAGATGAAGTCGATGGTGAATCCGGAGCTGATGTTTCGCTAAGCGCTTTTAATAGCCGTGCTCCGCATTCGCCGAATCCGGTTGCATCCTGCCTTCAATTCCGCTGCATAACTTAGTTGGAAAAAGAGGGGGTGGCCCTTGGCCACCCCCTCTTTTTACCGCGTAGTAAAACCTGTTGCAGGTTTTTCCTGTATCAGGATTTTTCCAGATCGAAGCGATCCAGGGTCATCACCTTGGTCCAGGCATCGACAAAGTCCTGCACAAACTTCTTCTCGTTGCCTTCGCTGGCATAGACTTCCGCCACCGCGCGCAGTTCGGAGTTGGAACCGAAGATCAGGTCCACCGGGGTGGCGGTCCATTTCTGCTTACCGGTCTCGCGGTCGTAGCCGCTGTAGAGGCCGCTTTCCTTCGCCGACTTCGACCAGCGCGTGGACATGTCGAGCAGGTTCACGAAGAAATCGTTGCTCAGTGTGCCCGGGCGATCGGTGAATACGCCGTGTTTGACATCGTCGTGGTTGGCGCCCAGGGCGCGCATGCCGCCGACCAGAACGGTCATTTCCGGAACACTCAGCGTCAGCAGGTTGGCGCGGTCGATCAGCATATCCACCGGCGTATAGTGTGCCTCGCTGCTGTAGTAGTTGCGGAAGCCATCCGCCTTGCGCTCCAGGAATGCGAAGGATTGGGTATCCGTCTGCGCCTGGGTGGCGTCGTTGCGGCCCGGTTTGAAAGGTACCCGGATATCGTGGCCGGCCTGTTTGGCCGCATGTTCGATTGCCGCGGCGCCGCCGAGCACGATCAGGTCAGCCAGGGAAACCTGCTTGTTGCCGGAGGCCTTGCGGTTGAAGTCCTTCTGAATGCGCTCCAGGCGATTGAGTACCTTGTTCAGCTCCGTCGGGTCGTTCACGGCCCACTGGTTCTGTGGTGCCAGGCGCAGGCGCGCGCCGTTGGCGCCGCCGCGCATATCGGTGCCGCGGAAGCTGGAGGCGGAAGCCCAGGCGGTGCGGATCAGTTCCGGCACCGTCAGGCCGCTGTCGAGCAGCTTCGCTTTCAGTGCCTCGATATCGCGCGCATCGATCAGGGTGTAATTCACCGCGGGGATCGGATCCTGCCAGATCAGCACTTCCTCCGGCACCTCGCTGCCCAGGTAGCGCGCGCGCGGGCCCAGGTCGCGGTGGGTGAGTTTGAACCAAGCCTTGGCAAAGGCGCGCTGGAACTCCGCCGGATTCTTCTGGAAGCGCTCGGAGATTCTGCGGTACTCCGGGTCGAAGCGCAGGGACAGGTCGGTGGTGAACATCATCGGCGCGTGGCGCTTGTTGGGGATATGGGCATCCGGCACAAACTTCGCCTGCTCGGCGTTCTCCGGCTCCCACTGGGTGTGGCCCGCCGGGCTCTTGGTTTTCTTCCACTCGAAGCCGAACAGGTTATCCAGGAACTGTGAACTCCAGGCGATGGGGTTGACCGACCAGGCGCCTTCCAAACCGCTGGTCACCGTGTCTTCCGCATTGCCCTTGCCGCATTTGTTCTTCCAGCCGAGACCCTGCTGTTCCACTGGCGCACCGCTGGGGTCCGCTGCCACGCAGTCGCCCTTGTGGGCACCGTGGGCCTTGCCGAAGGTGTGGCCGCCAGCGATCAGCGCCACCGTCTCTTCATCGTTCATGGCCATGCGACCGAAAGTATCGCGAATACGCTCGGCGGCCAGTTTCGGATCCGGATTGCCGTTGGGGCCCTCCGGGTTCACATAGATCAGGCCCATGTGGTCGGCGGCCAGCGGTTTCTCCAGCTTGTCGCCCTTGAAGCGCTTGTCGTTGCCCAGCCACTCGCGCTCCGAGCCCCAGTAAACCACGTCCGCTTCCCACTCGTCTTCGCGGCCGCCGGCGAAACCGAAGGTCTCGAAGCCCATGGATTCCAGCGATACATTGCCGGCCAGTACCATCAGGTCGGCCCAGGAAATCCGGTTGCCGTACTTCTGTTTTACCGGCCACAGCAGGCGGCGCGCCTTGTCCAGGTTGACGTTGTCGGGCCAGCTGTTGAGCGGTTCAAAACGCTGCTGACCGCCACCGGCGCCGCCGCGACCGTCATACACGCGGTAGGTGCCGGCGCTGTGCCAGGCCATGCGGATAAAGAAGGGACCGTAGTGACCGTAGTCCGCCGGCCACCAGTCCTGGGAGGTGGTCAGGACCTGCTCTATGTCTTTCTTTACCGCATCCAGGCTGAGACTCTGGAAGGCTTCCGCGTAGTCAAAATCCTCGCCCATCGGGTTGGATTTTTCCGCGTGCAGGCGCAGGGGCTGCAGGTCGAGTTTATTGGGCCACCAGTCCTGGTTGGACATGGGCACATCGCCGGCACTGGCGTGGCCGGCGATGGCAACGGCGAGTGCCGCTGCCAGGGGCAGGCTTTTCTTGAGCATGGTTTTTCCTTATTGATTGCTTTCGTCGATCAGGTTTGGAGATCCTATAAAGCTGCGCAATCTGAAGGAAATAAGGTGTGATTATCGATTTAATAGCGGGGGGCAATACTGCGCGATTGGAAAATAAAATAATGATGATAGGTGGAGGCTATTGTTTTCTGAGAACGATATTTTGGGTGGTTTTTGTATCAGGTTTTTCTGGTGCAGTCCCCGATCGAGCGATCGTGGCAGAAAAAATACGGAGATTTCCCCACGTTTCTTTAACAGGGGCGACTGCCACGAATTCGGCCTAGTGCAGTAGGTGAGCGCGAAATCCGCATCTCTAGCCCATATACTGACTGACCCTCTCTCACTGTCAGTAGAAATTCATGCCAGAAACCACCCAGGCCAGCGCCAGTGCACCAGTGGCGGATCGCCCAGCCAGTAATGCCCCCGGTTTGAGTGCGCGCGAAATGATGGCGGCGCTGTGGCAGTTTGTGCGCCCCTACCGCACAGTACTGGTCGGCGCTGCCGTGGCCCTGGTGTTTACCGCCGCCATCACCCTCTCCATCGGCCAGGGTGTGCGGCTGCTGGTAGACGAGGGCCTGACCGGTGACTCCAGCCGAGCCCTGGCCCAGGCTGTGCTGGTGCTGCTGGCACTGGCGGGATTGATGGCGCTGGGTACCTATGTGCGCTTCTATCTGGTGTCCTGGCTCGGGGAGCGCGTGGTGGCGGATCTGCGCAAGGCGGTGTTCGATCATATCGTGACCCTGCACCCGAGTTATTTCGAGACCAATCGCAGCGGCGAGATCATGTCCCGCCTCACCACCGATACCACCCTGCTGCAGAATATTATCGGCTCTTCTTTCTCCATGGCGCTGCGCAGTGCGCTGATGTTTGTTGGCGCGCTGATACTGCTGCTGTTCACCAATCTCAAACTGAGCCTGATAGTACTGGTGGGTGTGCCGCTGGTGCTGCTGCCGATCCTGCTCTACGGCCGCCGGGTCAGGAAACTGTCCAAGGCCAGCCAGGATTCGATTGCCGATGTGGGCAGCTATGCCGGTGAGATTATCCAGCATATCAAGACCGTACAGAGCTATACCCGCGAGAGCGACGAGAAGCGGGCCTTCGCCCGCGAGGTGGAAATCGCGTTTAACGTAGCCAGGCGCCGCGTGCGCCAGCGTGCGCTGCTGATCGCGGTGGTGATACTGCTGATGTTTGCGGCCGTGGGCGCCCTGCTGTGGGTGGGCGGCAACGACATGATCGCCGGGCGCATGAGCAGCGGCGACCTGGCCGCCTTCGTGTTCTACGCCATCATGATGGGCTCCGCCGTGGCGACCATTTCCGAAGTCTACGGTGAGCTGCAGCGCGCCACCGGTGCCACCGAGCGGCTGATGGACCTGTTGCGGGTTGAGTCGGAGATTCCGGTCGGCAGCGGCGCCACCGGATCGGCCGTGCCCGCAAGCGCAGCGGCGGGCCAGGTCGCCTTCGAGGTGGTGGCATTCAGCTACCCGTCGCGGCCCGATCACCCCGCAATACGCGACCTGGACCTGATCGTAGAAGCCGGCAGGAGCCTGGCCCTGGTCGGCCCCTCGGGCGCAGGCAAATCCACACTGCTGGAACTGCTGCAGCGGTTTTACGACCCCCTGCGCGGGCGTATCACCCTCGACGGTGTCGATATCCGCACGATGGATACCGGAACCCTGCGCCGGCAGATGGCCGTGGTGCCGCAGCAACCGGCGCTGTTTACCGCCGATGTCTGGTACAACATCCGCTACGGCAAGCCCGATGCGAGCGACGAGGAAGTCATCGCCGCGGCCAGGGCCGCCCACGCCCACGACTTTATCCAGCAGCTGCCGGACGGTTACGACAGCCACCTGGGCGAACAGGGCACGCGCCTCTCCGGCGGGCAGAAACAGCGCCTCGCCATCGCCCGCGCCATTCTCAAGGATCCGAAAATACTGCTGCTGGACGAGGCCACCAGTGCCCTGGATGCGGAGAGCGAATACCACGTGCAGCAGGCGCTGCAGACACTGATGAAAGGTCGCACCACCATCATCATCGCCCACCGGCTGGCGACGATTCTGCATGCGGACAGCATTGCAGTACTGGACCAGGGGCGGCTGGTGGCGCAAGGCAGGCACGCGGAACTTGTTGAAATCTCACCGCTGTACAAGCGGCTGGCGGAGCTGCAATTCCAGGAGGCCGGTGCTTAGCACCCGCTATCAAACTCAGAGCGCACCGGCGCCGTATCGTAAATGATGGTGACGCTCGTGAATCGGCTGCAGTCCCCGTTGAGGGAAAATACATCCACGCCTTCGATGGTGGAGGGCGGCTTGCCCAGTACGCTACGGGTGTAACTCATATGGATAGCCGCGTGACGGGGATCGGATGCGCCGATAAAAATGGTCTTCAGCGCCATGGACCTGTCGCTGGTGATATCCATAACATGGCGATAGAAATCCCGCGCCGGCTGTGCACCGGAAATCGGTGATGTGGCGCTGGCGTCTTCGGTAAAGAGCGCCAGCAGTGCCGCGAGATCACCGCTTTCCATCGCCTGCAGATAGCGCCGGCAGAGCGACTCTATCCTGACTTTCACATCATCTTTCATCGGCGTTCACCCGGCCCATCAAATCGGATCAGCGTTGGCCCCAGGGATTTTGCTGTTTAAAAGTCGCTATATACAGCGCCTCCACCTTGCTGCGCGCCCAGGGCGTCTTGCGCAGAAACTTGAGGCTGGACTTCACGGACGGATTGCTCTTGAAGCAGTTGATATCGATGCGTTCCGCCAGCCCGTCCCAGCCGTAGTGGGCCTCCAGCTCTTCGACAATGGTGGCCAGGGTAATACCGTGGAGTGGGTTGTTGGGTTGGGAATCGGACATCTGGTCTGCCTGGCTGGTCGGCGCCTGGCCGACATGATCATTGGTGTGGCGGGATTGTACGGGCACACCCGTCCGTGGATCTATAGTCGCTTTCTATCCCGACGCTCTGTCGCGGCTTTCTATGATAACTCTAGGTCAAATCTGTCACCGCAGTTCGCACCGCAGAGTTCGTCGCGGCTGCCACTAGCCCCGGTTGCCACTCGCTCAGGTTTAAAGCTCGGCGGTAAAAGCGTGGCGCAACAATCACTCTCGATTGATCAATTTCCGCAATAGCCGCTTAAACAAAGCTGTTTGATTAAGCCGAAAAAATAATTAAACAGCGAGCGTGACCGTCACAAACATCGTTTAATGTGGCCCTGTGGTAAAAGCGGATTCGACGATCTGCGTGGCTCCGAAAAGCATCGCGTCGGATTTTCTTCCGCGCTGGTTTTTCAGAAAACAGTAATAACGATAAATCACGGGAACAATCATGCTGCTAAAACCCCTCATCCAGCTGGCGGGCCGGCTGACGGCAATCCTCGCGGCCGCGACGCTTTTCACCTGCCAGGCACAGGCGAGCGATTTCTACCATCTCGACCAGGCGGTGGATAACAATCGGGTGCTCGAGATAGCGCCCATTTTCGACTTCGACGGCGACGGCTGCTTCCCCGCCGCCGGTATCAGTCGCGACGGCGAACAGAACGCGGGCCTGGATACCACCGGCAGCCTGGGCGGAGACTGCCGCACGGCGGACTTCCTGAATTACTCCAACACATTGCACCGCTCGCAGTGCACCAACAAGGACGGCTCGGAATACTGCGGCCACTTTTACGCGCTCTACTTCGAGAAGGACCAGGTGATCGCCGGCTGGGACCCGTTCGGCCACCGGCACGACTGGGAACAGGCGGCGGTGTGGACGAAAGACGGCGCCATCACCCACGGCAGCGTCAGCGCCCACGGGGATATGGAAACCCGTGCACTGGCCGACATTCCCCACACAGGTACCCATATCCGCGTGGTCTATCACAAGGACGGCGCCTCGACCCACGCCATGCGCTTTGCCAGCTCGACGGAGGCCGCGGAAAACCCCTATGCCGATTTCGTCACGCCGCCGATCACCAGCTGGTACCGGATTTACGGCGACAGCAAGACCAATGCCGAGATGCGCGCGCTGCTGAACGCCTTTGACTATGGCTCCGGGACCATTCCGCTGAAAGACAGCAACTTTATCGGCAACCTGAACCGCTTCAAGCCCGCCAGCTATCCGGAGTTTTTTGACGGCGAAGACTGTGAGTATTCCAGCTGGTTTTCCGAGGAGGGCAGTGCCGGCGCCTACTGCGCGAACGATCGCGTGGTGGTGGGTATTCAGTGTTCCGGCAGCTACTGCGACAACAAGCGCCTGAAATGCTGCAACCTGCCCGGCGCAATGCCGCAGGGCCAGCGCTGGGAGGCCGGGCACTGGATCTCGGAGGAGTCGCCCAACAGCTGGGCCAGCGACGCTGCCGTGGTGGTGGGGGCCCAATGCAGCGGCCGCTACTGCGACAACCTGAAGCTACTGCTGCGCAATCACAGCGCCGCCCCCGGCAGTTGGAGCGCTTCCTTCTCCGAGGAGCAGGGGCTGGGCCAGTGCAGCAGGGGCAGCTATGTGGCCGGTATCAGTTGCAGCGGTCGCTACTGCGACAACCTGAGTCTCTACTGCCAGCAACAATAGCGGCAAATCGCACCCTTGCCCCCAGCCTGTGCGCGGATCAGGCCGCAATGGCACTAAGTTAAGGGAAAAGCCCCTGTGGGAGCCTGCCCTGCAGGCGAAACCGACACTGCCGATAGCACCATCCCAATCGCCTGCAGGGCAGGCTCCCACAGCACAAGTACCTACAAACTGGCTGCAGAAATCCTTAACTTAGTCCACTCGGATCAGGCCGCGCGGGCTTCCGCCCTGGCCTTGTCTGCCAGGTATTCGTCGTAAGTACCCTGGAAATCGATCAGCTGGCGGTCCTTGATCTCCAGTACCCGGGTGGCCAGTGAGGACACAAACTGGCGGTCGTGGCTGACGAAGATCAGGGTGCCTTCGTACTGGGCCAGGGCCTTGTTCAGCGCCTCGATGGATTCCATATCCAGGTGGTTGGTGGGCTCGTCCATGATCAGCACATTGGTGTCCATCATCATCAGCTTGCCGAACAGCAGGCGGTTCTTCTCGCCACCGGAACACACCCGCGCCTTCTTGTTGGCGTCGTCGGCGGTAAACAGCAGGCGGCCGAGCATGCCGCGCACGGCCAGGTCGTCGTGCTTGGGCTGGCGCCACTGGGACATCCACTCGAAGATGGTGAGGTCGTTGTCGAAATCCGCACTGGCGTCCTGGGGGCAGTAGCCGATGGCGGCATTCTCCGACCATTTCACCACACCGCTGTCGGCCTGCAGCTGATCCACCAGGCAGCGCAGCAGGGTGGTCTTGCCCACGCCGTTCTCGCCGATCACCGCCAGGCGCGCGCCGGCTTCCAGAATCATCTCGCCGCCGGCAAACAGCGGCTCGCCGTCGAAGCCGTGGGCCAGGTCCTCCAGTGTGAGCGCCTGCCGGTGCAGCTTCTTGCACTGCTGGAAGGTGATATAGGGCCGCACCCGGCTGGACGGCTTGATCTCCGCCAGCTTGATCTTCTCCATCTTCTTGGCCCGCGAACTGGCCTGCTTGGCCTTGGAGGCGTTGGCGGAGAAGCGGTTGACGAACGACTGCAGCTCTTCCAGCTCCGCCGTCTTCTTGGCGTTCTCCGCGTGCAGCTGATCCTGGATCAGCGTCGAGGCGGCGACGAAATCGTCGTAGTTGCCGGGGAAGATGCGCAGCTCGCCGTAATCGATATCCGCCATATGGGTGCACACCTGGTTGAGGAAGTGGCGGTCGTGGGAAATGATGATCATGGTGCTGCGGCGCTGGTTCAGCACCTCCGCCAGCCAGTGGATGGTGTGGATATCCAGGTTGTTGGTGGGCTCGTCCAGCAGCAGTATGTCCGGGTCCGCAAACAGCGCCTGCGCCAGCAGCACCCGCAGCTTCCAGCCCGGCGCCACCTGTTTCATCAGGCCGAAGTGCAGGGATTCCTCGATCCCCGCCTCCAGCAGAATCTCGCCGGCGCGGCTCTCGGCGCTGTAGCCGTCCAGCTCCGCGAACTGCACCTCCAGCTCCGCCACGCGCATGCCATCCTCCTCGCTCATCTCCGCCTGCGCGTAGATGCGGTCGCGCTCCTGCTTGATCGCCCACAGGCGCGTATCGCCCATGATCACCGCGTCCACGACACTGTACTCCTCGAACGCGAACTGGTCCTGGCTCAGGATACCCAGGGTGCAGCCCGGCTCCATGGACACATTGCCCGCGCTCGGCGCCAGCGCGCCGCTGAGGATCTTCATAAAGGTGGACTTGCCGCAGCCATTGGCCCCGATCAGGCCGTAGCGGTTGCCGTTGCCGAACTTGGCGGAGATGTTCTCAAACAGCGGCTGGGCACCGAACTGCATGGTGATATTGGCGGTGGTGATCAAGAGTCTATTCCCGGGGCTTGCAGGTGGGCGGTATTAAAGCGGTCCGCCAGCGCGCAGGCGCACGGCGGGCCGCGCACTATAAAAGCCCGGGGGCGGTGTGTCGAGAGAAATGTATAAAAATTGCACAGCTGAAAGCCTGGACCTGTTGAATTGACACCCCCGAAGAGCTTGCGGAAAGGCCGTGATGGGACAACGCCTCTGACTCACCAGTGCCGGGTATCTGCTAGACTGCGCCGCTTCCAGGAATTGGAAGACCGCAAGAGCCGCTACTTTTATCGGCCTGGTGTTCGGTGTGGGCACCCTTGCGGGTGGATTTAGCGTTAAAAGGGGAAATGATGAAAACAGTTTCGGTCTTAAAATACACTTTCACGGCAATCGGCCTCGCCATGCTGATCGGGACATTCCTCCTCTATTCCAATACCCGGGACTTTCTGAAGACGGCCATCACCACAGATGGAACGGTCGTTGCCCTGGTTCCATCACGCTCAAGCAATTCGGTCACCTATGCGCCCGTCATCCAGTTTCAGGACAAAACGGGTAGGCTGGTTGAATTCATGTCTTCGTCCAGCAGTAATCCACCAAGCTATGATGAAGGCGAAAAAGTTGAGGTCTTCTATCAAGCGTCCGCACCCGAGAGTGCCAGAATCAATGGCTTCTTTTCGCTGTGGGGCCTTCCCACCATTCTCGGTGGATTGGGCATTTTGTTTTTCCTCGTGGGCTTTTCAATCATCGTCTTCGGAAGACTCAAAAACAGGAAAGCCGAGTCCTTGAGGAAATATGGCATGCCGGTTAAGGCCAAAATCAAGAGTGTCTATATCGACAGGGCGTTTACCGTCAATGGCAGAAACCCCTACAAGATCAGCGCGGAGTGGCAATGCCCTCAGAGCGCAGAGATACATGTCTTCAACAGTGACAATATCTGGTTTGACCCGACGGATCGCATTGTCGATGAAGAAGTGACCGTATTGATTGAGAAAGAGAATCCCAAGAAATACCATGTGGATATCTCATCCCTCCCGGAGACCGCAGGGTAAGCCTACCCCGTCCAAGTGAAATCAATGCCGGTAGGGATACACCGGCATTGATGACCTGCTATTGCAGTAGCACAAGATCTGGACGCCCGCCAAATAAAAAGCCTATCGTGAATCACCCCGGAGTTTGCCGGAGGCAACCTTGGTTTTACTCATGCCGCTTGATTTGGATTTTCGATAAATTATATCGAGTAGTTAAGAGGCATGAGTATTGTTGGTAATCAGTGCGCCGAATGCAGCACCCTGTGCTCATATAACGGAACCAGTAGATACTCTGTTGCAAAACAAGCTTTCATTGACACGTCATACCGGCGAAGGCCGGTATCCAGTTCGGTGGCACCTGGATTAGGTAGCGCTCCTGCGCCACGCCCTTCGGGCCATTCGCTTCGCGAATGCTCGCTACGGCATCCATGCCTTCGCAGTCCGGCCTTCGCCGGAATGACGACAGCACTCTGTAGGGGTGATATGGCTTACTCAGGAAGCGGTATGCAATACCAACTTCAATGTTTGCAGCTTTCCCTGTCGCAGTTTCTGCCGAACAGATCTTCGCTCATTGTTTTTAGAGGGTGATTTCAGCCGCGTATGCGATTTTGCCTGGGACTAAGCCGTCGCGATGGCCAGGAGTTTCTCGGCCTGGCGGCGCAACTCGGCCCGCAAGTCTGACGGCGTGAGAATCTCGAAGGTAAACGGCAGTCGTACCAGCTGCGCCGCAAACCAGTTCAGGCAGCCGGTGTGTGCGCGCCATAACACCGCGTCGCCTTTGGGGGTCAGCAGGCCCAGCTCGTCGCCGAGCAGGGCGCTGGCTTTTGCCAGGTCCGTGTGCAGCAACAGCTCCACCTCAATGCCTGAATCCATGCTGGCAAAACTGCTGGTGAGATAGGCGGCGGCATCAAAATCCTGTGGCCGCTGGAAAGGAATGTCCAGCCGGTGCAACTGCTGCATACGGTCGAGGCGAAAGGTGCGCAGATCTGCGCGCAGGTGGCAGTGACCCACCGCGTACCAGCGACCGTGGCGGAACACCAGGCCATAGGGGTCGAACTCGCGCCGCGTCGCACTCCCATTATCATTATTGCTGCCTCCGGCGTAGTCGAACACCGTGCGGCATCGGTTCTGGGTGGCGGCAGCCAGGGTTGCCAGCGTGACACTGTCCGGCGCCGCCGTCGGCACCAGGTCCAGGGTGACACTATCACCGAGCGCGCGCAGTTGCTGTTTCAGTTTCTGCGGCATGACCCGTTCCAGCTTGGCCTGGGCACTGGCGACGGCGGTGGAGACCTCGCCCACACTGAGGCTGCGTGCCGCCAGCAGGCCGAGGGAGATGGCCAGCGTCTCTTCGTTGGTGAACATCATCGGCGGCAGCTTGTAACCGGACACCAGCCGGTAACCGCCGTAGCGCCCGCGCTCGGCCGTCAATGGAATGCCAATCTCCTCAAGGGTCGCGATGTAGCGACGCAGCGTGCGGCCGTCCACGCCGAGCATCTGCGCCAGTTCGCTACCGCTGGCATTGCCGTGGATCTGCAATAACTCCAGCAGTGCCAGCACCCGTGTCGTCGGATTCGACATGTCTTGCATCCCGCAAAATTTATTAGGGCGGAATATAGCCTATTTAACCGCTACAGTGCTCCCGTTCCTTTCACAGGCACAAACAACCGAAGAGCAATGAAGAGCAACGGAGAGCTGCTATGCAAGATGAAGTCATTCTCTATACCAACCCGCAATCCCGCGGTCGTATTGCGCGTTGGATACTGGAAGAGGTGAATGCGTCCTATCGCGCGGAGATTCTCGAATTTGGCGGCAGCATGAAAGCGCCCGCCTACCTGAAGATCAACCCGATGGGCAAGGTGCCGGCCATAGTGCACCGCGACCAGGTGGTGACCGAGGGTGCCGCCATCTGTGCCTATCTGGCGGAAGCCTTTCCGCAAGCGGGGCTGGCGCCGCTGCCCGACGAACGCGCCAGTTACTACCGCTGGCTGTTCTTCACCGCCGGACCACTGGAGGCGGCGATTAGCGACGTCAAGATACTCGGTGTGGAAGCGGATGCGCAGAAGCAGAGATCGCTGGGCTACGGCAGCTACGCGACCGCACTCGACAGCCTTTCCAGCTGGCTTGTGGACCACGCCTATGTAACCGGCGAGCGCTTTACCGCCGCCGATGTCTATGTGGGATCACAGATCGCCTGGGGGCTGGAATTCGGCACCATCGAAAAGCGGGCTGAATTCATCGACTACGCGCAGCGGGTCACAGCGCGCGACGCCTATCGCCGCGCCATGGAGAAAGATGACGCGCTTGAGGTCACGGCCTGATACAAAATGCCTGCCCCGGCAGCTGCCACTTGGGTATGTGCTCGTTCGGGCAGGGTAGATGAAGGCAATAGGCTGCGACCATGTCGCGGCCTATTTGTCGATGTGAGGCAGCGTTATTCCCCGGCGGCCTTAACGCACACATAAACAGAGTTGGTGGATTCGCCACTGAGAAACGGATTGTAGAAAGAGATCACGTGGGACTCGACCGTTGCAAAAACCGTTTTCAGCAGCGTCTCGAAATGTGCCTCCGGCAAGTTCTGCGACCACATGGCAAAGACGCCCCCGGGTTTCAGCTGCTCTGCCATCAGCGCCAGGTTTTCGCTGGTATAAAAGCCCGCGTTGGCGGCATTCAGGTATTCGCTCGGAGAGTGATCGATATCCAGCAGAATGGCATCGAACTTCTTGCCCGGGTTTTGCGGGTCAAAGCCCGACTCGGGGGCCGTGGCCAGATCGAAGAAGCTGCCGTGCACATAGCGGTTGCGCCCGTCGGCGTTGAGGGTTTTCCCCAGCGGCACCAGCTCATCCCTGTGCCAGCCGATCACCGTGTCCAGGGCCTCGACCACCAGCAGCTCGGCAATCCGCGCGTCCTGCAGCGCTGCCACGGCGGTATAACCCAGCCCCAAGCCGCCGACGACCACATCGAGCCCCTCACCCTGCACTGCCGCCAGGCCGAGCCTGGACAGCGCCTCTTCCGCCTCCACAAACATACTCGACATCAGGAACTCTTCGCCCAGTTTTACCTCGTAGATATCCCTGTCGCCGAGTGCGGGGATGCGCCGCCGGCGCAGGGATATCTCCCCCAGAGGCGAGGATTGGCTGTCGATTTCTTCAAACATTGCGGACATGGCTGGTCGATCCCGGCGTGGTGGAATAATGGGGCGGCGTGTCGGGGGCAGTGTACAGCACCCGTGAATCGGCGGGCGAACTCTGTCTGTCGCCTAGGGTTGTGCCTCTTTCCTGTGACAATAGAGGTCACCAGACCCTCGCTGCCGGTCTGCCGCAGACCGTGGGAACTGCCCAGGCGTGTCAGAATCGCGGTACCGGGTCCCACCTCGGATTTCACTCCGTTCATCGTCAGATCGCCGGTGCCGCTGATCACGTAATAGATCTCATCCTTGCTTCAGTCTGCTAATCCTCGGAAACAGATTCGCAGCGTTCGATACTTTTCTCGGTGCGGCACAAGGCATTCAGGTAAAGCGCACTTGCATCTGCATAGCCGTTATCCGTCAGGTAATCCACAATCTCGACAAAAGGCGCGGGCGGTACGCGGAGATCGTGCAGTGCATAGTCGAACATGGGTTCCAGCTTCGCGTGCCACGCCGGCGAACCGCCCACCGAATAGCGCGCCGTAATCTGTTGCAGCATTTCTACCGAGGGAAGCGCGTCTAGTCCGTAACGGGCGGACAGCATGGTGTAGTGCTGTTTGAGCCCGGCAGCTCCAGACATCTTTACATCACCTGACGGCGCCCACTCGGGGAAGCTTGCCTGCAGGGCAAACTTCATCGACGGGTGTTTGGTGCTGCGGTGTGTCTCTTCAGGAAAGTGGCGGGAAACGTATTGAAGCGGCTCGCTGGCGTCCAGAATAGTGTCGAGTTTGCTGTACGGCGTGTACATATGGTCGCCCTCACTGGCCATGGTCAGCGCCAGGGGCTTTCTTTTGGCTAAGGTGGCCTTGGGTAGGGCCCGGACCCTGTCGAGGATAACCCCATCATCCAGCGATGGACTGAATGCGAAATAGCGGGATACCGGCAATGCGTCGCTCAGCCACTGCTGCATCACGTATTTTCCCGCGTGAGAGTGCCCGGACAGGATGCGGAAGTCGGCCGCGGGGTATTCGCGCTCAATCAGCGGAAAGAGCTCCTTTTCCAGAAAGGCCGCGAACCTGTCCTCGCCCTCGCCAACATTCAGCTCAACGCCGCGACTGTCGATACCGACTACCATGAAATCCGGAACCCTAGTGGCAATCAGGTCCAGTGTCGCCACCGCAGGCAACATATCCCACTGACCGTGCAGCAGGTAGAGCACCGGGAATTTCTGCTTGGGATGGCCGGTGTCGGCGGGAATATGGATCTGGATGGCTTTTTCCTGACCCAGCAGCTTCGATTTTACGGTGCGCGACTCGCCGTATGACAGCGGCTCAGAAGCGGCGAAAGCGGTGAACGAAAGCGAGAAAAACAGCGTGCAGAGCATTATTATTGATTTCATGTTCTCTCTCTTTATGGTGGGACTTCAAAGGTAAGGCGCGCGGAAGGCGCTGATCTACAGCGCATAGCGGCCGATATAGTGCGCGATATCCATAATCCGCGCCCTGCCGCTGAACTCGAAGCGCACCCGGCCCAGCGAGGAGAAGTAGAGTTCCAGCTCGCTGTCGATATCGAAGGTGCCGGAGGTCTCCACCGAGTAGGCGACGATATTCTTGTAGGGTAGGGAGGTGAAATCCTTCTTGCTGCCGGTGATGCCCTGCACATTGACCGCGATAATGCGCTTGCTGGTAAACACCACGCCGTCGCGCATGGACTTGAAGGAGTCCAGCACTTCCTCGCCGTCGAGTAGTAGTGGGGCTACCTTTTCGGCGTAGTCAGGGTTCTGTTTGAGTTTGAAGAGGCTTTTGTTTTCGAAGTCGATCACCGGATTACGTTCCTGTCTTTATTCGAACTAATAACTGCTAGCTAATGTTCTGTATTGTCTTGCATTCTGGGAATGCAGAGCAGCCCCAGAATTGTCTGCCTGCATTCGTGCCACGTTTGCTGGTTCGCTTGACCATTTGGATGCCACATTTTGGGCATACTCTTTCTGCATTGGGGTTATTGCGAGCTTTCAGCTGCTGTACGTGCAGTCTGTGTGTTTCACGCGTTGGTGCTAGGCGGCTAGATTGTATCCGGCTTGCTATATCTTGAACTTCGCTTTCACTCAGAACTGGCGTCTGGAAGGATTTGATATAGCGGATGTAGCCGTCTTGCTTAGTGACGTTGGTGGGCATCGGCGTCTTAAAGGTGCTGTTGCCTGCAAAGACTACTACGGAGTGAATGGCGTCTTCCGGCACATCCAAAAGCGCTTCAAGTGCTTTTACATGCTTGTAATTCTGCCTGAGCGGATTCTGGAACTTGAAAGATTCTCTGTGGATTCGCTGCGTCCACTGAGCCTGGTGCTCCCCGCCAAATATCCAGCCCTGCATATTCTTAGTTTCCACTACGAAGATACCGAAACGGGATACGAAGATATGGTCTATCTGCGTAGTGCCATCTGGAGTCTGGAGGGTAACGTTGTGAATGCGGTGATACACATCGATGGGAAGACGCAGTCTGCCAAAGAATTTGACTAATGCTTCTCCCAAAATCCCCTTGAACCAGGGGGATTTAAAAATGGTGGCGGCCAGCGCAATTGGTAGTAGCCAGTATACAACTGATAATACTTGATTTATAAGTGGGTCGAAGTTCATTGCGTTAATACTGCCATGTCTAGATTTGACCTCCGGATTCTTTTGACCCCCAGATTCTTTTCAAATAGGTTCTTCATGGCGTGGAAGTTGGCGGGCACGCCTCTAAATTTCATCAAGTTTAATCCAAGGCTTTCTTGGATCAGTATAAGATAACCAAACGCAAAGATTCAAAGGCGTTCCACGATTTCCAATTATTACCAGTATGAAACCATCCATCTCCCCATTAAACGCGTGAAGATATTCGCATGCTGTTTGCCTGTCTGTACCTGAGGGTGATGGTGTATGCTCAGGATGAGTATGCCATAGTCCGACAGCGTGAAAGCCACGTAGAAAATTTTCTTTCCGGTCTCTGTTGGCAATATTTAGGTCTGGATGAAACCCGCACCGCGTTCGTCTATCTGATGAGTAAGGCCCTGTTACAATATCAATATGAACCATGTCGCTCTCTGGTGCGTCGCTGAAAAGTTGGCCTCCCGCCTCTGTTTTCCAAAACTTGGTCTGAGCATAGCTATACATGTGAGTTAGAACCTCAGTGCTAAACTGTATAACCCCTCTGTTATCAGGTAGACTGAAGCTCCGTGCAGTCATAAGTTATCCTCGATAATTAAGCCATCAAAATCAGAGGCTTTTTTCGCCCATTCTTTAAACTGGAGTCCTGTATGGCATTTATCAAGATATTTTTGCCCTCTGATCCAGTGCCTAACGATTGGACTCTCTACCTTTTTATCTATAAGATCCAATGTAGCTTCCGTAGTCAATGCAACCGCATGTGTAGCGGCTGCTGATGTATAACTTTGAAAGCTACTGCTACATGCTGGTTCATTCAGTATTACTTCGTCAGGCCAGTCAATAGCATTCAAGCTTTTTAGCCGGTCGGCATCGTTTGTTACCCAAAAATCACCTGCCGGCAACAGGCATGCGTGAGCAGAAGCTACATAGGGTTCCATCCATGCAATGACGAGATCTATATTATTCTTTTTTCGTTCCTGGTCGATACGAAGTCGAACATCGGGCTCACCCGTGAGATCTAGGACAATATCAACATCTATCAGAGTGTTATTCTTTAACCATTTTTGAATAGACATGGAAAAGCCGAGTGCATTGCAACTTGCCCATCGTACTGAAATGCTTTTGGCTAATCGATCCACCTTGGATGAACCGATTGAATTTGCCCCCAGTGTGTGACGGCCTATGTTAGCAGAACTTAAAGTATCGTCATCAACCAGCGTCAACTTGCCGACTCCAGACTTGGCTAACTGTTCCGCTACTGGGCTGCCCAGAGCGCCTGCACCGATAATTAACACGTGCTTCAGCTGTCTATCGACATATTCCGGGTGTTGGTCTCTTCCCGTAGTCCAGCTTACATCTAGCCGCTCAACTTTGAGGGGAATAAGGCTGTTACTTGGGAAAGACTTGAGGGAATTTCCTTTTTTAGTCTTCGAAGGTGGTCCGCCGGGTAGAAGGTAACCAAATGCACAGCCTGGTGCTCTAAAAACAATAATTCTGTGAATACTTCTGTTTCTACGCCCTACAGATTCAAAGAATTTACATGCATCGTCAGGTCCAAGTTTAACTGTGACTAGCCTTTGAATATCCTTTATTTTTTTTGGCCAATTGTCTGGAATGAACGGGAATGAAATGGGTATTTCAGCTGCCATCACGGTTGAGATAGTATTTCCGTTGCTCATAGAATTGACATAGCGATTTCGTATTGATGAGTCGTCGCCAGCAATCACGATTCGCTTACTCTCTATAAAGGGGCATTTGTATATCTTAGATTTACCTGTCTCCTGATTCGTTGTATATATTTTTAATATAGGTTGGGTTCTGGTAATACATCTTGAGCAGTGTATCGTCCAGTAATTCATTGCTTCTTTGGAAAAATGACTGTCCAATTCTCCTCTTGACCATGGTTCGATAAATGATGAATAAAATAGATCTATTAGTTGATCAATTCTGGCTCTGGGAGAGCTTCCACTCAATGGGCCTGGATCTCCGTCTATACACAGGTGGCCATCGGCCTCCACATGAGGAATCTTAAGAATATACTTTTTGGGAAGCAAAATTTTAGCTAAGTCCCTGTCAGCAAAATCGCGAGGTATCTCTATCCATGCCTTGTCAATGGTTCTTCCTTCAGGCAAATTTGGAATGTATAGGGGAAATCGCCGAGTGCTATTAGATGAAATTAATTCATCTAATAGACACTCATGTTCTCGAAGAAATTTATCAAACTCATTTGGCAACTTAAGCTAACCCTTTTGTCGGCGGCGCTTTGTGATGTTGACTTGGTTTTTTCGGTGCTAAACCACTGCCATATGGTGGAGTTGGGCTCTGAGCAGCTGTACAGCCGAAGACCTCCTTTATTGTCTGTCTTCTAGAATCTTTATCAGTGGTCGCCATGATTTCAGTAAGATCTTCTAGCAGTAGATTTGTCCATGTATCAAAAGAATGCTTTAATTTAATGTTATCATTCCACTCTTCTGCGAAATTCTCACCTTCTACTGTTGGGTTCGCAATCCAATACTCATTCCCTCGTCGTTCGACCATGTATGGCATTAGTTCAACCAGATCGATGAGCAGCTCAATTGGGTGCGTATAAACTGCACCTTTATCAGCCAAGCCTTCATAACATTGAGTTAGTAGAGTCACGATTATTATCGAAATAGGTTTTAAATCAGGCTCTATGAAGTTTCGCCTAACGGCCATGTCCCTATGCCTTTTCAGAAGTCGTATTGCTACACGTAAGGTGTCTGAAATTTCAACGTCTTGCGCAGGAACAGGAGTGACACTCTCTGCGCTATAGCTATCTCGCATCGACTTTTCTAGCAGCCATTGTAGCAATGGTCTAGATGACTGATCTGATACCCAACTTGAGAATCCTTCTGGATTTGATGTTTTCCATTGTTTTGATGGAGTGTCGACAACTGCTAAAGCTTTTTCTCTATAACGATTGCTTGGAGAAAAAGTGATTTGGCCGGTAGCTGATTGTGGAATCTTATCTAGCGGCGTCGAAGGCGTAAATTCGATGTAATACCTGCGTCCCTGAAAATCAATTTTCCAGCATCGCTTTTTTGGCTCTGGTTCCCATTCTTCTAGAGCAGATCCGACTTTCTCATAAAAATCCATAGGATCACTAACTTCTACCATGGTCAGATCGACAGAGCACACCGCATCAATGTCGAACTTTGAGTTGTCTGGTGATCTAATTAACGTTTTTGTGGTGGCAGAACCCTGTGGGATTATGCGTATAGACTCATTTGGCCAATGTAGCTTTTCAACTAGTTTGCTAGCAATGCCTTCATAATCAGATGATGCCTCATCGAAGATTCTGCTATCAACTTTTATGTGGTCGTTAACTAACTGAATGTCATGCGCCAACGCTTCAAGTTGATGACTTGAATCGTGAAAGTTTTCTATGGAAAGTGACTTTCGCAACGTTTTGCTAATCTGCGCATCGCGTCTATTGATGGCCTCACTTACGAGGTATGAGTATTGAGTTTCTGCCACGTTAGTTTCCTTTATCTGAGGCTGATTTGATGATGCTGTCCGCTTTCGGAACCAACTGACAAAACTTCGTTTCCAGTTATATCGAGAGCGGGTGCGAATGACTTCGATCCATCAGGTCTATCGTAGGTTCTGTATATTGAGTGATTTCCGGCTTGTAGCATTTGTCCAAACTTGAAAATTGCACTTGCTGGAGATACCCCAAACACATGTATCTTCTTCGATCGCCAAGAATCTTGAATTGTTTTTATGGCTTGTCGAGCTAAACCTGAAAAAGCCTCTAATCGTTCCTTTGAGTCAATGCAATTAGAACATGGATTACTGTTTGTAATTCTAACCCAGCCAACTTTCTTCTCTTGGACTCCTTGTGCCAATTCTTCAGGCAAGGCATTAATGTCAAGACTAGCTGTAAGTTCGAAAGAGAGGATTGTCTCTTCAAAATCATGAAAATTATCTACTTCATAAGAAATGCTGAATGTAGAGGTTGAGGTTGTATCGTGCTTTGGCCAATTCCACGCTTTTATACTGCGGTCATACTGAAAAACCTCTACATTTCTAGCCTCGCCGATAATCCTTCCAGAAAGAACTAGCACGGGGACTAAATGGAGTGGAAAAATAGCCAGAGCATCTGGCGTTACAGCTGATGTTTGAGAAGGCCTATTGCTTGTGAAGTTAATCAGTTCTCGGATATCTGACTCATGCTCATGTAAGAAGTGCCCCCAGAATCCAGGGCGTGATCGATCATCCCGCTGGGTTCTTCGAATCATATGTTTGATTTCAGACAGAGGACCTAGCTCTCTGCTTAGCACTGAACCAAATAGTTCAGCTCTAGATACGTTTGTTGGAACCTGAGCCAAGTCCGCAAGTAGCGTTATTATCTGAGTAGTGGGGTAGCGCAGACCATCCAGCAGTACTCTCACACGATCTGTATGATTACCCCTCATTTGCTTTAAGTAAGATTCGGGGTGTCCACTCACGTCAATCCTGTCAATAAGTCTATGGTGGCCGTCGCACATTAGCATTATGTTTTCTGAGTCATCTGATAATGTATGGGAATTTTCGTTTCCTCTTGGGCCGTCAGGGTCAGAAGCTACTATATGTGCTAAATATGCAACCCTTGCGGGTTTTGTCGTTAGTGGAGTAACACCTAGATCGAGACCACATCCACGGTACATGCATCGTCCTCCAGCATCGTGCCAAACCATAGCTGCAGTAAGAGGCGATATAGCTTTCCCTCGCCCTTGGCCAAATAGTTTATCCCTTGCTTTCTTTAGAGCAGTAATATCCCCGGTCTTAGCTTCTAGCAATGTCCAGTCAGGATTGGAAGTATCAATGTTATTTAACTCATCATAAGGAGGCTCTATGCGTTGGAGTATTTTTGACTTTGATAGCTTCTTTAGGGCTTTTACGGTTTCTGTTCCTAAGTCGCCAACAATCAATGGCGAGGGTTCTTGGCATTGCTCATAAACCTTGAATAAATGCTTCGCGTGCGCATAAGCTACTGGTGTTTCATTTGCATCGCGCAGAGAAAGCCATGTAGCTAATTCTGCGTCAGATAAACCTGACACCTGAGGCTTTATTTCAGGCTTCGTCATATCCTCTTGCATTTGTATTCCTGTCTCATTCTATGATCACCATTCGATATAAATTTTTGCCATTCGGGTCAGAGTAAAGTTTTGACTCCGCATATATCTAATCTCTGCTGGTTTCTTTAAAGCTCTTGCGTCCATGCGCTCGTAAACTGTGATTCCCGTCACGTTTTTGTTGTCGGAATTTATATCACGAAGAAAGGGAATCCGGGGAGCCCCTGTAATTATCTGCAATTTTGTATGTGAGCGTTCACATACTTTGAGCTGTATGTTGCATGGGCTTTTGGCCACTTGTAGTAATTCCTGCTGCCCCCAGTCGCCCAAACCCACCACTCCTGCTATCTTCCCGCCCATAGCAAAGCACAGGAATTTCCCCATGCTCAGGAACCTCACGGCCTCCATGGCCCTGCTGGCCGCCGTCTCAATCCCGGCCCTCGGCCTAATGGGCTGCGACAGCTCCAAGCCAGAATCAAAACCACAATCGGAACAGTCGCCCCAATTCGCCATCGACTACCAGCAGTTCCAGCTGGATAACGGCCTCAATGTCCTCTTCCATATCGACCGCTCCGACCCGGTGGTGGCGGTGTCGCTGACGGCCCATGTGGGTTCGGCGCGGGAGAAGGCGGGACGCACGGGCTTTGCGCATCTGTTCGAGCACCTGCTGTTCCTGGAGTCCGAGAACCTGGGCAAGGGCGGTCTGGATGCGATGAGTGCGCGTATCGGCGGTTCCGGGGCCAATGGTTCCACCTCCCGCGATGTCACCAATTACTACCAGACGGTACCCAAGGACGCGCTGGAGAAGATGCTCTGGGCCGAGGCGGACAAGCTGGGCTGGTTTATCAACACCGTGACCGAGCCGGTGCTGGCCAAGGAAAAGCAGGTGGTGAAGAACGAGAAGCGCCAGAGCGTCGACAATCGCCCCTACGGCCACACCCAGTATGTGATCGATCGCAACCTCTACCCGGAGGGGCACCCCTACAGCTGGCAGGTGATCGGCTCGCTGGAGGATCTGCAGAATGCGACCCTCGACGATGTGAAGGAGTTCTTCCGCCGCTGGTATGTGCCCAATAACGTGACCTTGGTGGTGGCCGGCGATTTCGATCCCGCGCAGGCCAGGGCCCTGGTGCACAAATACTTCGACGAGATACCGGCGGGCGAGGCCATAGCGCGTGCGCCCAAGCAGCCGGCGGTATTAAAGGAATCGGTGCGCCGTTACCACGAGGACAACTTCGCCCGCGAACCGGCGCTGACGCTGGCCTGGCCGGCGGTGGAGCAGTATCACCCGGACAGCTACCCGCTGGCGGTGCTGCTGGAATACCTGTCCGACGGCAAGCGCGCGCCCCTGTACCGGGTGCTGGTGGAAGACGAGCAGCTGACTGCGGACGTGTCCATGGGCAGCTACGATTCCGAGCTGGCCGGCCAGGTGCAGCTGCAGGTGAGCGCCTTCGAGGGCCGCGACCTGGATGATGTCTATGCGGGTATCGAAAAAGCCTTTGCGCTGTTCGAGAAGGAGGGCATCGCCGAAGAGGATCTGCAGCGCATCAAGGCGGGTCAGGAGGTCGAGTTCTACAACGGCCTGGCCAGCGTGCTGGGCAAGGGCTTCCAGCTGGCCCAATACCAGGTGTACCAGGGCGATGCCGGCTATGTCAGCGAGGATATCCAGCGCCTGCTGGCGGTGACCGCCGAGGATGTCGAGCGGGTGTACAACCAGTACCTGAAAGACAAGCCCCATGTGGCGGCGAGCTTCGTGCCCAAAGGCAAGGCCGAGTTGGCGCTGGCGGATTCCAGCGTCGCGCAGGTGGTGGAAGAGCAGATAGTCAACGGTGCCGAGGAGGCCTTCGATGCGTCGGCCGAAGCGGACTACGAACAGACTCCGTCCAGTTTCGACCGCAGCGTAGAGCCCGCCTACGGCGATCCGGCAGAAACCGCGGTGCCGCCGGTGTGGCAGCAGAAGCTGGCCAACGGCCTGCAGGTATCCGGTATCGAGAGCGACGAGGTGCCGACCGTCACCTTCAGCCTGGTGATCGACGGCGGCCAGCTGCACGAGCAACTCGACAGGACCGGCGTGGCCAACCTGACCGCGATGCTGATGGAGCGCGGCACCGCCAAGCGCACCCCGGAACAACTGGAAACGGCGATCCAGAAACTGGGCGCCACTATCGAAGTGTCCGCCGAGGAGGAGGCGATCCGCTTCGATGTGACCACACTGGCGCGCAACTTCGATCAGGTGTTCGCGCTGCTGGAGGAAATGCTGCTGGAGCCGCGCTGGGACAAGAGCGAACTGGTGCTGGCGAAGAAGAATGTCAGCAGCCAGATCAAGCGCGCCGCCGCCGAGCCCAACGCCATTGCCGGCAAGGCCTTCGCGCGCCTGCTGCACAGCGAGGACAGCATCCGCGGTTACAGCCTGCTCGGCAGCGAGGAATCGGTGGCCGCCATCACCATGGACGACCTCAAGGCCTTCCACCGCGACTACGTTTCGCCGTCGGTGAGCCGCGCCCATGTAGTGGGAGATATCAGCCGCGAGGATTTCCTCAAGGCGACCAATTCACTGGTTGAGCGCTGGCCGGCCAGGGCAGTGAAAATCCCCGCGCCGCAGTCAGTGGCGGCGGCGCCGGGTATCTACTTTATCGACGTGCCGGGGGCCAAGCAGTCGGTACTGCGCATCGGCCGACCGGCCATGTCGGCGCTGTCCGGGGATTACTACCCGGCGGTATTCACCAACTACATCCTCGGCGGTGGCGGCTTTGCCTCGCGCCTGATGCAGCAGCTGCGCGAGGGCAAGGGTTACACCTACGGCATCTATTCCGATATCGATGCCGGCAAAGGCGGCGGCGAGTTCGGCATCGCCAGCGGCGTGCGCGCCAATGTCACGGCGGAGTCGGTGCAGCTGATCCACGACATTCTCGAAGACTACGCCCCCACCTACCGCGAGCAGGATCTGGACAACTCGCGCTCCTTCCTGATCCGCAGCAACACGCGCGCCTTTGAAACCGCGTCCGCCAAGCTCGGCCTGCTGGAAAATATGAGCCGCTACGGCTGGCCCGCCGACTATGTGCGCAGCCGCGAGGCCATCGCCAGGGCCATGACGGTAGACGGGGTGCAGAAAATGGCCGAGACCTATATGCAGCCGGACTCGATGATCTGGCTGGTGGTGGGCGACCGCGCGAGCCAGTACGGCCGGCTGCAGGAACTGGGATTGGGTGAACTGACGCTGCTGGATGGGGAGAGCCTGTCGCAGCTGGCGGCGGAATAGCGCGCGCCGGATTGAGCTGGGCGGTCATCAAATGCCAATGGTGATTCACAGGGCGCATTGTGATAATCAATGCCATATCATTCCTTATGGAGAGACGGCGTGAAGAAGGAATTAATACTGTTTGTTCCCGGTATGGCCGTGGAGCACCGGGGGCAGTACCTCGACATGCTCCACGATGGACTCAAGTCGTATTGCGCGGACCACGGGCTGAATTATCAAAGTGCTGAAGTGGCTGCGACGGATGGTTCGAGTGCCAAATTTATCGATTTGCCCGACGAGGGGCGCCGGCTGGAAATGCAGGAGGTCTACTGGTCGGACCTGGTCCCTCTGCTCAGCCAGCTCAGTGTATTTGGCAAGATAATCCGCGGCGCTGAGCTGTTACTATTCTGGTTGCGGAGCAAGCGGCTCTGGCAGGTGGTGCGGCAGGCAAAATATATGACCGTGTCCATGCTGCTCACAGTTGCTCTTGTCCTTTTCTGGTACTCAACCGCCTTACTGGCCGGCCTGGAAGCGGTGGCCAGCAAGCCGCAGCTGTTTGGTATACCCGTTAACCTGGGACGGCTGGGAGAACTGATTGAGAGGATCCCCGGCTGGCAGCTCTGGGCAGTCTTCAGCGGTCTGCTCATCCTCCTGCCCACCACGCTGGTGCTGGATATTTCCTACGGTACCAAGGCCTACCTGCAAAACCTGAACGGGCTCTCGCAAAAAGTGAAAGCCAGGCTGGCGCGGGCGATCAGCTGCGTGGAAGACAATCAGGATTATGAGCGCATTACCCTCGTTGCACACAGTTTTGGTACTGTCGTGGCCGCTGAAGCCCTGGCTGACTACGCTGGGCCGGCAGCGGACAAAATCCGCCTGATCACGCTGGGCGGGCCGCTGCTGGTGATGGGCGCGCGGGCACCGCGTATTGAGGAGGCCGCGCGGAGTCTGATCGGCGGCATGCAGGGGGATGACAGGCGTCTCAACAGTTGGTTGGACTTTTACTCCCACCAGGACTGGTTGTGCACCGTTTCCGTCTCTGGAGTGACGCAGCCGGGCTACGAAGCGAAGCCCCTTGAATCAAAAGTGAGCATGACCGACAAATATTCTGGGAAGAGCCATCAGCTCTATTTCCAGGATTACGATGTCATGAAAGCAATCCTGTCTCCCTGACGGGTCATTCGATCCGCCGTGGTTTTCTACGCGGAAACAAACCGGAAAGGCTCGGCGGCCACGAGCTTGTCGCTGCGCCGACCAGGTCGTCCCGGCTGAAGTCGAGTTTCTGGCACTGCTTCGGGTTGACGCTGTCCAGGTGAATCCAGACGATCTCCGGGCTGAAGGAGGATTCGAAGGTGTGGATCCGGCGCTATCCGATTGCGCCGCTTCCCCGCAGCCCGGCAATTTCCTCCGCCGAGTAGCCCAGCGCTTCGAGTACATCGGCCGAGTGGCATCCCAGTGGCGCGCCGGCGGTGTGCTGATCCGGTTTCTGGCCGTCGAAAAAAATGGGGGCGTTGATCTGCGCTATGGCGCTGCCGCCGTGCAGCCTGGCCGCGCTCAACATCTGCCGCTCTCGCAGAAGCGCACTGCCGGCGGCCTCGCCGAAATTCAGCACCGGTTCCACGCAGGCATCGCTGTCGGCGAAGAGCCGCACCCAGTCTGCCTGGGTGCGGCTTGCGATGGTCGCGGCGATATCCTCTTTGAGGGATTCCTGTTGCGCCGCATCGAGCACCCGCTCGAGCCACTCCGGGTGGCCGAGTGTGGCGAAGAGCTGCTGCGCGAACTGCGGTTCCAGGCTGCCGACGGACAGGTAGCGGCCGTCGGCGGTGCGGTAGTAGTCGTAGTAGCTGCCGCCGTTCAGCAGTTCCTTTTCCAGCTGCGGGTCGCCGGCGCCGGCCAGGGCGTTGGCGCCGCCGCTGGCATTCAGGGCGAAGGCGCAGTCGGTCATGCTGATATCGATACGGCTGCCCGCGCCGCTCTGCTGGCGTTTGAAAACGGCGGCGAGAATGGCCATGGCGGCGTGGTGCGAGCCGCCGGCGATATCCGCCACCTGGGTGCCGCTGAGGCTGGGGCCGGATTCGGCACGGCCGGAGTAGCTGGCGAGGCCGGACAGGGCCAGGTAGTTGATATCATGGCCGGCCCTGTCTTTCAGCGGGCCAGTTTGACCATAGCCGGTGATGGAGCAGTAGATAATATCTTCGCGGGTTTCTCTTAATGCGTCATAACCGAGGCCGAGTTTGTCCATGACGCCGGGGCGGAACTGTTCCAACACCACATCGTATTCCGCCAGCAGGCGCCGGACTATCTCGCCTGCGCGCGGGTCCTTCAGGTTCAGGGCCAGGGATTTCTTGTTGCGGTTGATGGTGGCGTGGGCGGCGGATACCGGCTTGTCTCCCCCCACCATCGGCGGCAGGCCGCGCAGCATATCCGGGCGCGTCGGGGATTCTATGCGCAGCACCTCGGCGCCCATGTCGGCCAGCAGCATGGTGGCGTAGGGGCCGGGGAGCAGGGTGCTGAAGTCGAGGATCTTCAGACCTTTTAGTGGACCGTTATTGATTTGCATGATTTGATTTTTTTATTGATTGTCTTGTAGTCGTCATACCGGCGCAGAGCCTGTGCCGGACTTGATCCGGTACCGGTATCCAGTTTCGGGGTGCCTGGGTTCCGGCATTCGCCGGAACGACGACTTCTTCGCTTTTTAACCGCAGCCACTCTCTCGTCATACCGGCGTATGCCGGTATCCAGTTTCGGGGTGCCTGGGTTCCGGCATTCGCCGGAACGACGACTTCTTCGGTTTTTAACCGCGGCCACTCTTTCTCGTCATACCGGCGTATGCCGGTATCCAGTTTCGGGGTGCCTGGGTTCCGGCATTCGCCGAAACGACGACTTCTTCGGTTTTTAACTGCAGCCACTCTTTCTCGTCATACCGGCGTATGCCGGTATCCAGTTTCGGGGTGCCTGGGTTCCGGCATTCGCCGGAACGACGACTTCTTCGGTTTTTAACTGCAGCCACTCTTTCTCGTCATACCGGCGTATGCCGGTATCCAGTTTCGGGATGCCGGGGTTCCGGCATTTGCCGAAACGACGACTTCTTCGGTTTTTAACTGCAGCCACTCTTTCTCGTCATACCGGCGTATGCCGGTATCCAGTTTCGGAGTGCCTGGGTTCTGGCATTCGCCGGAACGACGACTTCTTCGGTTTTTAGCCGCAGCCACTCTTTCTCGTCATACCGGCGTATGCCGGTATCCAGTTTCGGAGTGCCTGGGTTCCGGCATTCGCGGGAACGACGACTTCTTCGGTTTTTAACCGCAGCCACTCTTGCTCGTCATACCGGCGTATGCCGGTATCCACTTCGGTGAAGCCTGGGTTCCGGCCTGCGCCGGAACGACGGGAAAGTTCTGTAGGATGGGCAAAGCGCAGCGTGCCCACCCTACGTCTATCGACGGCTTTGTCATTTATCTTTCAATAGGTCGCGGGAAATAATCAGCTTCATGATCTCGTTAGTGCCGGCGTAAATCCGTTGCACTCTGGCATCGGCCCAGGCGCGGGCGATCGGGTATTCCCACATATAGCCGAAGCCGCCGTGCAGCTGTACGCACTCGTCCAGCAGCTTGCACTGGAAATCCGTCGTCAGCAATTTCGCCTTGGCGGCGGTGGCGACGTCGAGTTTTTTCTCGTAGTGCAGTTCCAGGCATTTGTCGACGAAGACGCGCATGGCGGTGAGTTCGCTGGCCAGTTCCGCCAGTTTGAACTGGGTGTTCTGGAAGGCGGCGATGGGTTTGCCGAAGGCCTTGCGCTCGCGCACATAGTCGATGGTCCACTGCAGCCCTGCCTCGGCATTGGCGATTGCGCCAATGGCGACGCCGAGGCGCTCCTGGGGCAGTTCCTGCATCAGGTAGATAAAGCCCTGGCCCTCGGCGCCGAGCAGGTTTTCCGCCGGCACTTTTACATCGTCGAAGAAGAGCTCCGAGGTGTCCTGGGCCTTCATGCCGATCTTGTCCAGGTTGGTGCCCTTCTTGAATCCGGGGCTGTCCGCTTCCACCAGCAGCAGGCTGACGCCGGCGTGACCCTCTTCCGGATTGGTCTTGGCGACGACGATCACCAGGTCGGCGTGCTGGCCGTTGGTGATAAAGGTCTTGGAGCCGTTCAGCAGATAGTGGTCGCCGCTTTTGATCGCGGTGCTGCGCACGCCCTGCAGGTCGGAGCCGGCACCGGGCTCGGTCATGGCGATGGCGGTGACGATTTCGCCGCTGATGCACTTGGGCAGGTATTTCTGCTTCTGCGCTTCGGTGCCGTAATGGATGATATAGGGCACGGCGATATCCGAGTGCAGGCCCCAGCCGATGCCGGAGAGGCCGAGGCGGGAGATCTCCTCGTCGATAATCGCGTTGTAGCCGAAGTCCAGCCCCAGGCCGCCATACTCCTCGGGGATCTGCGGGCACAGGAAGCCCATCTCGCCGGCCTTGTTCCACAGGGCGCGGTCTACCTGGCCATCCTTCTCCCACTGGTGGTGGAAGGGGGCGGCTTCCTTCTCCAGGAACTTGCGCACGGTATCGCGGAACTGTTCGTGTTCTTCGTTGAAGACGGTTCTCGGGATCATCACTGTTCTCCAATTTTATTTTTCAGTTTCTTACCTTGTAGGAGCGGCCCATGGCCGCGATCGGTCTCTGCTGCGTAGTGAAATCGATCGCGGCCATGGGCCGCTCCTACAATGGGCTAGTCGTCCGTCAGCGGCAGGTTGGTTTCCGCCATTTCCCGCAGCGTTTGCGGCGGAGTGAATCGCTCGCCGTAATTGTCCGCCAGCTGCCGCGCCCGCTGGACAAATTCCTTCGGCCCGTACTGATTGATGTACTGCAGGGCGCCGCCGGTCCAGGGCGGGAAGCCGATACCGAAGATGGAGCCGATATTGGCGTCGCGCACGCTGCGCAGTACCTGTTCCTCGTAACAGCGCAGTGTCTCCAGGGCCATGACAAACAGCAGCCGCTCTTTTACGTCCTCGGGGGCCGGCTGTTCGCCGCTGGGGAACTCCTTCGCCAGGCCGCTCCACAGGTGTTTTTTCGCTCCTTCCGGATAGCTGTAAAAGCCGCCGCCGGCGGCCTTGCCGGCGCGACCCAGTTCCAGCATATGGTCGATGACCTTGTCCGCCGGGTGTGATGGCGCTTGCTCGCCCTCGCGCTGCAGGTCATTGATCGTCTGCTGGCGGATACGACTCATCAACGTCAGCGATACCTCGTCACTGACCGCCAGCGGGCCCACCGGGAATCCCGCCAGGGCGGCGGCGTTTTCGATGGTGGCAGGGTTCACGCCCTCGCCGAGCATGGCAATACCCTCGTTGGTAAAGCAGCCGAATACCCGCGAAGTGAAGAAGCCGCGGCTGTCGTTGACGACGATGGGCGTCTTGCCGATCTGCAGCACGAAGGCGAAGGCGCGCGCCAGGGTGGCGTCGTCGGTCTGCTCGCCGCAGATGATTTCCACCAACGGCATCTTGTCCGCCGGGGAGAAGAAGTGCAGGCCGATAAAATTCTGCGGTCGCGCCGAGGCCTGGGCGAGGCCGGTAATCGGCAGGGTGGAGGTGTTGGAGGCGAAGATGGCGCTCTCTTCGAGCTGTGCCTCGGCCTCGCGGGTGACCTGTGCCTTCAGTTCGCGATCCTCGAAAACTGCCTCGATAATCAGTTCACAGCCCTTCAAGTCGGCGGCGCTGTCGCTGGGCTGGATGCGCGACAGTATCGCCTGCACACCCGCCTCGTCGATGCGCCCGCGCTGTAAGCGCTTCTGCAGGGATTGTTCGGCGTAACCCCTGCCCTTCTGCGCGGCCTCGATCGAAACATCCTTGAGTACCACCTCGATGCCCCTGCTGGCGCAGGCATAGGCGATACCGGCGCCCATCATGCCGGCGCCGAGAATACCGATCCGGCCGATCGGAGAAGACTCGATGTCGCGGGCGCCCTGCGGCAGCGAGGCGCCGGCCTTGACCGCATTCAGGCCAAACCAGAAGGTGCCGATCATATTCTTCGCCACCTGGCCGCAGGTCAGCTCGACGAAGTAGCGCGACTCGATACGGGTGGCGGTATCGAAGTCCACCTGCGAGCCCTCGACCACGGTGGCCAGTATCGCCTCGGGTGCGGGGAAGCAGCCCTTGGTTTTCTGCTGCAGCATGGCCGGTGCCACGATCAGCAGTTGCGCATTCCTGGGGTTTTTCGCATCGCCGCCGGGCATGCGGTAGTCGGGTTTATCCCACGGTTGCTGCACTGCCGTCTCGGCGTTGGCGAGAATAAAGGCGCGCGCCTGCTCCAGCAGTTCATCCGCGTCTTTGGCGGTCTGGTGAATCAGGCCCGCCTCCAGTGCCTGCTGTGCGCCCACCTGCTTGCCTTCGAGCAGATAGGGCAGTGCATTCTGCATGCCCAGCAGGCGCGGCATACGCACGCAGCCACCGCCGCCGGGCAGCAGGCCGAGGGTGACTTCCGGCAGGCCGATTTTTACCGACCGGTCGTCGACGGCGATGCGGTGGTGACAGCTGAGCGCCAGTTCCCAGCCACCGCCGAGGGCGGCGCCGTTGATCGCGGCCACCACAGGCTTGCCCTGGGTTTCCAGCCAGCGCAGATCCGCCTTCAGGGATTCGCAGTAATTGAAAAACTCTTCCGCGTCTTCTTTTTTTGCCGCGTAGAGCCAGTTGAGATCGCCGCCGGCGAAGAAGGTGTTTTTGGCCGAGCGCACGATAATGCCGGCGTAGTCGTCTTTCTGCAGTCGCTCCGCCACCTCGTGCAGTGACTCGGCAAAATCCCGGTCCATCACATTGGCGGACGCGTTGGGATTGTCGAGTATCAGGTGGATGATGTTGTCGCTGTCTTTTTCCAGGCGAATGGATTTCATTTTTCTCTCCCCCTCACCCTGTTAACCAAGTCGCTCGATAATGGTCGCCACACCCATGCCGCCGCCGACGCACAGGGTGACCAGGCCGTAGCGCTGTTCGCGCACTTCCAGTTCATCCAGCACCGTGCCGACCAGCATGGCGCCGGTGGCGCCGAGGGGGTGACCCATGGCGATGGAGCCGCCGTTGACGTTGATCTTCCGTGGATCTATATCCAGCTCGCGCTGGAAGCGCATCACCACCGCGGCGAAAGCCTCGTTGACCTCGTAAAGGTCGATATCCTGCGCCGCCAGACCGGCGATCTTTAACGCCTTGCGCGTGGCCGGCGCCGGGCCAGTGAGCATGATGGTGGGATCGGTGCCGACAACGGCGGCGGAGACGATACGCGCGCGCGGCGCTATGCCCAGATCGCGGCCGGCCTGTTCGCTGCCGACCAGCAGTGCGGCGGCACCGTCGACAATGCCGGAGGAGTTGCCGGCGGTGTGCACATGGTCGATGCGCTCCACCTGCGGGTAGCGCTCTTTGGTGACACTGTCGAAGCCGAGATCACCGAGACCGGCAAAAGAGGGTTTCAGCTGGCCGAGACCCTCCATCGAGGTATCCGGGCGCACCAGTTGGTCGCGGTCGAGAATCAGCAGGCCGTTCTGGTCCCGCACCGGCACTATGGATCTGGCGAAGGCGCCGCGCTCCCAGGCGGCGGCGGCCTTGCGCTGGGATTCCAGCGCGAAGGTGTCCACATCCTCGCGACTGAAACCACCGAGGGTGGCGATCAGGTCGGCGCCTATGCCCTGGGGGGCGAATCCGGTGTCCATCGCGGTGCGCGGATCCGCCGCCCAGGCGCCGCCATCGGAACCCATGGGCACGCGCGACATGGATTCCACCCCGCCGGCCACCACCAGCTGCTCCCAGCCGGAGCGCACTTTGGCGGCGGCGAAATTCACCGCGGTGGCGCCGGAGGCGCAGAAGCGGTTCAGGGTGACACCGCCGATATCCCAGTCCCAGCCCGCCACCAATGCGGCGGTCTTGGCGATATCGGCGCCCTGGTCGCCGATGGGGGTGACGCAGCCCATGACCACGTCATCGACTCTCTGCGTATCCAGGCGGGTTCGGCGTTGCAGTTCGCGCAGCAGGTCTGCCAGCAGGGTGACCGGTTTGACTTCATTGAGGGCGCCGCCGGGCTTGCCTTTGCCCCGGGGCGTGCGGATGGCGTCGTAGATATAGGCTTCTGTGGGCACCTTGTTGAGCCTCTTTGTTATTGGTGGTTGCTATACCTTAGTTGCGCCGGCGGGCGCTGCAATGATGAAAGGCGCCAGGGGTGGTGACGCCGGCGACAGGCTGTGACCATAAAGACAAATTAGGTTCCCAGCTGGCAGTTATTCGGAATCAAACTAATTCACCGGGTAAGCTGCCATACACTCAGTGGAGACGTTTAGAGGTATTAAGCGACGAGGTTTATTTATGGCGGACAATCTACTGGACATGGCGATACGCCAGCTGGGCTCTTCAGGTATCGACGCGCTGAGCGGCGCGCTCGGTCTCCCAGCAGACAGGGGGGAGTCCGCCGTCAAGACCGGGCTTTCCACCGTACTTGCGGGCATGCTGAACAAGGGCAGCAGCAAGACGGGGATGGGTAGCCTGTTCAATATGGTGAGCGACAGCAGCGGCCTGGATTTTTCATCCATCGCCGATATTTTCAAGGACCCGGCACAGATGAGCAGCCTGCAGAAAAGCGGCGGCAATATGCTGGAGGGCATTTTCGGCGGCAAGGCCGGCAATATCGGCGACCTGGTATCGGCCGCGCTTAGCGGCAGTGACAAAGGCGGCAGCCTGCTGAAGGTGGCGGCGCCGGTGGTGATGTCGCTGCTGGGAAAACTGGTGAAGGGCAAGGGGCTGGATATTTCCAGCCTGGCGTCGCTGCTGCTGGGGCAGAAATCCTTTATTAAGGACAAGATTCCCGATGGGCTTTTGAAAGAGCTGGATGTATCCAGTTTCGACAAGCTCGGCGATTCCCTGGTCACCCACGGCCACGCGCAGCCCCAGGAACCGCGACCGCAGGCGGTGCACGCCCAGGAGAAGAAACGCGGCGGATTTGGCAAATGGTTCTGGCCGCTGCTGATTGCACTGGCCGCACTCTACGCACTGAATATGTGTGCGAAGAAGGAGAAAATGGGAGAAGAACCCGGGGAGGTGATCCTGGATGAGGAGTCGGTAATCATCGAGGAGACGCCCAATGGCGCGGTGACACCGCCCGATACGGCCGCGCCGACAACGGATGAAGCTGTGGACTTTACTGGCAGTTTCACCGAATACCTGACCAATCCCGCGCGCGACCCCAATCGCGAATTTCCGCTGACCATTGAATTTGCAGTCGACAGCGCCGAGGTCACCAGCGCGTCGGCGCCGGACGTGGATGCACTGGCGAAGATCCTGCAGGATCATCCGGGCCTGACCATCGCCATCGAGGGCCACACCTCCGGTGAAGGGGACGAGATAAAAAACCAGCAGCTCTCCCAGGAGCGCGCCGATACTGTGCGGCAGATGCTGGTGGAAAAGGGTATAGATCCCAACCGGGTGACCGCCACCGGCATGGGTTCCGCAAAGCCGGTGGCCGATGACGGGACCGAGGAGGGCAAGCAGAAGAACCGGCGCATCAGCGTGCGGGTGGTGACCTTCGAGTAGCCGCGCACTTCGAACAAAAAATCCCCGCGATCGCGGGGATTTTTTTTGGGGAGTACAGTCGTCATTCCGGCGAATGCCGGAATCCAGGTGCCACCGAACTCGATACCGGCCCACGCCGCGATGACGAGCCAATAAAAGCTCGATTTGCAACAGGATATCTACGGATCAAGTAAAGTGGTTGCTCGACTTGTAGGGGGCGAAGGCGCCGTGAATACCTGGCACGGCTGGAAAGAACCTTGTGTTCGCCCGCCCCGGCATCAACCTCGATACTTGTCCCTATAGGCCCCCGGCGCCAGCCCTGTCCATTTCTTGAAGGCGCGGTTGAAGGCGCTGGGCTCTGAGAAGCCGAGGCGTTCGGCGATTTCCGCCACCGCGGTCTCCTGTTTTTTCAGCTGGTAGACCGCCATATCGCGGCGCACGGAATCCTTGATGTCCTGCCAGCTGTTGCCCTCCTCCTTGAGGCGCCGGCGCAGTGTCTGCGGCGAGGTGTAGAGACGCGCGGCGACATCGTCGAGGGACAGGTTTTCGATACTGTTCTGGCTCTGCAGCATGCGGCGGATGCGGCCGGTGTAGCTGTTGTCGGACTTGTACTGGGCCAGCAGGCACTCGGGGGCGCGGGCGAGGAATTCGCTCAGCTGCTGTTCGTCGCGCACCAGCGGCATCTGCAGGTAGCGGGTGTTGAAGACCAGGCAGGTCTCGCGCTGGTGGAAGTAGTGCCGGCAGGGGAACATATCGCTGTAGTCTTCATTGTAATCCGGCGGCGGGAAGGCCAGGTGCACCCGTTCCAGTAGTATGCTGCGGTCGATCAGCCAGCTGAAGAAGCGCAGCCAGATGACCGCCAGGGACTCGACGAAAATCTGGTTGGGCAGCTGCTTGTCGTTGCCGTGGTGGAAAATGAGTCGCGCCTCCTCGCCGTCCTCCACCAGCTTGATCTGCAGGTCGTCGCTGACCATGGAGACGAAGCGGCCGGAGCGCAGCAGGGCGCGGCGCAGGTTGGGGCAGCTGATACAGGCGTGGCCCATCATGGCGAAGGTACCGCGCTGCCAGGGGCGGGCGAGAAAACCACCGGACTCGTCGTTGAGCAGGTCCCACTCACGGCACAGCAGCTCGGCAACCTGCTCGCGGCCGATGCGGCTGTCCGCTTCCTCGAGTTTCTGCGGATCTATGCCGCTGTCGCTCAGCAGTTTCCGACAGTCCAGTCCCGAGGCCTGCGCGCCAGCCAGTTGGGCGCGCACCGCCGCGGCGAGTATGCCCGGGTCCGTATCGCGGAACTTTGGCGTTGCGTTTTCCAGCTCGTTATCCGGCCCAGTTTCCAGAGTGTCACTTTCCACTGTCTCAGCCCTCTTGTGCCCTGTATCACGCTAAATGCGGTTATCAGCGGGTCGCTAAACAGCCAGATGCAAGGCGCATTTGCGCAGGCATAGCTGGCTACGTCAAGCAGATGCAACGCCGCAAATGGCTGTTTAGC
>NZ_JACZFR010000002.1 GCF_014904815.1 Microbulbifer taiwanensis
AACAACAAGACCACCCCCCACAATGGGTTTTTTATCACCTCCCCGCCCGTAGGGAGCCCCCCAAATCGTCCACAGCTGCGTTGCCACTCTTGAAAAGGGCCTGCCATTTCCTACGAGCGGCGCCTAACTGTGAACAATTTGGGGGGCTCTGATAACCGCATTTAGCGTGATACAGGGCACCAATTATTCTGCTCGCAGCGTGTATCCGCTGATGTGGAATCCGGATTATGCGCAAAGCGGCCGCGAAAGTCAGGTTTGGGCGGTTTGTGGGGCTGGATCCAAGGCGCCGAAGCTGCGTCGAGGATGGCAGGTCTATGCCTGCCGCGACTCCGGGAGGTCAATGTGCTACAAATGGGATCTCCCTACTGACGTGAGATGCACAGTGACAACGGATCTTCAGCAGCAACTCAACCCCACCATCTGCCGCCGCATGCTGATCGCGCACCTGATCGAGCGGCTGCCGAAACCCAATAACCCGGCCCTGGAAGAGGCCACCGGCTGGCCGCGGCGCACGGTGCAGGACATTATCGCCAAGGGGCTGCCGGGCCACGGTACCCGGGTGGAATTCGTGCAGGAGGGGGTGCGCAACAACGACGGCTATTACGAATTGCGGGACTGGGGTTCCTTCGACCGGCATTGGGTGGAGAAACACCTGCGCGAAATCCGCGCGGTGCTGCAGCTTCCCCCGCTGTAATATTGCGGACATAAACCCGACCGCTTTTCGGACCCCTTCACACAGTTTCTGGGCCCAGGCGCACAGTCTGGCCAACGGGTCCAGTTTTCTTCGTACCGCTGTATTACCTTCCCGAAAGGTGTGAGTCATCACGCCTGTGAAAACAATTTCCCTCGGGAGGCGAAAATATGAAAAATAAATACCTGAGAATGACAGCGGTGTCATTGGCCGTTGGCCTGGCATGCGGCGGCGCCTGGGCCGCCGACGGCAAGCTGGTGGTGCGGTTCAAGGAGGTGGCTCACCCCTATGTCGAGCTGAGTTACGCCCAGCGGGCCGGCCAGCTGCGCGGCAATGGCAAGCTGAAGGCGCGCTTCCCGCTGCGCGCCGGCCGCGCCTCTCTTGCTTCGCGCGCCATAGACCGCAGCCTGGCCTACCGCAACTTCCGCCTGGATCGCTATTTCGAGATGCCGGTTCCCGCGGGTGCCGGCGAGGCGCAGATCGACAACCTGGTCTCCACCCTCTCCGGCAATGCCGATGTCGAACTGGTGTACTTCGAGCCAGAGCCGGAACCCGCCGCCGTTGCCGAGCCGGCCGCGGTGCCCGATTTCAGCGACCGGCAGGGCTATCTATACGACCGGGAGGGCAACCCGAATGACAGTTACGTTTTGGGCGGCGTGGATGCCCACTACGCCTGGACACTGCCCGGCGGCGACGGCAGTGGCGTGGATGTAGTCAGCAACGAGATAGGTGCCTTCAACAACAACCACGTGGATCTGCCGCAGCCGTTTATGGTGGTGGGCGACTATGTGATTGACGGCCACGATACGGCCAGTGCCGGCATCATCTCCTCCCTCGACAACGGCTTCGGCACCACCGGTATCGCCCACGGCGCGCGCCTGGGTTACGCCAAGTACGGTGTGGACCGCATGATCGAGGCCGCGGAGCAGCTGCCGCCGGGCAGTGTGATGCAAGTGGGTATTCACTACCGTCACGACAGCCTGGACCAGCACATCGGTTGCGGCAGCAGCTGCTATATGCCGCTGGACTACTACGACGGTCCCTACGACGCGGTGCGCTACATTACCCAGGAACTGGGGGTGCATGTGGTGGCCGCGGCCGGCAACGGCAATATCAATCTGGATCACAGCTATTTCAACGGCCGCTTCGATCCGGCCCGGCGGGATTCCGGCAGTTTCCTGGTGGGCGCGGCAGATCCGGCCAACGGGCTGCGCGCCAGTTTCAGTAACTACGGCGCACGGGTAAATGTGTTTTCCTGGGGCTGGAATGTGACCACTACGGGTTACGGCAGCCTGCACAACGAACCCAACGCAAAATACACGGCCACCTTCAGCGGCACTTCATCGGCGAACCCGATTGTCTCCGGCGCCGTGGCCAGCCTGCAGGGTATCGCCCGCGCTGCCGGCCTGGGGGCACTGGGCACCGGCGAGATGCGCGACCTGGTGAGCCTGACCGGTTATCCGATGCAGAATGGCGATGACACCGTCATCGGTAGCCACCCGGACCTGCGCGCTGCGGCCGATCTGTTGCTGGAGGGCACCGGTGGCAACCGGGCACCGCTGGTCTCAGTACCCGCCAGTGCAACCGTCGCCGAGGGCGAGAGTTTCGAGCTGGTTGCCGACGCCAGCGATCCCGATGGCGATCCGCTCACATACCAGTGGAGCGCGCCCGGCCTGACCCTGGTCGACGGCAGCGGTGCCAACGCGAGCCTGGTGGCCCCCCAGGTGGATGTGGATACCGGCTACACGGTCACCGTGGCGGTCAGTGACGGCACTGATACTACTTACGCCGAAGTGGCGGTGACCGTCGAGGACGCCGCCGCTGGCGGTTGCGAAATGGTGGATCCCAATGCGGGCAATTTCCCGGCCTGGGACAGTGGCACTATTTATACGGGAGGCGACCAGGTGAGTCACAGCCAGCTGGTATGGCAGGCCAATTACTGGACCCAGGGCAATGCGCCCAGTGCTGTTGCGCCCCAGTGGACGCTGGTCAGCGATGTGGAAGTGCCCTGGAGTGCGGATGCCACCTATAACGGCGGTGACGAGGTGAATCACGAGGGAAGGCGCTACCGCGCCCAGTGGTGGACCCGCGGCGATGAGCCGGGTGCGGCCGGTGTCTGGGTGGACATAGGGCCGTCCAGCTGTAACTGACGAATTTGCCGCGGTGCACTGGGACCGCGGCGTCTTCAATCTATTGCTGTGGCTGCCCCTGCTGCAGCATTTTATTGATTCTTTCCACCAGTGCCGGATCCGACTTGAGGCTGGTCGCTATCTGTTGATAGAGCTCTTTTGAAAGCCCGCTCTTTTTGATCGCATCGACCATCTTTCCCTGTGCTTCCCGGTTCAACGCCTCGGCTTCCTCGATATCGGTCGCGGCCTTGACCTTGGGGGCGTACTCGCGGCTCAGTATCACGATAGAGCGGTAGGCGTCGGCGAACTGCTGTAATTGTGGATCGCTGAAGGAAACCTTTTGTGCGGCGGTGACCTGGGCGGCATCCGTCTGCGCCTGGACGAATGGAACGGCTGCGAGCAGTGCCAGTGCGGTGAGGAAGAGAGCTGGAGTTTTCATTGTGCACCTCGAAAAAGTCAGAGGACGCTTTTGCTTCGGCGAGGGAGCACCCAGCGTCAGTTAGGGCTTGCCCGGATTCTGACAAAAGTCCGGGCCACAACTTCAGTCACCTGTGCAAAAAGGGACCGGTTGTCAGCTCAGGGTAGACACTTTCAGCGGCGCGTTGCGCCATTTGCCGCCAGCGGTGTGAATTTTTATCGACGGTGAACGCCGCTGTTAAAAGAGTCCGAGGAACTTCTTGCGTCTCTTCAGGGAAGCTTCGCAGCTGTTCAGCTGTCGCTGGTAGCTCTGGGCACGGGCGGAGACCTTGTGGGACACTTTCTTGAGCCAGGACTTGTTTCTAAATGTCCTCCTGTTAAAGCCACCCTGTCCCTCGTGGTAGGCGAGATAGAGATGATAGGTATCGTGGGGTTTGATACGGCACTGGCGCGCGCTGCTGTTGTTGTACCAGCCGACGAAGTCGATGGCATCGCTGAAGTCGTCGCGGTCGGCGCTGTAGTTGAAGGTGGAGCGCTGGTAGCCGCGCCAGGTGGTGCCCAGGGCCTGGGGATAGCCGTAGGCGTCGGAGGGGCGCGGGCCGGGAATAAAGCCGAGGATCTTGGTGCGCGGCGGGCGCGCGTCGTGCACGAAACGGGATTCCTGGTGCAGTATCGCCATCATGGTGGCCACCGACGAGCCCCATTTCTCCTCGGCGTCCTTGGCGTCGCCGTACCAGCCCTTCTTCTCGCGGAAGATGGAGCAGATATCGTCGGGATTGCTCGGCGGGCTGGTGGCGCAGCCCCCCGCCAGCACAGAAGAGGCGAGGAGCAGGGCGGTGAGGATCCGTTTGTTATTGTTTTTCCACATGGCAACACAACTTATTTGGCGGTAAAGGTCTTAACCCCGGAGGTGGTACCCAGCAGCAGTATGTCCGCCGGGCGCAGGGCGAAGATACCGTTGGTGACCACGCCGGTGATGTTGTTGATCGCCTCTTCCAGGGCTTTCGGTTCGGTGATCTTCAGATTGTGCACATCGAGGATGACATTGCCATTGTCCGTGGTCACGCCCTGGCGGTAGACGGGGTCACCGCCCAGCTTCACCAGCTCCCGCGCCACCAGGGAGCGCGCCATCGGGATCACCTCCACCGGCAGCGGGAAGTCGCCGAGAAGCGGCACCCACTTGCTCTCATCGGCGATACAGACGAATTCGGAGGACACAGCGGCGACGATTTTCTCCCGCGTCAGTGCGGCGCCGCCGCCCTTGATCAGCTGCAGCGCCGGGTTGGCCTCATCGGCGCCGTCCACATAGCACTGGATGCCGTCGACGCTGTTCAGGTCGTAGACCGGAATGCCGTGGGACCTGAGGCGCTCGGCGGAGGCGTCAGAGCTGGCCACGGTGCCGTCGAACTGTCCCTTGATCTCCGCCAGGTAGTCGATAAAGAAGTTGGCGGTGGAGCCGGTGCCGACGCCGACGATGGAATCGGCATCCAGTTTGGGGGCGATATAGTCCACGGCGGCGCGGGCGGTGGCCTTTTTCAGTTCGTCCTGAGTCATTCTGTGGAATCTTTCCTGTGCAATTATTTGTGTATGTCCGCCGGTTGGGCGAGAAAATTTCGCGCGAAAGCGGCTTTCTGGTAGCAAAGATGCTGTCGTAGGATTAGACTGGTCTGCCGGTGTAGCGCCTACCCAAGCTTTGTCAGAGTGCATACTGAAAGCAGTCGCGCACAGAATTTATATCCGCTACGGCCACCGAAACGCCATGCCCAAGTCCTATATCAAGCGCATTTTAGACGCGCGCATTTACGATGTCGCCACCGAGACGCCGCTGGAGCCGATGCGCCAGCTGTCACACAGGTTCAACAACCGCATTCTGCTCAAGCGCGAAGACCTGCAGCCGGTCTTCTCCTTCAAGGTGCGCGGCGCCTACAACAAGCTGTTGCAACTGCCCGCCGAGCAGCGTGCCCGCGGTGTCATCGCCGCCTCCGCCGGCAACCACGCCCAGGGGCTGGCGCTGGGTGCGGCCCAGCTGGGGGTGCGCGCCACCATAGTGATGCCGACGACGACGCCGCAGATCAAGGTGAATGCGGTGCGCATGCGCGGTGCCGAGGTGGTGTTGCACGGCGACACCTTCGACGAGGCGGCGGCGCGCGCGAAAGAGCTGGTGGCCGAGCGCGACCTGACCTTTGTGCACCCCTACGACGACCCGGACGTGATCGCCGGCCAGGGCACCGTGGCGATGGAACTGTTGCGCCAGCATTCGGGCAACCTGGATGCGGTGTTTATTCCGGTGGGCGGCGGCGGCCTGGCGGCGGGTATGGCCGCCTACATCAAGTATGTGCGCCCGGAGGTGAAGGTCTACGCGGTGGAGCCGGAGGACGCCGCCTGCCTGAAGGCGGCGCTGGACAGCGGCGAGCGGGTGCGCCTGCCGCAAGTGGGCTTGTTTGCCGACGGTGTCGCCGTGGCGCAGATCGGCGAGGAGACTTACCGCGTGTTGCGGGAGACGGTGGATGGCGTTCTCACCGTGACCACCGACGAGATCTGCGCGGCCATCAAGGATATCTTTGAGGACACCCGCTCCATCGCCGAGCCCGCCGGTGCCGTGGGTCTGGCGGGCCTGAAGAAATTCATAGAGCAGAGCGACAGCCGCAACGCCGCCCTGGCCACCGTGTGCAGCGGCGCCAACACCAATTTCGACCGCCTGCGCTATATCAGCGAGCGCACCGAGATCGGCGAGAAGCGCGAGGCGGTGCTGGCGGTGACCATTCCCGAGCGCGCCGGCAGCTACCTGCAGTTCTGTCGCGACCTGGGCGACAGGTCAATCACCGAGTTCAACTATCGTTACGCCAACAGCGGCGAGGCGCATATTTTCGTCGGCCTGCAGGTGGCCGCGGACGCCGATCGACGCCAGCTGGTGGAGAACCTGGAGGGCGGGGGCTACCGGGTGACGGACCTGACCGACAACGAGATGGCCAAGCTGCATATCCGCCATCTTGTCGGCGGGCGCGCGCCGGGCCTGACCGACGAGGTGGTCTACCGCTTCGAGTTCCCCGAGCGCCCGGGTGCCCTGCGCAAATTCCTCGAGCAGCTGGCCGGGCGCTGGAACATCACCCTGTTCCACTACCGCAACCACGGTGCCGCCTATGGTCGGGTGCTGGCCGGACTGCAGGTGGCGCCAGGGGAGCGGGAGCAGCTCAGGGAGTTGTTGAACCAGCTGCAGTTCCCCTACTGGGATGAAACCGACAACCCCGCCTACCGTTTCTTCCTCGCCAGCTGATGGATGCGGTGGGGCGCGACTGGCAGTCGCGCCCCGCCAGGCAGGATAAAGTCGCCGTCTCGTAGACCAGGGCGGCAAGACTGTCTAACTTTTTTGCGCAAAAATGCGACAAATGTCACAAAAAGCGCCCGCCTTCCGGTTACTATTTCGCCGTTCTTAAAGTATCTTCTCAACTGTGGAACTTCTGCGTTAAAGCGAATCTAACGCGGGGTGAAGCGCTGATAACAAGGCACACAACAAAAACAGCCGATCTTACAGGATGGTCCCCATGAAACCCGATGCACTGACAATCGCTGTGGTTGTCTTTGTCGCGGGCGTACTGTTGAGCAGCACCGGTCTGACCGAGGTTTTCGCCTCGGACCCGGAACCGCCGGCGGCTCTGCAGCAGGGAGTGGTGACTCGCTAGTTTTGAAACCTGGCGCACTGCTTCCACCCGCAAGCAAACGAAAAAGGCCGAACGCCAAGCGTTCGGCCTT
>NZ_JACZFR010000003.1 GCF_014904815.1 Microbulbifer taiwanensis
CCCGACCACGTCCTTCCGCTCCACTTTCGTTCCTGGCCGCTTGCCAGCGCCAACCGCCAGCCGGCTCCCGGCAGTGGTAGAGGCGCCCCTCGGTCACCACGGCGTCCAGTGGAATATCCCAGCTGTCCGTGGGCAGCTGCGGCACGCACTGCAACTGGTGGGCCGCTCCTATCAGGGCGGGGCCGGCGCCGGGCAGCAGTCGCTTGAAGGCGAAGGTGCGGTCGTAGAAGCCGGCCCCCATGCCCAGGCGGGCGCCGCCGGCGTCGAAGGCCACCAGGGGCACCAGCACCAGGTCCAGTCGTTGCGGCGGATGGCTGTGGCCGCGCAGGGGCTCGGGAATGCGGAAGCGGTTGCGGTAGCTCAGCGGACCGCCGTGCCAGCGGCGGAAGCGCATATGCGGGTGCGGCTCCGCCGGCAGTACCGGTAGGTAGAAATTCCTGTCGGGAAAGCGCCGCACCAGCCAGCGCAAATCCAGTTCCCCGTCCATGGGCCAGTAGATGCCGATATGCCTGGCGCGCTGCATCTGCGGGCTGCGGCTCAAATGGATGGCGGCGGCGCGGCCACTGAGGCGCTGCTGGTAAACGCTGAGTTTGCGCCGGGCCGCGCGCATGCGGCGGCGCAGCTGGGCCTTCTCAGGCCGGGCCTGGCTTTCAGTCATTGGTGGGGAGGACTGGAGGGAAGAAATAAGGAACCCCGAGTGTGCGGCTGCAGACGTAGCCTTGAACCGTTAAGTTCAAGGTGGCGGCTTCCGGAATACATAAGGCTTTCCGCTGCGTGGCGGACCTGCACACCAGCATCCGCTGGAAACCACCTGGGTAAAAGTATCGGCTCGAGGACATAGTCAACTGGCCAACACCCCAGGGCAAGGAAATTATAACGCGGGGGGCTCAAAAAGGCTAAGTGAGGTTGCAGCGAAAATCTGCTCTGGGGGAGTCTGTCAAGCCTAGGGAACCTCTGAATAACTCCGTGATACCTCTGGCTTTCAGAGCGGTTCACAATCAAGGCGCGGCTTCGCAGGAATGTCTAGACCTTTCAAGAAGTCGCAACGCGGAGTGTGAATCGCTCTGAAAGCCCCAAAGGGCGCGGCCTGAAGCGCGCATCTGCAGCGTTGCCACTCTTGTAAAGGACCGGGGGCCATTCACGGCGAGTGGCGCCTAACAGCTGCACGCTTCAGGCCACGCAGAGGCATTACGGAGTTATTCAGAGGTTCCCTGGCGTCGGGATTTGAAGCTGGCTCGACCGACTGAAATTGAAACTCAGGTTTCGTGTTCTTCGATATTGCCCAGTGCGGACTGCACCTTGTCCTGCAGGCGGTCGAGCATTTCCTGTTCCAGTGGCACGCGGGTGAGTTCCGCCTTGGCCTGGATCAGTTCGTGGGCAATATTGAGCGCCGCCATTACTGCAATACGCTCCAGGCCGATGACCGAACCGCTGGAGCGGATGCGCGACATGCGCTCGTGCAGCAGCCGCGCGGAGGCCTGCAGTTCGGCGCGCTCGTCTTCCGAACAGGCGACGCGGTACTCCTTGTCGAGTATGGAGACGGTTACTGTGTTGGCGGTTGCTGCTGAGTCACCCATCAGGAATCTTGCGCTAGCCCCTTGAGGCGGTTGATCATGGCTTCGACCCGGGAGCGGGCGGCTTCATTGTTTTTTACCAGGCGCTGGCGCTCGCGCTGCCAGTCGGCCTCCAGCCGGCGCAGCTCGCGGTTGTCATCGGCCAGCTGCTGGCAGCGGGCGATCAGGGAGTCCACAGTGCTTTCTAACGCTTGCAGCTTATCCATAATTCCTTGCGTCGGTATCGGCTGGCAACGCTACAGACTGCGTAGGCCGGGCTATTCCGCTACTATATTGCCGGCGTATGGGTGGGTCAATCGCCCCGCCCGCGGAGGCAATCACAAAATTGTTGCCCGAAGCAGGTCGTCGAATAGAGTTGCGGCGAACTGGATAAACTCTGATCACTTCGAAAGATAACTAGGCAGTTGTTATGACGCGCGCAGGCAGTGAATTTGAATCCCTGGCCAATGCCATTCTCGCCGCCGGGGGCCAGGCGGATCCGAGCGAGCTGCACGGATTTGCCTGTGGCGTGCTGGCCGCCGGCGCCAGCCCGGACAAAAACCGCTGGCAAAAAGAGCTGGGCGCACTGATGGAACTGGACGCTGTGCCCGCGGACCTGAACAAAAGTTTCCTGCGGCTGGCCCAGGACAGCCAGCAGCAGCTGGGCGACAGCAATTTTGACTTCCAGCTGCTGCTCAGCGACGACGAGGATATTGCCGCGAGGACCATGACCCTCGGCCACTGGTGCCAGGGATTTCTGCACGGTTTCGGCGTGGGCGATCACAAGGGCAAGCTGTTGCCCACCAGTGAGGAGGCCCTGCAGGACATAGGCGCGATAGCACAGGTGGATGCGGACGCGGCGGAGCCCTCCGAGGAGGCGGAAACCCAACTGCTGGAACTGCAGGAATATGTGCGCATGGCAGTGCTGAATATTTTTATTGAGGTGGGTGGCAGTAAAAAAACCGGCAGCGGGCCCACAGTGCACTGATGGCCGATAGCAGAAGTGCAGCTGTGCGTATCGCCAGGGCGGCGCCCGCGGGTATTGCCAGATCGGAATACGCCCGCCGCCGCGCGCGCCTGATCGCCGGGCTGGCGGCCGACAGCCTCGCCATAGTGCCCGCTGCGCGCGAGCAGCTGCGCTCGCGGGATACCTATTTTCCCTTTCGCCAGGACAGCGACTTCCTCTACCTGACCGGTTTCAGCGAACCGGAGGCGCTGCTGGTACTGGTGCCCGGGCGCCCCCAGGGTGAGGCACTGCTGTTCTGCCGCGAGCGCGATGCCGAGAAGGAAATGTGGGACGGCCCGCGCCTGGGCCCGGAGCGCGCGGCGGAAGAGTGTGGACTCTGCGACGCCTTCCCGATCGGCGACCTGGACGACATACTGCCGGGCCTGCTGGAGGGGCGCGCGCGCATCTATTTTACGATGGGCCGCTTCCCGCAGCTGGACCGGCGCCTGCAGAGCTATCTGCAGGCCATAGACGCGGCTCCCGGCAGTGGCGGTTCACCGGAGATGGTCGACCTGGATCACCTGCTGCACGACCTGCGCCTGTACAAGAGTGCCCGGGAACTGCGCCTGATGGCGCGCGCCGCCGAGATCAGTGCCGAGGCGCACCGCCGCGCCATGGCCCGCTGCCGGCCGGGCCTGTACGAATACCAGCTGGAGGCGGAGATACTGCACACTTTCGTCGCCGCCGGTGCGCGCGAGCCCGCCTACCCCACCATTGTCGGCGGCGGCAGGAATGCACTGGTGATGCACTATTGCAGCAACAGCGCGCCGCTGAAAAACGGCGACCTGGTACTGGTGGATGCCGGCTGTGAGTTTCGCGGCTACGCCGCCGACGTGACCCGCACCTATCCGGTCAACGGCCGCTTCAGCGGCGCGCAGAAGGCCTTGTACGAGATAGTGCTGGCCGGGCAGCTGGCGGCGATAGAGCAGATACAGTCGGGCAACCACTGGGACCAGCCCCATTTGGCCAGTGTCGAGGTGATCACACGCGGCCTGGTGGACCTGGGTCTGTTGCGCGGCGAGGTCGACGGCCTGATAGAGTCCGGCGCCTACCGCCGCTTCTATATGCACCGCGCCGGCCACTGGCTGGGGATGGATGTGCACGATGCCGGCGACTACCGGGTCCACGGCCAGTGGCGCCAGCTGGAGGCGGGTATGGCGATGACCGTGGAACCGGGCATCTACATGGCCGCGGACGACGAACAGGTGCCGGAGAAATTCCGCGGTATCGGCATTCGCATCGAGGACGATGTGGCGCTGACCAGAGAGGGGCCGCAGGTGCTGTCCTCTGCGGCGCCGAAAACCATCGCCGATATCGAGTACACCATGCGCGAGGGGCAGGATTTGGTGCAGGAGGAACTGTGGTAACACCGGAGACCCAAAGGGTGGACATCGCCATTGTCGGCGGCGGTATGGCCGGCGCCAGCCTGGCGCTGATGCTGTCCCACTACTGCCCGCAGCTGTCGGTGGTGCTGCTGGAGCAGCGGCCCCTGCCAGACGCTGGCGCCAGTATACGGCTGCCCAGTTTTGACACCCGCGCCACCGCCATCGCCGCCGGCAGCCTGGAGCTCTTCGCCGGGCTGGGTCTCTGGCCGCAGTTGCGCGATTACTGCGCGCCCATCGAGCAGATCCAGGTCAGCGACCGCGGTCGCGCCCTGGGCCTGTCCATGCGCGCAGGGCAGCAGCGCGCCAGCTTCGAGGGCATGCTCGGAGCCGTGATCGAGAACGCGGCCCTGGGGCCGATACTGCACGAGGCTCTGGCGCAGACGGAAGTGCAGCTGCTGGCCCCGGCGCGGGTTACCGATGTGCAGATGGGCGCGGACGGCGCCCACCTGCGCTGGTGCGGGGCGGAAAAGGGCGCCGAATCCGCTCTGCAGGCGGGGCTGCTGGTGGTGGCGGACGGCGTCAACTCGCCGCTGTGCCGGCAGCTCGGCATAGGCGTCGACACGGTACAGTACCGACAGCAGGCGCTGGTCACTACAGTTGGTCTGCAGCGGGACCACGGCGGCGTTGCCCACGAGCGCTTTACCGACGACGGGCCCATGGCGCTGCTGCCGTTGCCAAGGCGCGACGGCCAGCACCGCATGGCGCTGGTGTGGACCTGTGCCGAGGAGGAGGCAGAGTCACTGTGCGCGCTGCCCGAAAGCGGATTCATTGCGCGGCTGCAGCGGACCTTCGGCTGGCGCGCCGGTCGCATAGTGCGTGCGGGCAGCCTGCACAGCTACCCGCTCAGCCTGTCGCTGGCGCGGGAGCAGTGGCGCCGCAATCTGGTGCTGGTGGGCAATTGCGCCCATTTCCTGCACCCGGTGGCGGGACAGGGCTTCAACCTGACCCTGCGTGACTGCTACGGTCTGGCGCAGGCGCTGGCCCGCTCAGGATTGGCGCCCGATTCAACAGGGAGGCTAGACTTGTTACAGGACTACGGCCGCGATCGGCAGCTGGATCAGCAGCTGACCATCGGTTTCAGCGACAGGATTCCGCCGCTTTTCGCTTCCTCCGCACCGCTGGTGCGGGGGCTGCGCCAGGTGGGCCTGCTGGGGCTGACGCTGGCGCCGCCTCTGCGCGCGAGTTTCGTCGGTCAGGCGGCGGGTTTTGGTCTTTAATAGACTGCCGGGATACAGCAGCGGGATAGACACTCTATGAACAGACAACGCCTGGATATCGCGATCGTCGGTGGCGGCATGGTGGGCATGGCCCAGGCCGCGCTGCTGGCGGTGCGCCACCCGCAACTGCAGGTGGCACTGCTGGAGGCGTCGACCGAGGTGCCCCGGGTGCCCGCCGACAGTTATGACGCACGCGTGGTCGCGCTGACCCAGGCGTCCCGCGAGCTGCTCGAGGAAATGGGTGCCTGGGACGCCATCGGCGACAGCCGCGCCTGCCCCTATACGGAAATGCGCGTCTGGGATGCCGAGGGCACCGGCTCCGTGCGTTTTAACAGTCGCGATGTGCAGATGCCCAACCTGGGCCATATCGTCGAGAACAATGTGGTGGTGGCGGCGCTGCGCGCGCGCCTCGAGGCGCTGCCGAACGTGGAACTGGTCAACGGCTTCCGCCTGGAGAGCTGGTGGCGCGACTGCGGCCTCTGGCACCTGCAGCCGCGCAGCGATCGCATCAATGTGATCGAGGGGCTGGAGGAGAACGGCGAGGTGCTGCGCACGCGCCTGCTGATTGGCGCCGACGGCGCCCGCTCCAAGGTGCGCGACCTGCTGCGCATCCGCTGCCAGGATACGGACTATCACCAGACGGCGCTGGTGTGTGTGGCCCGCTGCGAGAAAACGCACCGGCACACGGCCCGGCAGCGCTTCCTGAAAACCGGCCCGCTGGCCTTCCTGCCCCTGGCCGGGCTCGGCGACGAGAATCACTGCGCAGTGGTCTGGTCTGCGGACGAGGCGCTGGCGCGGGAGCTGGTGATGCTGGACGACCAGGCCTTCTGCCTGAACCTGGAGAAAGCCTTCGAGAGCAGTCTCGGCAAGGTGGAATCGGTCAGTGAGCGCTTCTCCTTCCCGCTGCGCGCGCGCCACGCCGAGTCCTATTACGGCCCGGGTGCGGTACTGGTCGGCGACGCCGCCCACAGTATTCACCCGCTGGCCGGCCAGGGGGTCAACCTGGGGCTGCAGGATGTGCGCGTGTTGAGCGACGAGATAGGCCGTGCGCTGAAGCGCGGGCTGGAGCCGGCGGATATCTCGGTGATGGCGCGCTACCAGCGCCGCCGCCGCGGCGACAACGCCACCACCCTCAAGGCCATGAGCACCTTCAAGTCTCTGTTCGGTGCCGGCGACCTGCACTGGCGCTGGCTGCGCAACACCGGATTGAGTATGGTGGACGCCAGCCCGCTGCTGAAAAAGCGCATAATCCTCCGCGCCATGGCGGTTTAGCCCGGCGCGGCGGCGATAAAACAAAAGCGATTGAATAAACAGGCCATAGACACTTGAGCCGCTGGATTGCCGTTTACCAGTTTCCCCTCGATAAAGATCTCAGCGAGCTGGCGCTGTTTATCCGCCGCCACCGGCTGCCCCTGCGCCTCGCCGAGGAGGGCAACCGGCAGGTATTGGCGACCCCGGACCCGCAATTGGGGGAATTTCTGCTGCCGCTACTGGAGCGCTGGGAGGCCGGCGAGATAGATCTGGCCAGGGTGCATCTGGAGCCGGTCGAAACGGAAGGGGCGGCGAAGGGCGAAGATGCTTCCGCTACCGCTGAAACTGCGCCGGCGGAAAGCGGAGAGGGCGGCGAAAGCAAGGCCGATGATGAAATCGCTGTGCCGTCGCCGCTGCCCAGCTGGCCCTGGCGGAAAACGCCGCTCAGTCTGTTGCTGATTGCCCTGTGTTTTATCGGCTTTTTTCTATTGCGCAACGACCTGGCGGAATCGCTGGTTATCTATCCGGATCGCGGCGGCGATTTCCAGCTGCAGAATTCGACCCTCGCCTGGCACTGGGCAAAGGGGGAATACTGGCGGTTGTGGACGCCGGCGATAGTGCATTTTTCCCTGCCCCATGCGCTCTTCAATGCGCTGGGTATCTGGATTCTCGGCAGGCCGCTGGAGGCGCGCGCGGGCACTCTGGCATTTGCCGCGCTGGTCTTATTCAGCGCGGCCGCTTCCAACCTGGCGCAGTACTACTGGTCTCCACAGATGGTTTTTGGCGGCATGTCGGGCGTCGTCTATGCACTGGTCGGCGGCGTATTTGTACTGCAGCGCTGGCAGCCGGGCTGGCGCGATGTGCCCGCCGGTATCGTCGCGCTGGCGGTCGGCTGGCTTCTGTTGTGCGCGACGGGCCTGGTAACCTATGTGCTTGGTGTCGGCGTCGCCAACGCTGCGCATTTCGGCGGTTTTATCAGCGGCCTGTTGCTGACACTGCTTTACTGCCTCGCCGGTGGCGCGCGGCATTTTTCTGACAATACGGCCGGTAACTCTGCGGCAGCCTGAATTCTATGATCCTACTGCTTATCTATTTCCTGATCGCCCTCGGTTTTTCTTTTCTCTGCTCCATCGCCGAGTCGGTCATTCTCAGTGTCACCCGGCCCTACATCAGCCTGCTCGAGCGCGAGGGACACAGGGCCGGGCGCTTACTGCGCAGGCTCAAGGACGATATCAACGCGCCCCTGGCCGCGATACTGACGCTCAACACCATCGCCCATACCGCTGGCGCCGCCGGTGCCGGCGCCCAGGCGGCGGCGGTGTTCGGCAGCCAGTACCTGGGGCTGGCGTCGGCGATACTGACACTGTTGATCCTGGTTTTTTCCGAGATTATCCCGAAGACCCTCGGCGCGCTCTACTGGCGACAGCTGGCACCGGTCACCGCCTACGGGTTGCGGTTCCTGGTGTGGATTCTGTACCCCTTTGTGAAAATGTCCGAGTGGCTGACCCGCGGCATGTCCCGGGGGCCGACGCTGACCGGTTTCAGTCGCGATGAATTCGCAATCATGGCGGAAATCGGCGAGGCCGAGGGACAGCTGGAGCGCCGCGAGTCGAGTATCCTACGCAATCTGTTTTTCACCCTGCGCGATCACTCGGTGCGCGAGGTGATGACGCCGCGCACCGTGGTCTATTCGCTGTCCCAGGACGCCACCCTGGGGGATTCCTATGAGGATGTGGAAAAGAGCCGCTTTTCACGCATACCCGTATACGAACGCGGCGATGCGGACTGCGTGGTGGGTTTTGTCCTGAAGCAGGAGTTGCTGCTCGCCTTTGCCAAGGGAGACAGGGAGGAAAAACTGGCGGAATTCCGTCGCGATATGCTGATGCTGCCGGAGACCGCCACCATCTACCAGGCCTTCCAGAAAATGCTGTCGCGACGCGTACAGATCAGCGCGGTGCTGGATGAATACGGCGGTCTCGAGGGGCTGGTGACCCTGGAAGACCTGCTGGAAACACTGCTGGGCGAGGAGATAGTCGACGAGGCGGACAAGACACCGGACCGCCAGGAAGTCGCCAAGCGCCTGTGGCGACTGCGCTCGAAAAAATACGGATTAAAGGTGGACGAAACCGCGAGGGTGGAGCGGGATGCAAAGGAGACCAGTGAGGGGGCCGACGAGGAGCGCAAATAATCCGGCGGTTGAATTTGCGGAACCTCGCCCCGATTGTTCAGTCTGAAAGTTAAGCGGTTTTCTGGAGTTGGCATAGTGCGAACCGGGATCTTGTTTTTAGTGCTTCAGTCTCTGCTGCTGTGCGCAGCAGTGCAGGCTGAGCCCGGCGCGACGAAAAGCTTCCAGGCCGAGTTTGCAGCTGCTGTCCAGCTCGCAGGTAAGGGTACCTCTGCGGATGATCCCGAAGGCGAGGAGGATCCGCAAAAGCCCGCAGACACCGCGACCCGGCCGCGCGGGGCTGCCGCAACCCAGCTTTTTCCCATCCGGCATCTGCCGCTGCCCCCCGGCCGCGAAGGCCACCGCATTCGCGCCCCGCCTGTCCCGGCGTAACTTCATTTCCCTATTTCTGATTTCGGTCTCTGCGCCTCGGTAGCGCAGTGGTCACCCGTTTGCCTGCGCGCCCGCGGGGCGCGCATCACAGTGAGTTATCGCCATGAAAAACCTGAATGTTTTACAGTTGCAGGATTTCGACAAGCTGGTCTTTCCGGAAGAGTTCAGGGAGCTGACCCTGGACTCGCCCGCACTCAGCTTTGTGTCCGACTTCAAGAGTCACTACCCGGCGCTGCTGACGCCGTCTGTCCTGGCCGTGAATGCGGCCCAGGTGATGCAGGCCGGCCACCTGAGTGCTGTGCTGGTACTCGACAGGGAGGGACTTTTTACCGGATTGCTGACGGCGGAGGACATCAGTTATCAGCGCGTGATGCAGCGTGTGGCCGAGGGCGTGCCCCGCGATGTGCTGACGGTCGGCGATCTGATGCGCTCCCGCAGCGAACTCAAAATACTGAGTTACCAGCAGGTGGAAAAAAGCCGTATTCGCGATGTGCTGGAGTCGATGCGCCGCCATGGCCAGCGGGACTGCCTGGTCGTGGACCTGCAAAACCACCATGTGCGGGGCCTGATCAGTGTCGCGGATGTGGGCAGGCGCCTGCACGCCGAGATTCATATTGACTCGGTGCCGACCTTCGCCGATATCCAGCGCGCGGTGGCGCCGGCACACTGACAGGCACTGTGCGATGGCCGCCAGCGGCCATCGTTATTTGGCCGGGTCGATGCTGTCACCGAGACTGTTATTGACCCGGAACCAGCCGGTGACGCTGTAGCGCGGCCGGTTGACCATCAACACCTCGTGGGGGAATTCCTCGCTGAGGAATATCACCATCTGCCCGAAGCGCGGCGCCACTTTCAGCAAGGGCTCTGCCGGCGGGGCACCGTCGACTTCCGGCGGGTAGATCGCCAGCTCACCGCCGTCCCGCGGCTGCCAGTTGGGAGTCAGGTAGAGCACGGTACTGAGCACCCGGTTGGTGTTGCCTTTGAAAGCGTCCAGGTGCTTCCTGTAGAAGGTGCCGCGGTCGTAGTAGGCGTAGTGACACTCGTAATCGAACAGCCCCAGGAAGAGGCGCCGGTTCAGGCCCAGGCGCAGTGCCTCCATCCAGCTCAGGTAGGCGGCCACCGCCGGGTTGGCGCTGTCCAGCCAGAAGATCTCGTCGCCGCGCACGAAGCGGTTCAGCTGATGCTCCTCCTCGCGGCCAATACCGGCGCGCTTGAAGCGCTCGCGGTCAATGGACCTGAAGTGGCGCAGCATGCCGCCGAGCACTGCCGGCGGCAGGGGGGCGGGCAGCACTATATAGCCGTCGCTGCGCAGGGCTGTGGCGACCTGGTCCAAGGGGTCGCCGTCGCGGGCGCCCGGGCGCCGTAAGTAGGCGGGGCGCACCTCCGCAAGGGCGGAAACGGTGGTGTTCAATAGGGGAGTCTCTGTATGCGGCGGAGCGCCGCTTGTGGGGATGGCCACTTATACCGCTAATGAGGGGGGCGGCAAAGCTTTTTATTGCCCCTAATCAGAAAGTTGGTAACTCCACCCTTTCGGTCCCGGTTAGAGCACTTTGCCTTCAATTCCGGCGTCGGTAACCCGGTATCTGAGATGCCATTTTTTCATCGCCGCCGAATCTTTGGTGGCGAGCCTGTTGCCGGGCAGTCATTCGTCCCGGTGCCTGCTAGGCTTGCAGCATATCGCCGTCTGGTAACACCGGTGGCGCAGCCGCTAGAATACGCGGCTTTCTTAACTGGTGAATCGAGAACAAGAGATGGGAAACAGAACGCCTCTGTATGACACGCATGTCGCCATGGGCGGCAAAATGGTGGACTTCGGCGGATGGGATATGCCGCTGCACTATGGTTCACAGCTGGATGAGCACAACAGGGTGCGCACCGATGCGGGCATGTTCGACGTCTCCCATATGACCGTGGTGGATGTCGACGGCGAGGGTGCCCGCGACTTCCTGCGCTACCTGCTGGCCAACGACGTGGCCAAGCTGGACGGCAACCCGGGCAAGGCGCTCTACACCGGTATGCTGAACGAGCAGGGCGGCGTGATCGACGACCTGATCGTCTACTTGCGAGATCCGGGCTACCGGGTGGTGGTCAATTGCGCCACCCGCGACAAGGATCTGGCGTGGATGAACCAGCAGGCGCAATCCTTCGATGTGACCCTGACCGAGCAGCCGGATCTGGCCATGGTGGCCATCCAGGGCCCCAATGCGATCGACAAGGTCAAGAAGGTCATGGGCATCGAGTGGGTCGCCGCCATCGACGGCCTCAAGGTGTTCCAGAGCGTGGCCCGCGGCCGCTGGTTTGTGGCCCGCACCGGCTACACCGGTGAAGACGGCCTGGAGATCATGGTGTCCGGCGAGGACGCCCCGGGTTTCTGGCGCGCCCTGGCCGACGCCGGCGTGGCCCCCTGCGGCCTGGGTGCGCGCGATACGCTGCGCCTGGAGGCGGGGATGAACCTCTACGGCCATGAGATGGACGACGACACTTCACCGCTGGTGGCCAACATGGCCTGGACTGTCGCCTGGCAGCCGGAGGATCGCGACTTTATCGGCCGCGCGCCGCTGGAGCGGGAGAAGGCCGCGGGCGTGAAAGAGAAGCTGGTGGGCCTGGTGCTGGAAGAGAAGGGCGTGTTGCGCGCGGACCAGCCGGTAGTGGTGGACGGCAGTGACGACCGCGGTATCATCACCAGCGGCACATTTTCCCCCACCCTGGGCCATTCCGTTGCGCTGGCGCGGGTACCGGTCACTGTCGGCGATACCGCCCAGGTGGAGATGCGCAAGAAGCTGGTGCCGGTAAAGGTGGTGAAACCCTGCTTCGTGCGCAACGGCAAGTCGGTGATTTGACACCTGCTGCTGGCGAGTTATACAGGCCGGGCGGGATGTCCCAGCCGGCCCGGCCCCCAAAAACCAGAAACTAGAAATGCACAATCGAGGGATCACAGAATGAGCGAGATTCGCAACGAACTGAAATACCTGTCCAGCCACGAGTGGGCGCGGCTGGAAGAGGATGGCACTGTCACCGTCGGTATCAGCGACCACGCCCAGGACGCGCTGGGCGACGTGGTATATGTCGAGACCCCGGAAGTGGGCACCAACATCGCGGCCGGTGACGAGGCCGGCGTGGTGGAATCCGTGAAGGCGGCCAGCGACATCTACTCCCCGGTTTCCGGCGAAGTGGTCGCGGTCAACGAGGCGCTGGAAGACGCCCCGGAAACCGTCAACTCCTCTCCCTACGACGACGGCTGGATGTTCCGCGTCAAGCCCAGCGATACCAGCGAGCTGGACAATATGCTGGATGCGGACGCCTACCGGTCCGAATCCGAGGAATAATCCTCAACCGGTGACGGAAATAAAAAAAGACGCTGCGAAAACGCCGCGGGGTGTTTTTTTTTGGGGGGGGGGGAAGAGGGGGGGGGGGTGTTCCCG
>NZ_JACZFR010000004.1 GCF_014904815.1 Microbulbifer taiwanensis
ACGCGAGGAATAATCCCCTCCGGGAAAGAAAAAAAAAAAAACCCGCAGAGAAATCGCACCTGCTTTTTTATTTATGGGCTGTGGGAAAGCGGCGCGGCGTTCTTCCAGAGCTTCCGCCGTATTATTGATCCCCGACCCTTGGTGGGCCATTCTGCCGGGGCGCCGCGAACTCTTCTGGCTGTGCTGTTGCGTGGGGCAGGCGATAAGTTGCCAGTTGACGATAAATCATACAAGGATAGAGAAATGAGTAAAATTCCAGACGGACTCTACTATTCGTCTAGTCACGAGTGGGCGGAATCGAAGGACGGCAAGGTTACCATCGGCATCAGTGATCACAAGCAGGCCGAGATGGGCGATATGGTCTATGTGAACTTCCCGCGAGTGGGTGCCAGTTTCAATCTAGGCGAATCCCTGGGTTATGTGGAGGCGGTCAAGGTCGTCAGCGAGATCTATATACCGGTCACCGGGGAGGTGATCGAAATCAACTCGCTCGTGGACGATGATCCGGAGTTGGTCAATAGTGACCCCTACGGCGACGGCTGGATAGTCCGCGTCAAGCCGAGCAACCTGAAAGAGCTGGACGACCTGATGAGCGCGGATGATTACCGCAAATTTGTGGCAGAAGAAGATGGATAATTATTGATTAACACAAAAGCCGTGCCGCTTTGCCAGGGTCCATAAAAAGCCGCTGGCATTCTGCTGTGGGTGTCTGGTTTAGGGGGGTCTCTGTGGTTCGCCCTGTCCCCCACTGACCAAGGCAGTCACTGTCCCCCCACCGGTTGCAACAGCGCCTTCAGGCCTATCCGCTTCATATAGGCCCGCAATGTCTCCTCTATCTGCTCCGGGCAGTGCATGCCCATAATCTGCTGCAGCAGTTTTTCCGTATCCGCCTTGCGCACCGCGCGCAGCGCCGCCTTGACCCGCGGCAGGTTGGTGGCGTTCATCGACAGTACGTCGTAGCCCATGGCCACCAGCAGCAGGGCACCGCCGGGATCGCCAGCCAGTTCGCCACAGATACCCACCTTGGTATTGGCGGCGTGACCCGCGTCCACCACTTCCTGCAGGGCGCGCAATACCGCCGGGTGCAGGGCGTGGTAAATACTGGCTACGCGGCTGTTGTTGCGGTCCACCGCCAGCAGGTACTGGGTCAGGTCGTTGCTGCCCACGGAGATAAAGTCCGCGTGGGCGGCCAGTTCGCGCGCCTGGTAGACCGCCGATGGCACCTCGATCATGATGCCCAGTGGCGGCATGGCGATGTCATAGCCCTCCTCCACCAGCTCCCCGTGAGCGCGCTCCAGCAGCTTGCGCGCCGTTTCCAGTTCGCCCAGGCCGCTGATCATCGGCAGCATGATACGCAGGTTGTCGAGCCCCAGGCTGGCTTTCATCATCGCGCGCACCTGGGCGAGGAAGATCTCCGGGTGGTCCAGGGTCACGCGAATGCCGCGCCAGCCGAGGAAGGGGTTGGTCTCCTCGATGGGGAAATAGGCCAGCGCCTTGTCGCCGCCGATATCCAGGGTGCGCATGGTCACTGGGCGCGGGGCGAAGGCCTGCAGCTGTTCGCGGTAGATCTCGCGCTGCTCTTCCTCGGAGGGGAAGCGGTCGCGCAGCAGGAAGGGCACCTCGGTGCGGTAGAGGCCGACACCCTCGGCGCCGCGCTCGAGGGAGCGCACCACATCCGCCATCAGCCCGGTATTGACCCACAGGCGCACCCGGTGGCCGTCGGCGGTCTCCGCCGGCAGGCTCGCCAGGTGGTCCAGGTTGCGGGCCAGTTCGCGCTCCTCGGCGACGATACTGTCGTAGCGGCGCCGGAGTTCCGCGCCCGGGTGTACGTGCAGCTCGCCGCGGTAGCCGTCCACGACAATATCGGCGCCGTCTATGGTCTCGTAGGGCAGGTCCTGCGCGCCCATGACTGCCGGCAGGCCCATGGCGCGGGCGATAATCGCCACGTGGCTGTTGGCAGAGCCCTTCACGGAAACCGCGCCGATGAGTTTTTCCCGCGGCACTTCCGCCAGTACCGCCGCGGTGAGTTCCTCGCCGATCAGGATGGTGTTTTCCGAATAGTCGCGCTGGCTCTGCTGTTGCTGGCGCAGGTGCATCAGCACCCGCGCGCCCAGGTCGCGCACATCGGCGGCGCGGTCGCGGAAATAGGAGTCGGACATGGCCTCGAAGCGGCGCACATGTTCCAGCATCACTTCGGCCCAGGCGCGGGGCGCGCTCACCTGCTGGCGAATACGGTCGCAGACCTCGACGGCCAGGGAGCTGTCGTCGAGCATGCTGATATAGGCGTCGAAGAGGGCGCGCTCCTCGCGATTGAGGTCGTCCTTGAGGCGCTCGCCCACGGCGCGTATCTCTTCCCTGGCATTGGCCAGCGCCTGGTGGAAGAGTTCCAGTTCCGCGTCCACATCCATGCAGCAGGAGTAGGGCACTGTGGCCAGGTTGGCCTGGGGGGCGACGATATGCACGCGGCCAATGGCCACACCGGGGGAGGCGGCAATACCGTCAAATTTGGCCTCGCGCCGCTGCTGGCCGATGGTGGCCAGGGCGCCGGTGGCCTCGGCGTGGGCGATGACGCCGGCCAGCTGCGCCGACAGGGTGACCAGAAAGGCCTCCTCGCCCTCGTCGAAGCGGCGCTTCTCCGCCTGCTGCACGACCAGGACACCGAGTACGGTGCGGTGGTGAATGATCGGGGTGCCGAGAAAGGCGCTGAAGCGCTCCTCGCCGGTGGCCGGGAAATAGTGGTAGGCGGGGTGGGCCTCGGCCTGCTCCAGGTTGATGGGCTCTTCGCGGGTCACCACATTGCCCACCAGGCCCTCGCCGGGGGCCAGGTGTACCTGGCCGACGGCGTTCTGGTTGAGGCCGCGGGTGGCCATGAGGACATAGTTGCCGGACTGCTTGTCGCGCAGGTAGACGGAGCAGACGCGGGTGTGCATTACTTCGCGCACCCGGCGCACGATAATATCCAGTACCGCGGGCAGGTCCCGGGCCGTGTTGACTTCCTGAACAATACTGCGCAGAGATCCGAGCAAAGGCTTGTCCTCGCCATTCAACGGAGTTACTTGGCCGGCTAGGATATCACTTATCCCTGTCTATCAATGCATAAGGATCGATAGATTTTGCCCGCAGTCGGACCGGCCGCGGGTCAGGATTGATCCTGCTCCTGCAGCCAGCGTCTCTCCAATTGTATTTGCTGCGGGGCCAGTTCGGTCAGTGCGCGTCGGTACACCTCGCGCTTGAAGGTCACCACCTTGCTGAGCGGGTGCCAGTAACTGACCCAGCGCCAGTGGTCGAATTCCGGTTTGTAGCCGTTGTTGAAGCTGATGACGCTCTCCGGCGCCTCCAGCTTCAGCAGGTACCACTTCTGCTTCTGCCCGATACACAGGGGCTCGGAACGCCGGCGGATCAGCCGCTGCGGCAGCCGGTAGCGCAGCCAGCCGCGGGTGCAGGCGATCATACTGACCTGCTCCCGGGTCAGGCCTACCTCTTCGTACAGTTCCCGGTACAGCGCCTGCTCCGGGGTCTCGCCCGGGTTGATACCGCCCTGGGGAAATTGCCAGGCGTCCTTGCCACCCACCCGCCGAGCCCACAGCGCCTGGCCGCGGGCATTCAGCACAATGATTCCGACATTGGGGCGAAAGCCCTCGGCGTCGATATTGCTGCTGTTGTCGCCGCCGCGGCCCCCGCTCTTCCTGTTGCTGCTGGGGCTGTCGCTGCGGTTAGACTGTTTGGCGGATCTGCGGCGGTTTTTTCGCCCGGCTTGCGCTGGCTTGCCGTCGCCCAAAATACCGTCCTCAATTCTATTGCGCGCGGCCAGCCGCCGCGCATGCTTGTTCTGCATTGTTCCACAGCGGGGGGCACTACGGCAATTAGGCCTTGGCGTGAATTGGTCGGTGTGCAGCGCCCGCCGGCGGGGTAAAATTGCCCGCCGCGCCGGCGGCGTCAATTGCGCCGCCTGGCGGAGGAATTGTCCAAGGGAATCTATAGTTACTAGGGAGTCTGCGGTGCATCTGGCAATTTTCGATCTCGACAACACGCTGATAGGCGGCGACAGCGATCACGCCTGGGGAGAGTTCCTGGTGGAGCGCGAGCATGTCGACGGCGAGCGTTATCGCTCCGCCAATGACCGCTTCTATCGGGAGTACCAGCGCGGCGAGCTGGATATCTTCGCCTACCTGGAGTTCGCCCTGGAACCCCTGGCACAGCTCTCCCGCGGCCAGCTCGACAATCTGCAGCGGGAATTCATGCAGGAAGTGATCAGTGAAATCTGGCTGCCGCGGGCGGAAGAGTTAATCAGTCGGCATCGCCGCGACGGACACCATATTATGATCATCACCGCCACCAACCGCTTTGTGGTGGAGCCGATCGCCGCGCGCCTGGGGGTGGACACACTGCTGGCCACGGAGCCGGAGGAACTGGAGGGCCGCTTTACCGGTCGGGTGGTGGGGGAGCCCTGCTACCAGGGTGGCAAGGTGGTACGCCTGCGCCAGTGGCTGGCGCATCACCCGGAATACGACGACGGGGACAAATGGTTCTACAGCGACTCCATCAACGACCTGCCGCTGTTGCAACAGGTGCAGCACCCGGTTGCGGTGGATCCGGACGCGCGCCTGCGCGCCGAGGCGGAAGCGCGCGGCTGGCCGGTGATCAGCCTGCGCGACAGCGAATAATGTGGTGTGAAACATTTGTCGCCACTTGGACGAATCTGGGGAATTTTGTGAGCGGAAAGTTGATTCGGCGCGGGAAACTGGTATTGCTGTGCGTGCTCTTGGCAGGGCTCGCGGCCTGCGAACAGAAGCGCGTGGAAGAGCCTCAGGTGGAACAGAGTGCGGCCCCGCAGGTGTTCAATGCGCAGGCCGCGGAGGAGATGACCCAGGGCCTCTGGCAGGCGGGCCAGGCGCAGCTGATCGACGCCCAGGCCGCCGTCGAGGCACTGGAGCGCGCCGTGGTTACCCTGCTCGACCAGCCCGGTGAGGATCACCTGGAGGCGGCCAAGCTGGCCTGGCTGGAGGCGCACCGGGAGTTTACTGCGGCGCTGCCCTATATCGAGCTGGCCTTTGCGCCGGCAGAGCTCCGCAGTCAGGGGCGTCAGCTGCTGCTGGCCCTGGACAGTTGGCCGGTGCAACCCGGGTACCTGGATACGGTGCCGGGCTACTCGGACAGCGGTATCGTCAACGACACCGCCATCGAGCTGACCCTGGCCAATCTGCGCAAGCAGCACCGCCTGACTGCCCACGAGGAGGCCAGCACCGGTTTCCACGCCATGGAGATCATGCTCTGGGGCCCCACCAGCGAGCGCACCCCCGAGCAGTTCAATGCGGTTACCGAGGGCGAGAAGCCCGAGGCGCTGGCGGGTAACCGCCGGCGCGAGCTGACCCGACTGATTGGTCGCGGCATGGCGGAGGATCTGGACGGCCTGGCGCGCCGCTGGCCCACCGGCGCCAACGACCTGTCGCGCCACTTCCTCGCCCTGGGACCCGCCGCGCGCCTGCAGCAGATCCGCGCCGCGCACACCCGCCTGCTGGACGAAGAAGTACTGCGGCGCCTGCCGGAAAGCTCGGAAAGCGATGTAGAGAGCGGCCGCGCGGCGGACTCCAAGCAGGCGATACTGGCAATACTCGGGACACTGCAATCCAACTGGCTGCCCGAGGAGGGACCCGGCCTGGCCGAGTTGCTGCTGGACCGCCACCAGGTGAGCGCCCTGACGCAGACCTTCGCCCAACTGGAGGAGCTGCTGCTGAAAATGGAGGACCCGATCGAACTGGCGGAACTGAATCAGCTGGCGCAGGCGCGCGGACTGCTGGAGCAGCTCGCCGGATTGATGGCCGGGCCCGTAAAGGGGCCGGGGGCCGGGGAGGGGATGACGCCGGTCAGCCTGCAGATGGAGGATGGGCCCTAGTGGGCCATACGGAAAGTTGTGTAACACTTCGCGTCGCCAAAGCGCCCAGCTCTGCGTTGAGAAAGCTTGAAATAACGCTGCTATTCCTGCGCTTTCCCGCCTTGATCTGAACGCTTTGGCTGTGCTCCTTTGTTACCGAACTTTCCGCATGGGCCCCCTGTGGGCCCAGGGGGAGGTGTGGAACAGTTCCCATCGGGCCCAACCCCCTGGCCCTCAGTCGCTGGCCAGGCCGGTCGGCGGCCCGCCGCGATACTGGTGCCACAGGCGCCGAAGCTGTCGCGCCGACTCGTAGCCCACTGCCTCCGCCACCTGGTCGACTGTCCTGCCCCCCTCCCGCAACAGCTGTTCCGCGTGCGCCAGGCGCACCTGCTGCAGATAACTCTTGAGAGACAGGCCCAGCTGTTCCCTGAACAGGCGCGACAGGTGTCGCTGGCTCAGGTGCACCTCTCCCGCCAGTTCTGCCACAGTCCAGGGGTGACCCGGCTTCTGCAGTATCCGGTCCTGCAGTCGGTGCAGGCGCTGGTTCACATGGTTGCGGTGCTGCAGCCGGATATCCAGCTGTGGGTCGCCGCCGCTGCGGCGGTGGTAGAGCACCAGGTCGCGGGCCACTGTATTGGCCGCCTCGTAGCCCCAGTGCTGGGCTACCAGGTGCAGGCACAGGTCCATACCGGAGGCGATGCCGGCGCTGGTCCATAGATTGCCGGCACAGGTAAACAGGCAGTTTTCCCTGACCTGCGCGCGCGGTGCCAGTGCGCGCAGCTCGTCCAGCAGCTGGTGATGGGTGGTGCAGGCATTGCCGTCGAGCAGGCCGGCACGCGCGGCCAGCAAAGCGCCCGAGCAGATGCAGGCGGTCAGGTCGGACTGGGGTTGCACCCGCGCCAGCCAGTGGGCCAGCTCCCGGCCTGTATTACTGTGCAGCAGCTCGGCGGACCTGTGACAGCCGATGACCAGCAGCCAGCTGCGCGGTGGCAATGTCTGCGGCAGTGATTCCAGCTGGTGCAGTGGCAGCCCCTGGGCGGCGCGCAGTTGGCTGGAGCTGCCGATATAGTGGGGCCGCGCGCTACCGAGTCGAGGGTGGGTCAGTACCTGCGCCGGCCCGGCCAGATCCAGCAGGTGGACGCCGGGCGGCAGCAGGAACCACAGGTGCTCAGGCAGTGGCGGCGGCGTAGTCCGCCACACTGGCAATGCGGGCAAAGCGATCCTCCAGTACCAGTTCGGTTTTCAACTTGAGGGCATCGGCATCGAAGACGGTGCCGCTGCCCTTGTGGCGCATGGGGAAGGTGTGGGTGGCGTCGGTGACGAAGACCACTTCGTAGCCGAGGTCGCTGGCCACCCGCGTGCTGGTCTCGCAGCACTGTTCTGTGCGCAGGCCGGCGATTACCAGTTTTGCGATGCCCTGCTCCTGCAGCCACTGGTGCAGACCGCTGTCGGTCAGGGCGTTGTGTACCCGCTTGCGGAATTCCGCGTCACCCTCGCGTCTGTCCACACCCGCCATGGTCCTGACCAGCGGCCCGGCCGGGTCGAAGGGACTGCCCGCGCGCTCGTGCAGTATGTGTACCACCCGCCAATTCCGTGCCCGGGCGCTCGCGATCAGCCGGTTGAGTCGCTCAAGGTAGTCGTCAAAACCGGTATCGTCCCAGTAGGGCATATGCAGGAAGGAGTCCTGAACGTCGATAACCAACAGGGCTGTTTGTGCCATTGCTCTTCTCCTGTGTCAATTGAGGACAGGATTATGGCTGGCTGTAGTATCGGCTGAGCTGGTGTTAGTGGGCATCGAGCGGGTATTTTCGGACATCATTTGGGTGGACGCAAAAAAGGCCGCCGGATTGCCCCGGCGGCCTCTTCTGGTAGTGGGCGAACACTGGGTTCGCCCCTGGGGATGGTGTCGTGTTACCAGCGGCGTACGGGGCCGGTATCCACGTGAACGAAGCCGCTCTTCGGGTAGTAACCCACACCACCGGCCTTCAGGTTGATGGCCGCCTGGCGCAGCTTGGAGGTACTGATACCCGGGAAGCGGATATCCAGCGCCATACCGCGGGTGTGGTAGCTGCGGCGGGCCACGCCGCGGCCGGCGGCGCGCAGCTTGGCGTTGGTCTTGGGCGAACGGTAACCGGAGATAATCTCGACCTCACCGCTGAAGTTCAGTTTTTCCTTCAGCTTGTAGACGATGTCGAACAGCTTCGGGTCCATACGCGTAGATTCATTGGCGCGGTGGTCGCGCAGCAGGCGGTTGAATTGCTTCAGGCCGCTGCTGTCGTAGCTGCCACCGGACCAGTAGGCGGTACTCAGCCTTTCCCCGGTGTGCAGGTTGCGCATTTTCAATGTGCGGGCGTTGCCCACTTTTGCGAAAGTCGGCCCGGCGCTGACCGCCGCGGCTGTTGCGCAGGTCACTGCCAGGAATCGACGTCTGGATGGATTCTTCATACCTAGTTTCCGCCTCGTCGTGTGTGTCTCGTCGGTGGCCCTTGTGGCGATTGGCGCCTCTGGGCACGGGGAGAAATGTACAAAAAATAACCGGTGGTTACAAACTGATCTTCGCTAATTCGCAAATATTCGAAGGGGAGCACTGGTACTTTTTTGCTTGTTGGACTACGGCGGCTTCCGGGAAATGGGCGCTCGGGACCTGTGTGCGAGAATTTTCCGCGACAGCGTTGTCATTGAGGGGCTGGTTACTGAAAAAAAATTTTTCTGTGACTGGTTGGTGCAAATTTGACCCGAAATGGCGGATTTTGACCCGGAACCGGGTGGGGAGAGGTCCGGATGCCTGAAGTTGGGCCGAATCGGGACTAGTCGCCGGCTTCGGAGTCCCCATCTCTGTGGTAGATATCGCGACGAAACTGGGCGCGCCCGGTGCCATCCACCCAGGCGGTCATATAGGTGATATAGAGCCGCGGCGGCTTCTCTACCTTGATATTGACTGTCTTGTCACCGGTGGTCGCCTGGGCGATTCGGGTTCTGTCCCAGCCCTGGGGCTGCAGTAGTGCATAGGCCAGCTCTTCCGGCTGTTGCAGGCGGATACAACCGTGGCTGAAGGCGCGCTCGCGCTTCTCGAACAGGCTCTGGGCCTGGGTGTCGTGCAGGAATATTGCCTGGCGGTTGGGAATCACGAACTTGACCCGACCCAGTGAGTTGCCGGGGCCGCCCACCTGGCGCAGGGTGGCGTTGCCGTGGGCCGCGCGGTCCAGGCCGTCTGCGGAGATGGGGACTGTGTCGCCCCCGCGGTAATTGACCACGCGATAGCCGCGCCTGTGCATGGCCTCGGGATTGTGGCGCGCCTTGGGGAGCAGCTCCGTCAGCAGGATGCTGCGCGGCACCGTCCAGGTGGGGTTGAATACGATATTGGTGACGCGGCTGCGCATTGTGGGTGTGCGGCTGCTGGTCTTGCCGACCACGGTTTTCATGCTCAGCCTGACCAGCCCTTTTTCCACCAGTAGCAGCTGGTAGTCGGGTACATTGATCAGGAGATAGCGGCCGTCGCTGGGAACCGACAGTTTGCCCCAGCGTTTGGCGTTCAGTTCGAGCTGCTGTGCGCGCTCTGCGGGCGACACGGCCAATTCTGTCAATGTGCCGGCTCCGGCGACGCCATCGGCATTCAGTCCATGGCGGCGCTGGTAGTTTTCCACCGCCTGTTGCAGGGCGCCGTCGAAGCGCCGCGGATCGGAATTGCCGGCCGACAGGGGGCCGGGCAGGCCGCGGTAATCCCCGTAGAGTTGGAGCAGTCTGCGCAGTTGCACCACCCGCTCGCCCCTGTCACCGGCCTGCAATCGGCCGCCCGCGGCCAGGGGTTGCCACTGCTGCGCCAGCTGGCGATAGCGGTTGGCCTCACTGCGCAGCTGAGCCCCGATACTGGCGGGGTCCAGGGCGCGCACCGGCTCCGGCGCCGCGGTGCGCGCGGCACCGGCCAGCGGCAGCGCGGCTGCCAGCGCCAGGGTCGCCAGGGCCGACAGCCAGCGGCGGGTCCGGTATATGGCGGTGCTGTTCGCCATGGTTTACTCCGCTGCTTCTCTGTCTTCGTCCGCACCGCCGTCGGCGGTCTCCTGGAGGTTGTCGCGACCGTAGATATCCGGGCGGAATTGCAACAGTCCCTCCTCGTCTACCCAGGCGGTCCAGTAGGCGATGTAGACGGGGATCGGGTTCTCCAGCGCTACTCCACGGGTTCGACTGCTGTGCAGGGTTCGCTCGATGCGCGCATCGCTCCAGTCGTTCTGTTGCGCCAGCATCATGCGGGCGAACTCCAGCGGTTTTTCCAGGCGGATACAACCGTGGCTGAAGGCGCGCTGGCTGCGTTTGAACAGGTGTTTACTGTTGGTGTCGTGCAGGAATATGGCTTCGCGGTTGGGAATCACAAACTTGACCCGACCCAGTGCGTTGCCGGGTCCGCCCTTCTGCTGCAGCATCACTTTGCCGCGGCGGATGGCCGCGATGTTTCCGCTGGTGAAAGGGACTGAGCGGCCGCGGTGATTGACCAGCCGGTAACCGTTGGCAGACAGGCTGGCGCTACCCTTGGGCAGCAATTCGCGCAGGGCGATATTGCGCGGTACCCGCCAGGTGGGGTTGAACTCCACGCGGGTCATGCGCGTCGCGATCTGGGGCGTCTTGTGCTTGGGCTTGCCCACCACCACGCGCATGCGGAACTGTTCGCGCTCGCCATCGACCAGTCGCAGACTGAAATCGGGGACATTGACCAGGATATAGCGCGGCCCCAAGTCCTTGGGCAGCTGCTGCCAGCGCAGTAGGTTCGCCGCCAGTGTCTGTGCCCGCTTCGCCGGGCTGACGTTCAGGCGGGTGCGGGTGCGCTCGTCCACCAGCCCGTCCTCCTTGAGTCCGTGGCGACGCTGGAAGCGCCGCACCGCGTCCTGGAGGGGTGGGTCGTATTCGTCTGCGGCGGCGCTGTTGTCCGTATGGTCATCCAAACGGTAGTCGCCGTACTGCATCAACAGGCTGCGCAGTCGCGCCACGCGCGCGTCGCGCATCCCCGGCGCCAGTGTCTGCCCCGCGGGCAGGGGCTGCCAGTGGTCGCCCTCGGCCAGCGCGCGGTAGCGGGCCAGTTCCTCACGCATCAGTGCGTGTTGGCGACCGTATGGGACATATGGGTCGCTGCTTTCGACGTCCACGTCGGGCCCACTGGTACGGGGCTCCGCGTTGGCCTGGGGCAATTCCAGGTTCAGGGACAGTGCCAGAGCCAGCGCCAGGGCACTGCAGTGGCGCGATACGCCGCAGTATTGATTCGTGCCGTAGCGGCGGGAAGTGTCGCGAAATAAGTGGAGCCGGTTGCCAGCACCCATAAGTCACCCCTGTGAGTAAGACGTTCGTCTTGCTCACATTGGTAACCTGCGAGAGGGGAGGGTCGAAATACCTTTAGGGAATATTGCCGGATGCTGGCCAGTGGCGGTGTGATCCCCCGCCACTGACCATCAGTCGCTCACCACTGGTTGGCCGAAAGACCGTCCTTGCCGTAGATGTCGTCGCGGAAGTTCAGGCGTCCCTCACCGTCCACCCAGGCGGTCCAGTAGGTGATATAGACCTTTACCTTCTGCGCCAGCTTGACCTCGGTGGTCTCGTCGCCGACGGTCAGCTGGTCTATGCGCCACTGGTCCCAGTCGCCCTCCGGACTGAGCAGCGCTTCCGCCAGGTGGCGTGGTTTCTCCAGGCGGATACAGCCGTGGCTGTAGTCGCGGTCGGTGAGGCTGAACAGGCTGCGGGCGCGGGTGTCGTGCAAGTAGATATCGTGCTTGTTGGGGATCTCGAACTTCACCCGCCCGAGGATGTTGTCCTCGCCGCCCATCTGGCGTAGCAGGAAGGAGCCGGCACCGGCAGCGGACAGGTTCTTCGGTGTCAGAGGCAGGTGTTTGCCGCTGCCGCTGACTACCCGGTAGCCCATGTTCTCCATGCCCTGGGGGTTGGCGCGGGCCTTGGGTAGCAGCTCGTTGACCAGAATGCTGCGCGGCACCGTCCAGGTGGGGTTGAACACCACCTTGCTGACGCGGGTGGTGATCTCCGGTGTCTCGTGAATCTTCTTGCCCACTACCACGTTCATCGACAGCCTGACCCTGTCTTCCTCCACATAGTGCAGCCTGTACTCGGGCACGTTGACCTGGATAAAGCGGCTGCCCAGGCTCGCCGGCAGCTGTTCGCGGCGGCGGATATTGGTCTCGACTATCTGTGCCCGCGCGGTCGGGGACAGGTTCAGGCGTTTGCGCGTCTCGCGGCCGACGATGCCATCCTGCTTTAAACCGTGGCGCCCCTGGAAGCGCAGCACCGCCTCGTGCAGGCGCCGGTCAAACTGATTGTTGTTGGGTTCGCCGCCGTAGCGGTAATAGTCACCGTACAGGGACAGCATATTGCGCAGCAGGGCCACATGGGGGTGGCGCGCACCTATGGTCATCGCCGGTCCCGGTGGCAGCGGGCGCCAGCGACCGCTGGCGGAGATGGCGCGCAGGCGCGCCAGTTCGTCGCGCAGGGCATAGGCATCGCTGCCGTAGGGCCTGTTTTCTGCGATATAGGGCCCCTCGCTGTTTTCCGAGACTCCGCCGACCGGTGGCTGGCCATCCCGGGTGCTGTTGTCGTAACTGCGGACGTTGTAGGCGCGATTGTTGTAACCGCGGCTGTTGCTGCGACTACCCCAGGTGGAATAGTGGCGCGAGCGGTCGATATTGTAGTCGCGCGCATAGTAGCGGCTGCGGCCGTTGGCGGTGGTACTGCCGCGGTTGTAGCCGCGAAAGTATTTGCGCCCGCTGGGGTTGGTGGATGCCTGTCGAGTGTATGGCAGTGCCACCAGCTGGAAGCCGCCCTGGTCGCGGTAGACCGGGGTGATATCCCGCGGCGGGCGGCTCTTGGGACTGATCTTGTCGAGCTGCGTGTCCTGGGCATAGGACACGAAGGCGTCGGTCAGCAGTACGTCGAGCACCGCCGCCATTTGCAGTCGCTGCGGTGTATCGCGCAGGGTGCGGTCGAAATAGCCCAGGTGGTAGCGGTAGTCCACCATGCTGCTGGGGTTGCCGGAGCTGGCCGCGGTGAGCTGCTTGAGCAGGTCATTGGCGGTGTCGCTGAGGCTGTAGTTGTCAAACCACAGCAGCCGGTAGTCGGTGCGCTGGTAGATGCGGCGCACCGCAGCGGGGTTGAAGATGGGGTCCTGTGCCGGCCAGGCGTCGGGATTCTCCTCCAGCCAGTGCACCAGGTGCGGGCGCACGGCGTTCTCCGGCAGTACCGGCACCGTCTTCTGGTTGGCGGCAAAGGCATAGTAAAGGGCAAAGACGCACAGGCTGCCGAGTGTCAGCAGCGGCAGCGGTGATTTGCGTGTGCGGCGCTCTGGGTTGAAATACGACATGGTACCTCAGCGATACTGCAGGGCCCGGTTTGCCTGATTACAAGAAAGCGGGCGCCAGATCGTTAATACCTTCCCAACCTGCGGCGAGCCGGTCCTGTTGTTCGTCGATAGTTACCGACGGCCCGCCTGTGTCATGCGTCCCGCGCGACCTTCCTTTTATATAGACCGCGAATCGAGTCGGCTTGCGCGTAACTCAACCAAATGCGGTCTGTGAGAATAAGTATGGCAACAATCGGAAAATTTGCTTGGCGTTTAATTCTTTTTACATTAGTTGGCGGCCTGGCTGACCCGGGAGTCTGTAGTTTGTGGTCGCCGGGCGGATCAGCCGAGGGCAAAGTGGCGCAGGGGGCCGTCGGCGCGCCCGGCAGTGTAGTTCTGCTCCCATAGCTGGGTGCGACCGCGCCTGTCTATGGCGATCAGGGTGCTGGCGCGGGTACCGTACCCCCCCGCGCTGTCGCCGGCGGCAGCGGCGGGAATATCGTCGCGCCTGTCTATCTGTACAAAGATAGGCGACAGCGCCAGTTCCAGCTCCGGCCCCACGCCGGTACTGGGCAGGTCGGCCGGCGCAGCCTCGCTCCTGTCCTGTAGCAGGGCCAGGGCCGGTTGCACGAAGTTGTCCTCATCAATTTCAGCGCCGATCCCCGCCACTATCCGCGCTACTTCGGCCCTGCCTTTCTCGACCTTGGGCCAGGGTGCGTCCGGCGCGCCATTGGAAATGCCGTGAATACCGGAGGTGAAGGAGAAGGGGCTGTGGCGGTTGCCGGCGCACACCAGCTCGCTGCCGGCATCGAGCTGGAACAGCAGGGCGTTGAAGCCGCGGTAGCGCTGGGCGGCCAGGCCCATGGTGAAATCGCCGGGTTCGGCCCCTCCGAGCAGGAAGTCCCGCGGGATATCGCCTCGGGACAGGGGTTCCGATGGCGCCGGCACTTGCGGCTCACGCATATTGGTTACCGCCGCCGCGCGACCGCGGGCGATGCCGGCCCAGGTGCCGCCGGCCAGGAGGTCGCGACCGGCGACCAGCTGGCCATCTTCCCAGGGGGCCGCCGGTGCCGTGGGGCGATGGTAGAACTCGTCCCGGTTGGCCATCAGCAGCAGCGGGTATTGCGGGTGGCAGCGGTAGGCGAAGAGTAATAGGCACATGAATTGAAATGCGGAATGATGACAAATCGGCAGGATAGCCGATTTGCACAGCCGAAGGCTGCCCCGAAGGGGCGCAGTACAGGGATGTACTGCGTTAATGCGGAATAGTAGCCGCTAATACGGCGTGTTTCCGCATTCATGAAGTGCATCCCTGCACTTCACCCGCTTCGCGGGCAGGCTCCGGCTGTGCAAATCTGCTCCCGGCAGATTGGTCCGCGTTCATCATTCCGCATTACTCTCCGAACTGTTTAGCTGGTAACATTTCGCCCAAGTCAACGCCCTTGCCAATAACTGTGAAGTCTCAATGATCCCCTACCCCGAAATAGATCCCGTCGCCATCGCCATTGGCCCGCTGAAAGTGCACTGGTACGGCCTGATGTACCTGGCCGGTTTTGTCGCCGCCTGGTGGCTGGCGCTGAAACGCTCCGCCAAGCCCTGGTCGCCGGTGATCAAGTCGGAGGTGGAGGACCTGATTCTCTACTGCGCCATCGGTGTCGTGGTGGGCGGACGCCTGGGTTATATGTTCTTCTACAACTTCGGCGAGCTGGTCGAGCATCCGCTGTCCCTGTTCAAGGTGTGGGAGGGCGGTATGAGCTTCCACGGCGGCCTGGTCGGCGTGATGCTGGCCGCGACAATCTACGCGCGCAAGATCGGCACCACCTTCCCGGCACTGATCGACTTTGTCGCGCCGCTGGTGCCCATTGGCCTGGGGCTCGGCCGCATCGGCAACTTTATCGGCCAGGAGCTCTGGGGTCGGCCCACCGATGCTCCCTGGGGTATGGTCTTCCCGCGGGACCCGGAGTTGCTGGTGCGCCACCCGTCGCAGCTGTACCAGGCATTTCTCGAGGGGTTGGTGCTGTTCGCGGTGCTCTGGTGGTTTTCCAGCAAACCGCGCCCGCGCCTGGCGGTCGGCGGTCTCTTCCTGACCCTCTACGGTATCTTCCGCTTCCTGACGGAGTTTGTGCGCGAGCCGGACGCCCATATCGGCTACGAGTGGTTCGGCTGGATGACCCGCGGCCAGGAGCTGAGCCTGCCGATGATCGCTGCCGGCATAGCGCTGCTGGTGTGGAGTTACCGCACCCAGCCGCTGCCGGAAGGGCGCGCGCAGAAAGGGGGAGCGCAATAGATGAAGCAGTATCTCGACCTGATGCGCCACGTGCGCGACAACGGCACCCGCAAGAGCGATCGCACCGGCACCGGCACCCTGAGTGTATTCGGTTACCAGATGCGCTTCGACCTGGCCGAGGGCTTTCCGCTGATCACCACCAAAAAGTGCCATCTGCGCTCGATCGTTCACGAGCTGCTGTGGTTCCTGCGCGGCGACACCAATATCGCCTACCTGAAGGCGCAGGGCGTGCGTATCTGGGATGAGTGGGCCACAGACGACGGTGACCTCGGGCCTGTCTATGGTCACCAGTGGCGTTCCTGGCCGACACCGGACGGCCGCCGTATCGACCAGATAGAACAGCTGCTCGAGCAGCTGAAGACCCGCCCCGACTCGCGCCGCCTCATTGTCAGTGCCTGGAATCCGGCGGACCTGCCGGACGAAGGTGTGTCCCCGGCAGACAATGCCGCCGCCGGGCGCATGGCGCTGGCACCCTGCCACGCCCTCTTCCAGTTCTATGTGGCAGACGGCAAATTGTCCTGCCAGTTGTACCAGCGCAGTGCCGATATCTTCCTCGGCGTGCCCTTCAATATCGCCTCCTACAGCCTGCTGACGCTGATGCTGGCGCAGGTGTGCGGCCTGGAGCCGGGGGAGTTTATCCACACTTTCGGCGACGCCCACCTCTACTCCAACCATATGGAGCAGGTGGAGGAACAGTTGAGTCGCCAGCCGCTGCCGCTGCCGCAGATGTACCTGAATCCGCAGGTGAGCGACCTCTTTGCCTTCCGCTTCGAGGACTTCGAGCTGCGCGGCTACGAGGCGCACCCGCATATCCCGGCGCCGGTGGCGGTGTAGCCGGCGCCGCGGTGATCCAGTAGGTATATAGATGAAAGACATCCCTATCGCCCTGATTGCGGCGGTGGCGCGCAACGGCGCCATAGGTCGCGACAACGGGCTGCCCTGGCGCATCTCCGGCGACCTGCAGTTCTTCAAACGCACCACCCTGGGCAAGCCGGTGGTCATGGGGCGCAAGACCTTCGAGTCCATCGGCCGGCCGCTGCCGGGGCGCGTCAATATTGTGATCAGCCGCAATCCGGACTGGTGCGCCGATGGCGTAGTCTGTGCCTCGTCACTGGAGCAGGCACTGGATATGGCCGCTCAGTCAGCTGTGGAGACCGGCGCGGGCGAAGTGATGGTGATTGGCGGCGCGCAGATCTATCGCCAGTCCCTGCCGCTGGCCAGTCGTGTCTATCTCACCGAAGTGGCCGCCGCAGTGGACGGGGACGCATTCTTTCCCGAGCTGGATGACTGCTGGGGAGAGGTCAGTCGCCAGTGTTACCCCGAGTCGGACAGGGACGAATATAGCTACTGTTTAGTCCAGTACGACAGGTTGAAATAAAAACAATTTGATCAATTAGTGATCACTCTGTTAAATTCCTTCGCTGCTCAGACAGGGAATGCCGTCGCAAATGTGTGCATGTGACCCGGGGTTGTTACCCAGTTGTTACCTTGCTACTCATGCGAGCCGATACTGTCAATCGGCATTTGAATAATCAAATCGGCTGTTTACAATGTGCGGCTCTTAGCTGTCTTCAAGCCAATGTTTTTAAAACAAAAGGACACCGCGTTGTGGCAGCTAACTCATCGCGACCATGTTGTGAAATATTGAACCCACTGGGGGGTCTAATGAAAACCAAGCGATTCATGGCTGTGGCGCTGACCACTGCGCTGTCTGCCGGCGCGCTCTACGGCAGCGTAGCCACTGCGGATACTCTCGATAATGTCCTCAAAGTCGGCCAGCAGAAGACCTCTGCGGCCCAGGCCTCGCAAAAGCGTATCGACAAGATTGCCGAAGAAACCAGCAGCCTGCTGCAGGACTTCAAGGTAGTTAACAAAGAAATCGACGGTCTGCGCGTCTACAACCGCCAGCTGGAGAAGCAGCTGGCCAACCAGCTCGCGGTTATCAAAGAGCTGGACGAATCCATCGAAAACGTCACCGTGATCGAGCGCCAGATCCAGCCGCTGATTCTGCGCATGCTGGATGGCCTGGAGCAGTTTGTAGCGCTGGACATGCCCTTCAAAATTGACGAGCGCATGGCCAACCTCGAAGGCGTGAAGAACAATATGGACCGTTCCGATATCACCGTTGCGGAGAAATTCCGTCAGGTGCTGGAGCTGTACAACTTCGAAGCCGAATACGCGCGCAAGATCGACACCTACAGCGACACCCTGAATGTGGGTGGTCAGGATCGCGAAGTAAACGTGCTGCAGATCGGCCGTATCGCCCTGCTGGCTCAGACTACCGATTCCAAGATCTCCCTGGCCTATGACAAAGAACAGAAGGCCTGGGTTGAGGTCGACTCCGGCGAATACCGCCGCGCCCTGATGAACGGCCTGAAAATCGCCAAGAAGCAGGCCACCACCGACATTATTACCACGCCGATCCCGGCTCCGGAGGCAGCGCAATGAAAACCTCTATCGCCAAACGCGTACTAATCGCTGCAGCAGCTGGCCTGATCAGCGTCTCCGCTGTTGCCCAGGACAAGGCCACTTCCCTGGACCAGCTCCTGAAAATGGTTCAGCAGTCCAAAATTGCCGAGTCCAAAGAACACAAGCAGCGCGAAGCTGATTTCCGTCGCCAGAAGGCTAACCAGCAGGGTCTGCTGAACAAGGCCGTAGACACCCGCACCTCTGAAGAAGCCCGTTCCGAGCGCCTGGAAGCCAAATACCAGGAGCAGGAAGTGTTGGTGCAGCAGAAGCGCCAGCAACTGGACGAGCGCCTGGGGTCTCTGAAAGAGCTGTTCGGTCACCTGACCTCCACCGCCGGCGACCTGCGTGCCAACATCGATAGTTCCATCGTGTCTGCGCAATACCCGGGCCGCACCGAGTTCATCGACTCCCTGATCGACAAAATGAACTCCGCCACCAAGCTGCCGACCATCGAGGAAATCGAGCGTCTGTGGTACGAGCTGCAGCGCGAGACTGTTGAGTCCGGCAAGGTGGTCAAGTTCACCAGCACCGTGATCAAGCCCGACGGCGAGCAGGTCGAGCAGGAAGTTGTCCGCGTGGGTAACTTCAACCTGGTTTCCAACGGCAAGTACCTGGAAATGAACGACGCCCACAGGATGGCCGAGCTGATTCGCCAGCCCGATGGCAAGTACCTGTCCATGGCTGAAAACCTGCAGAACGCCACTTCCGGCTTCACCGCTTTCGGTGTTGACCCGACCGGCCCGACCGGTGGTTCCTACCTGAAGGCCATGATCAACAGCCCGAGCATTGTCGAGCGCTGGCACCAGGGTGGCCCGGTTGGCTACATCATCACTGCCGTTGGTGTCTTCGCCATGCTGCTGGCCATCTTCCGCCTGATCGTCCTGTCCGGCGTCAGCGCCAAGGTAAGCGCCCAGCTGCGTTCCTCTTCTCCGAACACCAACAACCCGCTGGGTCGTGTTCTGGCTGTTGCCGAGGAAAACAAGGGTATCGATGGCGAGACCCTGGAGCTGAAGATGGAAGAGGCGGTGCTGAAAGAGCGCCCGGCCATCGAGTCCGGCCTGAACCTGCTGAAGATCATCGCCATGGTGGCTCCGCTGCTGGGTCTGCTGGGTACCGTGACCGGTATGATCATCACCTTCCAGGCGATCACCATCTTCGGCGCCGGCGATCCGAAAGCCATGGCGGGCGGTATTTCCTCCGCACTGGTAACCACCGTTCTGGGTCTGTGTGTCGCTATCCCGACCGTACTGATGCACACCATCGTGAACGGTCGCGCCAAGCGCATCCTGCACATCCTGGATGAGCAGAGCGCCGGTATCGTGGCGGAAAACGCCGAGCGTAAATAAGAGGAGGCGGCAACATGCACGCATTGAATGACGCATGGGCCGCCGTCAACGCCTTTATGGCGTCGGGCGGGCCAGTACTGTTTCTGATCGCCGGCCTGACCTTCTTTATGTGGACGCTGATTTTTGAGCGGGCTTTCTACTTCAATAAATCGTTGAAGCAGGATGTCCAGGGTGCGGTGGACCAGTGGGAGGAGCGCTCCGAGCGCAAATCCTGGAATGCCCACCGCATCCGCGAAGCGCTGATTTCACGGGTATCCGAGAAGATCCAGGACAATATGGACATGATCCAGGCCTGTGTGGCCCTGGCACCCCTGTTCGGGCTGCTGGGCACCGTCTGGGGCATGATCAATGTCTTCGAGGTCCTCGCGATTACCGGTGGTGGTGATGCCAAGCAGATGGCCAGTGGTGTATCCATGGCGACCATCCCTACTATGGCGGGTATGGTTGCGGCACTGTCTGGTGTATTTGCCAATACCTACATCACCCGTAAGGCGGAGCGCGAAACTCAGCTGCTGGAAGACCATCTGACGATGGATCACTAAGGCACCACAGGCGGCAGATACCAGCCCTGCGCTGTCTGCCGCGAAGGTTTAGCCAAGCCAGAAACTTTCGCCGGGGTCCCTCCTCGCGAGGGACATGCCGAGAAAGTTCGCTAAGAGAGTTGCTATGAGCAGAAAACAAAATACGGCCGAAGAAGAAGCAGGAGCGATCGACCTCACGCCCATGCTGGACGTGGTGTTTATCATGCTGATCTTCTTCATCGTCACGGCGACCTTTATCAAGGAGCCGGGCGAAGAAGTAGTCAAGCCGGAAGCGACACAGTCGGAACTCAAAGCCGCCTCTATTCTGGTAGCGATCAACGAAAACAACGAAATCTGGATTGCCAAAGAGAAAGTCGATGAGCGTCAGGTGAAACTCACCCTGGAACGCCTCTACGCGGAAAACCCGAAAGGGTGGTTGGTAATTCAGCCCGATAAAGAAGCAAGTATCGAGAAGATCGCCCTGATTGCAAATGCCGCCAGGAAGATTGGTATCGAGAAAGTTTCGGTCGCGACAGAAAAGAGTTAACAGCTATGAATCCGGTAAGACTATTAGGGGCAGGTGCGCTGGCGGTAGCCACTACCTTTGCCCTGATCTTCACCATGCATGCGCTGATCGAGGCAAACCTGGGTGCTCCCGAAGAAGAGGAGCAGATCAAGGTTGCCGACGTGGTGATGCCTGATCAGAAGATCGAAACCCAGTACGACACCAGCAAACCGGACAAGCCCGACGAGCCGGAAACTCCGCCGCCGGAAATGCCGGAACCAGAGTTCGATCAACCGGACCTCGATGACTCCATCAACATGTCTGCGCCGCGTGCGAATGCAGACCTGAAGGTGGGCGGTATCGGCGGTTTTGCCAGCGAGGGCGACTATCTGCCCATCGTGAAGGTACAGCCGCAGTATCCGCGTCGCGCGCTGCAGCGGGGTATCGAGGGCTATGTGATCGTGGAATACACCGTGACCACCAACGGCTCCGTTCGTGACCCGAAGGTGATCGAGGCCTTCACCCTGGATGGCAACCCAACGACTATCTTCAACCGCGCGGCGATCAAGTCCGCGATGAAGTACAAGTACAAGCCGCGAGTCCAGGATGGGCAGGCGATCGAGGTACCGGGTGTCCGGACCAAGATCAGCTTCAACATGGCCAAGAACTAAAGGGGACGCATATATGAATATGACGACCATGGCGAAAGGGCTGTCCAAGTTCGTCTTGCGCAGCTCTTTGCGAACTGCTGTCGCGCTGCCCCTGGTATTGGCACCGGCGGTCAGTGTGACCGTGCTTGAGGCAGCGGGTGTCTCTGCCTCCTTCGGCAAGGCGGAAGCCCAGGAGAAGACGCGTAAAGTACCGGCGATGCGGGAAAACGTGTACAAGAAGCTGGGCAAGGTGCAGGAGGCGGCCGACGCAAGTAACTGGCCGGCGGCACTGGCGGCACTGAAGGAAATGGAAGCCGGCAAGAGCAAGTACAACGGCTACGAAACTGCGCAGATGTACTACTTCTACGGCTTCGTCTACTACAGCATGGAGCGGTACAAGGAAGCGATTACCTACTACAAAAAGGTGCTGGCGCAGGGCGCTGAAAACCTGCCGGTGGCGCTGGAAGTGGGTACCCTGCTGACCATCGCCCAGCTGTACTTCGTGACCGAGAACTACGACCAGGCGATCAATTACCTGAACAAGTGGTTCGCCGCCGCCGAGAAAGACCAGATCAACGCGGACTCTTACGCCCTGCGCGGCCAGGCCTATTACCAGAAGGGTGATCAGGGCAAGGCGCTCGCGGATATCAACACAGCCGTGTCGATGTACGAGAAAGAGGGCAAGATTCCGAAGGAAAGCTGGTTCGGCCTGCAGCGGTTCCTCTACTACGAGAAGAATGATTACAAGAAAGTAACCAATATTCTCGAGAAACTGGTCAAGCACTACCCGAAAGGGGAGTACTACAAGCAGCTGGCCGGCATGTACGGCGAGCTGAAGCGCGAGCAGGACCAGCTGCACATGATGGAGTCGGCCTACATTGCCGGCGCTCTGCAGAAAGAGAAAGAGCTGTTGAATATGGGCTATCTCTTTATGGGCAATGAAATGCCCTACAAGGGCGCCAAGGTGATCGACAAGGGGATCAAGGAGAAGAAGATCAAGCGCACCTCCAAGAATCTGGAAACCCTGGCTCAGGCGTACCAGATGGCCCAGGAGCTGCAGAAGTCGATCCCCGAACTGGAAGCCGCTGCCCAGATGTCCGACAAGGGTGATATCTATTCGCGTCTGGCCGGTATCTACCTGGACCTGGACAAGAATGAAAAATCCATCGAGATGGGCGGCAAGGCACTGAAGAAGGGCAATATCAAACGCCCGGATCAGGTGTACATCATTCTGGGAATGGCCAATGCCAACCTGAAGAAGTACGACGCCGCGCTGAAGAACCTCAAGGAAGCGAAAAAAGACAAGCGCTCCGAGAAAGCTGCCACCCAGTGGATTTCTTTTGTCGAGAGCGAGAAGAAGCGTGAGGAGCAGCTGGCGATCTGATTGCCGCTCACTGAGCCTCTTGTCCCTGAAAAGGCCGTACAGCAATGTACGGCCTTTTTTATTGTTCAAGAGGCTGGTTAAGAATTGAACATGCAATTGCGAATTATTTGCAAATTCGCGTAAATCGACTAATTAGTAAAGGTAGCTGATCAGCTTTTTCCAACTCCGGCGCCTGTCCCAATAAAGGGGCCGCCGATTCGACACCCTAACAATAAACAGGAGAGGTGTTATGGATAGAGCTTATTCGCCACTTTCCAATCCCTTGGTTTTTTCCCTCAAGCAACTTGTGCATATCGGTCGCAACCTCGCGTTTGCGGGTGCCGCAACCCTGCTGTTGATATTCGCCATGAGTCGCCTGATCGCCACCGATTATTCCGAGCCGAAGGTCGACGAATTTATTCCGATCAAACCGATTCATTTACCGGACTTGAAACCGACAGTGGAGTTGTCTGAGCCGCCGGAAAAACCCCAGGATCCGCCCCCACAGATAGTGGTCCGGAAAATCGATCCAGTAGTTGAACCGGGTAAAACCACCGTAGTGATGTCGCCTCCTGTTCCGGGTGATGGAGGCCTGGACCCGGCCGTCGTTTCAAGAGATCCGTTACCGATAATAAAACCGGCACCTCGCTATCCGTCGGCAGCACTGCGCCGGGGCCTGGAGGGCTATGTGGTGGTGGAGTTCACCATTACGAAAAATGGCAGTGTCCGGGATGTGCACGCGGTGGCGGGCTACGACAGCGCCGGCAATCCGACAGAGGTGTTCAACCGCTCGGCGGTTGCGGCGGCGGCCAGGTTCAAATATCAGCCGCAATTGGAGGATGGAGTGCCGGTAGAGCGCCACGGGGTGCGCAACCGGATCAGATACAGAATGGCGGATTAATCGGATGCCTGGTGCGCGGGGGGGGCCCCCCCGGGGCCCCCTCGGGGGGGGCCCGCGCCCCGCGGTGCTTTTTTA
>NZ_JACZFR010000005.1 GCF_014904815.1 Microbulbifer taiwanensis
AGGGGGGGATTAGCGGGGGGCTGGGTGCGGCGGCCCCCCCCAAGGGGAACCCTGTGGGGTCCCCCCCGCGCACTGATTGCTATTTGAATCAATCGATTTCGCGTACGGCGCCGCGATCGGCACTGGTAGCCAGCAGTGCATAGGCCTTCAGTGCCTTGCTCACCTTGCGCGGCCGCGCCTCGCGGGGCTTCCAGGCATCGGTGCCCCTGGCCTGCATGGCCTCCCGGCGCCGCTGCAGTTCCTCATCGCTGATCACCACCTCGATACTGCGTGCGGGAATATCGATGCGGATGGTATCGCCATTTTCCACCAGGCCAATGGTGCCGCCGGAAGCGGCTTCCGGTGATACATGGCCGATGGACAGGCCGGAGGTGCCGCCGGAGAAGCGGCCGTCGGTGATCAGCGCGCAGGATTTCCCCAGACCCTTCGACTTCAGGTAGCTGGTGGGGTAGAGCATCTCCTGCATGCCCGGCCCGCCCTTGGGGCCCTCGTAGCGGACAATCACTGCCTCCCCGGCCTTTACCTTACCGTCGAGAATATGCTGCACTGCGGCTTCCTGGCTCTCGACGATATGGGCCGGGCCCTCGAACTGCCACAGCTCCTCTTCCACACCGGAAGTTTTTACTACGCAGCCGCCCGGGGCAAGGTTGCCGAACAGCACTGCCAGGCCGCCTTCGGCGGAGTAGGCGTATTCTGCCGAGCGGATGCAGCCGGCCTGGCGATCGCCGTCCAGGCTCGCCCAGCGGCAGTCCTGGCTGAAGGCGGTCTGGGTGGGAATGCCTGCGGGACCGGCGCGATAGAAATCGTGCACGGCCTTGTCGTCGGTGCGGCGGATATCCCACTGTTCCAGCGCCTCGAGCATGGAATCGCTGTGTACCGTTGGCAGGGAGGCATCCAGCAGGCCTGCGGCCTCCAGCTCGCCGAGAATTGCCATCACGCCGCCGGCGCGGTGCACGTCCTCGATATGGTATTTCTGGGTGTTCGGCGCCACCTTGCACAGCTGTGGAATCTTGCGCGACATCCGATCGATATCCGCCAGGGTGAAGTCCACCTCACCCTCCTGTGCCGCGGCCAGCAGGTGCAGGATGGTATTGGTGGAGCCGCCCATGGCGATATCCAGGGCCATGGCATTCTCAAAGGCGGCGCGGTTGGCGATGGTGCGCGGCAGTGCGCTGTCGTCATCCTCATCGTAATAGCGCTTGGCCAGGGCGACGATTTCGCGGCCGGCGCGCAGGAACAGCGCCTCGCGGTCCGCGTGGGTGGCGAGCATTGTGCCATTGCCGGGCAGGGACAGGCCCAGGGCCTCGGTCAGGCAGTTCATCGAGTTGGCGGTGAACATGCCGGAGCAGGAGCCGCAGGTGGGGCAGGCTGAGCGCTCGTACTCGGCCACTTCCTCGTCGGAGGCGGAATCGGTGGCGGCGATCACCATCGCGTCCACCAGGTCCAGCTTGTGCTCCGCCAGCTTGGTCTTTCCCGCTTCCATGGGGCCGCCGGAGACGAATATTGCCGGGATATTCAGCCGCAGCGCCGCCATCAACATGCCCGGGGTGATCTTGTCGCAGTTGGAGATGCACACCAGCGCGTCGGCGCAGTGGGCGTTCACCATATATTCCACCGAGTCGGCGATGATCTCGCGGCTGGGCAGGCTGTAGAGCATGCCGTCGTGGCCCATGGCAATGCCGTCGTCCACCGCGATGGTGTTGAATTCCTTGGCCACGCCGCCGGCCTTCTCAATCTCCCGCGCCACCAATTGGCCCATATCCTTCAGGTGTACGTGGCCGGGCACGAACTGGGTAAAGGAGTTGGCGATGGCGATGATCGGCTTGTGGAAATCGTCGTCCTTCATACCGGTGGCCCGCCAGAGGGCGCGGGCGCCGGCCATATTGCGTCCGGCGGTGGAGGTACGGGAGCGATACTGAGGCATAGCAAGGGTCCGGCTGTACAAAATGGGAGCGACAGCTTAGCAAAAAAAGGGATTGACCGGGATGATTTCGCGCAAAGCTACGGCATCGCCGGCCTGTATAGGATGGATGTTCCTGTCTGTGTCCTTTTGCAAAAGGACTATTGCGCCGCCAGCGGCTTGCGTAAAACCCGGGAATTGCGCTGTATGTTGTACAGAGACTGCCGCGACGCGGGCAGATCCTGTACCGCTACCTGGGTGAAGCCGTGTTCGATAAACCAGTGCTCCGTCTGGGTAGTGAGCACATAGAGCTCTTGCAGGCCCAGGACGCCGGCCTGGCGCTCGAGGTGATGAAGCAACTTGGCACCGCGACCGCCGCCGCGAAAGTCCGGGTGAATAGCCACACAGGCGAGTTCCGCTGCGACCATTTCGCCGTGCTCGTCCTGTATCGGGTAGAGGGCCGCGCAGGCCACCGGGGTGCCGTCCACTTCCACCAGGGTGAAGTGGTCTATCTCGGCCTCCAGCTTTTCCCGCGAGCGACGCACCAGTATGCCCTGCTTTTCCAGTGGGCGAATCAGTCCGAGAATGCCGCCCACATCGTTGATACGCGCGCGGCGGATCACCTCGTAGCTGTCGCGATAGATCATGGTGCCGGCGCCCTCGCGGCGGAACAGCTCCTGCACCAGGGCGCCGTCCTGTGCATAGCTCAGCAGATGGGTGCGCGGCGTGCCGGCATTACAGGCGCGAATGGCACAGCGCAGCGCCTCACTCGGCACCTGCGAAACTACCTGTTCCGCCTGCACGATACTCAGTTCGTGCACTGCCTCGCCGTCGACCAGCAGCTGCGGGGGTTCGCGGAACAACACCAGCTTTTCCGCCTGCAGTGCGCGCGCGGCTTCAGCGGCCAGGTCCAGGTAATTCAAATTGAAGAGTTCACCGGTCAGGGAAGTGCCCAGTGGCGATAGCAGCACCAGCGCCCCCTGCTCCAGGGCGCGGTTGATGGTGTCCACCTCCATGCGCCGCACCGACCCAGTCCAGCGCAGGTCGACGCCGTCCAGCACACCGATGGGGCGCGCGGTGACGAAGTTGCCCGAGATCACTTTCAGCGCCGAGCGCGCCATGGGTGAGTCCGGCAGTCCCTGGGAAAAGGCCGCCTCGATATCGAAGCGCAATTTGCCCACCGCGGCCTTGGTGATTTCCAGGGTCTCGCGATCGGTCACACGGGTATTGCCGTGAAACTGGTTCTCGATGCCTCGTTCGGCCAGGGCGCGGTTCACCTGCGCGCGTGCACCGTGCACCACCACCAGGCGCACACCGAGGCTGGCGAGCAGTGCCAGGTCGTGTACCAGGTTGCGGAAATTCCCGTGCTCCAGCGCATCGCCGGGCATGGCAATCACCAGGGTGCGGCCGCGCAGGTCGTTGATATAGGGCGCGGCGTGGCGAAACCAGTTCAGGGAGGCGTTGTTGTCACTCACTGGGACTTCCGGGTTAGTACTTGAAGAGCTGTAAAATATACCGCAAATCCGCCGCAGAAGTCCCAGCTGGCCAAATTCTCTGTAATACCGATTGCACCTCCCAAAGGATGATGATGCAGTTGAAAAATGATTATTGCGTCTCGACTTTGTACATTTGTTCTCTGATGCAAACAGTTTTGCAAATAAGGTTTGAAATTTAGCATTTATTCGCCGCCTTCGATTGACAGCTCTTTGGTGTTGCCGGTTAATGGCCTTCCGCTGCTTCCGACTTGGAGGCGCCGGAGAATCGCTTCCAGGCAATATCGCAACGCGTGGTCATGCAGTGCACAGCGCCGCCGGGTTGATATACAACCCTTGTGGATCCGCTTCCAAGCATTCATCTCTCACGGGGTGTGTCTCCCCCTTAACACTCGCCATGGAAGAGCAGTGTGCGGTCGTGACGAAGTTTGTTCTTCCTTGTAATTGAATTTAATTGTAAGGAGAAACCATGGACCCGGTTATCGAGTCGTCCTCCCCCGTCAATGCCGATCCTGCCCAGCGCCAGGCAAGGTTGGAAATCAATAGCAGTGCGGCAACAGCCACTTCACGGCAAATACGCCATCTTTTCGGCCAGTCGCGTACATTTAATATCAAAGTACTAAAGGGCATCCTGCGGGGCACGCTGCCAGCGGGTCTCCCGGAGAGTATTTCCCTGAAACTGAAAGGCCGTGACGGCGACCAGGTAGATCAGCTGTTCGTTGATGATAGCCCCATCGCCAGCCAGAACTGGACCTTCGAGCACGACACTGCCACCTTAAAGTTTCGCCAGCGGGTCAATGGCAGGGACCTGCGTGGCAACTTCCATCTCAATGCAGACAAGGTTATCGGCAACGGACTGTTGGAGCTCGATGGCCAGCCTGTGGGTGCCCAGATTCACGTGAAGCCCGTTACCTATGATATGAAAGTCGCCGCCGGCGCGGCCTATGTTTCCGGAAGTTCAGTGGCGCCACAGCTGAACTATGATCCCAGCTCGAATATGTGGAAAGAGTCGACCTGGCCGGAAGACAACAATATGGAGTTCACTTACGGCATAGACGGTAGCACTGTCATTGCCGGCCAGACCGTTTACCTGATGAAGGTGATCTTCAAGGACCTGGAAACCAACGAGACCTGGGAACCTCAACTCAGTAACTATACGGCCTATCTCGATGCCAACTACAACCTGCAGTTCAACCTGAACGTGGGTATGACCCCGCAGCCGGACCCATACAACCCTATTGCGCGCTTCACCAGTAAAAAATTTCCATACATTTTTGTCGGCCAGTTGTCGGGTGGGTATCGGACATTCAATGCGGCCATGCTGAGTGAAAAGCGCGATCTCGATGGCACCGCCTATGGCTGTCAGGGCACCTACAACCCGAATGTGCATATGGGTCTCTTCGCGGTGAGCCACGAGAGCGCGCCGAAGAAAAAACAGCAGAGTCTGATTGCGCTGGCCAATGGCAGGTTGTATGTGGACGGCACCGCCGCTGGCGGCACCAAGGTGTTGGGCAACACAGTGCACTGGCGGGGGCTCAACCAGGTGGTGCAGGTTGCCACCGGATTGCCGGAGAGTGGTCAATTTGAGCTGTCCCCGCTGGGTGACAGGATCACCGGCGGCAGCAATGGCCTCAAGGGCAAAGCCATACACCCGGATACCGCGGTGGCCCGAGCGGCGGAATTTGCGCACCAGCCCAATACCCAGGCTGCGCTGCTCGCCAGCCTGGCCCAGGTGGAGGACACCGGGCACTCGCTGATGGATCTGGTGAATATGGATCAGTTCCGCAAGGACGACCAGGGCTACTACGACGGGGTGCAAAACCAGAGCATGGAGGATTTTTACCAGATACTGCAGTACTACATGCCTTCAGACCTGCGCGAAACCTTCATCAATCCCAATCCCATCACCCTAGACCCCACTCTCAAAGGCATAGCGCAGATGCGCGGTACCAAGGGCGAGGACCCGGAGAGCTGGTACAAGAGCCTGGCGGTCTCCTACCTTACCGGCACTGTGGCCAACTGGGACAACGATCCGGCCAGCAAGTATCTGAATGCCGTGCGCGCCAACAAATGGCTCAGGACCCAGGCTTCCACCAGCGATGTTTTCAAGGTCCAGGGACCGGCGCTCTACACCAATCGCTGGATGACAGACCCGAGTAACGGCAGCCTGAATGATATTGGCTGGTTCCTCTCCGATCAGCGCAACAATGCCGACTCCTACAACGCGCTGATTGATGCCGATAGCGCCACCTGGAAGGAGGAAATACAGCAGCAGGTGGAGGGCACCCCCGAGTCTATCCAGCAACTGCTCGATCAGGTGGACAGCATCAGCCAGTACGCCAAGGAGAAGAAACTCTATTGGGCCTACGCGATGTTCAAATACAGCATCAATCCGCTGTTCCTGAACGTGTTACAGGCTATCTCCTTCAATCCGGATCCCAACGTGGACGGCTCTGTATTCATGCAGCGGGTGCAGCGAACCTCCGCGGTGCTGAACGTGCTGGACCCGAGCAACTTCTTCGATCAGCAGTTTGCCGAGACCATCCAGCTGTTCCAGGTCTCCAACATTCTGCCGCAGCTGATCGACTACAGCGGGGACCTGGAGGACTATAGCTATGCGGTCAACGCGATAGTACAGAAATTTATCGAGACCTATATCAATAGCCCCGACCCCGAGATGAAAGAAGCTGCGGAGGCTCTGCAGCAGGCGCAGGAACAGGGTTACCTCAACGATATACTGCAGGTGTTTCAGCAGACCTCGGTGGCCATGGGGGGCCTATTTACCTGGGGGCGGCTGATCAACGCCTACAAGTCCAGCTGTGCCAAATTCTTCGGCAATGGCGTGCCCAAAATGGCGGTCTACGGTGTGGCCATGATGGCACTCACCTTTATGATCGTAGGTTTTGTCACCGGCAGCCTGAAGTGGAAAGACCTCAGCGCCATGCAACAGGCCACCCTGATCGGCTACGGCGTTGGCATAAGCGCCCAGCTGATCATGATGGTCGCCAAGCGCGGTGTTGCCGTCGCCGCGGTGCTGGATGCGGACCAGGGCTTGTGGCAGGGAGTGCGCCAGTTCTTCAGCAAGGAATTGCTTACCAATGCGCAACGGCGCAACCTCACCGGTTTCCGCCGATGGCTGATCGAAGAGGGCGGTGGTGCCTGGCCGAATCAGAGCAGTATGGAACAGGCTGCACTGCTCGCCGAAGAGAGCGCTCTCAATGAAGAGGAGGCGGAACTCACTCTCACCCGGCGCATTTTCGGTCGCAACCTGGATGAATTTGTGGCTACGCGTTTCGGTGCCATCACCGCTATCTTCGGCATCATCATGAGTATCTATTTCCTGGTGAATGCCGACCAGCCACTGGAAATAGCCGCCAACTCCCTGTTCCTCGCCGCCTCCACCCTGGAGCTGATTGCCACCGGCGGCAGCTGGGCGCTATCCGCCTTCGGTGCGGAAACCGCAGTGGTCGGTGGGTTGGCGGTGTCGACGATTCTCTCGGTGGTGGCGGTGATCGGGGTGCTTGCGATGGTCGCGGGCGCCATACTGCTGATTATTTTCATGACCCAGAAGCGTCCCTCCCCGGTAGAGGAGTTCGCCAGGGGCAAGGCCAGGAAGGCCGGCTACTACATGCCCTACGCCACAGAGATCGATTACTTCGAGGTATTCCAGCCCCAGGGACAGGACCAGCGTTCCGGCGTCACTCTGGCGGCTGACGGCGACGCGAGCAAGGCACTGTTTCTGAACCTGGACGGCAGTGTGTCCATCGGGGCCGAGGACCACACCTCGCACAGTGCCTTCTATCTGGTGGTGGACGAATTGGGCCGGGCCAGATTCATCGCGCCCATGGTGGACGACCAGGGCAGGTTCGCCACCAAGGTGCTCACCCTGAAAGCGGATGGCTCCATCGGCGCCGAGGCTCCCATAACCCCGGCTGACGACACCCGTCGGCAGCTTTGGTACGCCGATATGCAGGGCGCGGCCAGCTACTCGGGCGATCATCTGTCCGCGGCCCCCTTCACCCTGTGTAACGCCTACGACAAAGAGGTGAATGGGAAGAGTACCTACCTTTCAACCAGCGGCGGCAGTGTTGTGGCCTCCGGCCAGGGCCTGAGCTGGACCATTGAAATGGTGGTGACGGCACCCGCGGGGCTGATGATGCCGGACATCAGTATCTACACCTATAACCGCGACGTCAGCCAGGGGCCGGCGCTGGCAATGCCCGGCAGCGAGCCGAGGCGTTGGGCGGTAAGCCCCGCACTGCCGGACTTTATGCAGTTGGACAGCGCCACCGGAGTGGTTTCGCAAAAGACTGGCGTGGCGCCCACGGCCATGGCGAAGGCGGGCTATCAACTGGTGCTCAGCAATTCTGTGGGCAGTGTGAACGACAGTTTCACGCTGGAAGTACTACAGCCCAGTAGCACCTGAGTCGAGACCCTGGGGCCCGCAATAGCGGGCCCCAGATTGTCGGTTAACTCCCACCGTACTCCCTTCCAGAAACCCTGCGAGAAAAAAATGACAGCAACACTGCAACAAAAAGTCGAGATACTGATGAGCAGCCTGCCGGTACTCGGCAACAATCCGGTGGCGAATGCTGCCCGCGATGCGCTGGTCAACTGTGTGAAGGGGGCTACCCCCGGGCGCGCGACAACGCCTTATATCGGCGTCAGCGGCGACAGGTTTATCGATATCTTTTTCCCCCGTTACGGCTCTGTGAGTTACCAGGATCTGGTGGGGGCAGCCACCGGGCTCTCTGGCAGCTACTGGAGAAATTTCAATGTGGCACTGCTGTGTGAGGCCATGTACAAGATTACCTCCAACCTGCGTAAACAGCTGGACCACAAAAGGGCCGAGCGGGATATCGCCTCGTACATGGGTACTCTGTTGAGCAGCGCCATGCCTTTCTACAGCAGCCTTCTGGAGCAGGTCGCCGGGCCGGTAAAAAGTGCGTTCGATGCCATCGGCTCCGCCAGCTATGTCGCGGCCAGGTCCGCTTACCTGTCGCTGATCCAGAGTCCGCCCTTCGCCGACGCCAAACTGGCGCAGGTCGCCAGCGGTACCTGGGGCAATGGCGACTGGGAGATGTTTCATCACTTCGCCAAATTGAAAGTACTCGGGGCCAGCGACGCCGATATCAATGGCGTGATTGATTATCTGAAGGGACAGGACGTGCCCATTCCTGCGAGTGTGGACCGGGGGCGCTGGCAGTGCTACGGCCGCTGGTTTGGCAACGACATCAGCTGGCACGACATTCAGGCGGATGCCAGCGACGGCATCCTGAAGGAAATCTGTTACGTCTACCCCGGCAGTCGTTGGCCCTCCTGTATGCGTGAAAGTAACGCCTACGAGTTCACCGCCAACAGCCAGCCGGGCAACGGCTACCGCGAAGTGCCCAGCAGTAGCTGTTTCAAGGCAGGCGCCAGGGTGGTGATGGCGGACGGCACGTTGAAAAACATTGAGCAGGTGGCGGCGGGGGATTTGGTCAAGGTGCCCGGCGGCAGTAAGGAAGTCAGAATGCTCGCCGAGCCGCTGCGCCTGAAGCGCCAGATGTACAGCCTTGCGGGGCACAGTTTCGAATTTTCCGCTACCCACCCGTTTGTACTCTACAGCGCCGCTACTGCCCGGCAGGAACCCTATCTGGCGGCAGTGGATCCCATTGGACTGATCGATACCATTCCCACCTCCGCCAGCCTCGGTGTCGTGTCCCTGGGAGTGGGGCGTGGCCGGCAACTGGCGCGGTACAGCGCGGAGGAGGGGCTGGTGGCGGCGGACGTGGCCGGCATCAACACCGATCCGGGCTTGGGGTCGGAGACCGAAGTCCTTTACGACCTGGTTGTGGATTTCGGTTCGGACGGCCTGTCGGAATATTTCGTCGGCGATGATCGGGGCCAGTATCTGGTGTCTTCGGAGTTTCCGCGCTTCGGTGTCGCGCCACAAACTACCGAGGCGCTCAGCCTGATGCTGCAGGGCTCGGCGGACGAAGTGCTCGCACAGCTGGCGGAAGTGCCGGAGCAGGACTTTACCGACGTGATCAACCTGGGGCTCTCCTCGATGGCCACCACCCTGTTGCCGCGGGTATTGGCCGCGCCGCGCGAGCACCGCTACCAGCCGGGCCTGGCAGCTTTGCCGGAGCGGCACTTCCACGAGGCGCTGGTTGGCATGAGCGAGGCATTCAAGAATGTCGATGGCACTTACAATCGCCGTTATTCCAATTATTACGAAGGATTGCTGGCGGTTTTCGGCAATCAGATCAGCAGCGCCATCAGCCTGGGCTGGCGCAGCCTGCAGCCGGTGGCCAACGGCGATGCCACCATGCTCTCTGTTTCCGTGTACAGTCTGGCTCTGGATGGCAGCCTGGTCTCAGTCCCTCAGCACAATCTGGCCTTACAGGTGCAGGTCTGCCGTGGCGATGCCCGCTTCACCCAGCAGCTGCCGGCCTTCCAGGCCAGGTCCAACCTGTACCACGAACTGTTCGACCAGGTACTCTACTTCAGTGACTGGCGTCCGCTGGCGGAAGAGGGCGATGCACCCTGGAGTTTCATGTTCCACATCGTGGATCTGCAGACCCAGCAGCGCCTAGGTTGTACCGGCGCCGCCAACCTGCCGGCTAACATTGATGCGGGATTTGCTGAACAGCAGGCTCTGATTCTCGACGAACAGGGGCAGTTATTGGGGCAATTGGGATACGACCTGAGGCAGCTCTCCGATGCCCTCTTCGTCGCTGAACAGAAGGCCAGGGCGCAGTGGACGGCGGACAGGCAGGCGGCCTTTGCCCAGTCACTGGGCGCGGCGGCCGGCGCCTTCCTGAAGGAAAACTTGCCGAATGCCGCCAAACTGTTGAGCCAGATCGGCAGTGTGCAGTCCTCGGGCCTGTTCCCGCCGGTAAACCCGCCGCAGTAATCCACCGCGGGGCAGGGTGTTGCGCCCGCCCCGCGCGGTTTACAGGCAGAATTTCGCAATCAGCCCGCGCAGCACTTCCACCATGGGATCAATCCGCTCCTGGCCGAGATACTCATCCGGCTGGTGCGCCTGGTCGATATCCCCGGGGCCCAGGACTATGGTGTCCATGCCCATACTCTTGAAGTAGGGCGCCTCGGTGGCGAAGGCGACGCTCTCGGCGCTGTGGCCGGTGAGTTTTTCCGCAGCCTTTACCAGTTCCGAGTTGCTGTCCTGTTCGAAGGCCTCGGTGCCGAGAAACAGCGGCGCGTATTCGAGGCGGATCTTTTTATCCTCGATACAGGCATGCAGGCGCTGATCCAGTTCTGCGCGCAAATCGTCCAATGCCATGCCGGGTAGGGGGCGCAGGTCGAACTGCAATTCGGTGTGGCCGCAGATGCGGTTGGGATTGTCGCCGCCGTGGATACAGCCGAGATTCAGTGTCGGCACGGGTACCGCAAACCCCGGATTGCGGTAGCGCTCCTGCCACTCGCCGCGCAATTTCAGCAGTTCGCCCATCGCTCTGTACATGGCCTCCAGCGCATTGGCGCCCAGTGCTGGATCCGAGGAGTGGCCGGACTGGCCGGTGATACGCACCGCCTCCATCATCGCCCCCTTGTGCATCCGAATCGGCTTGAGCCCGGTGGGCTCTCCCACCACCGCGTAGCGGGCTTTGGGGCGGCCGGCTTTGACCAGGGCGCGGGCGCCGGCCATCGATGTCTCCTCGTCGGCGGTGGCCAGAATGATCAGCGGCTGTTGCAGCGGCTTGTCGACAAAGGACCTGGCCGCCTCTATGGCAATGGGGAAAAAGCCCTTCATGTCGGTGGCGCCGAGGCCGTAGAAGCGGTTGTTCCTGTCGGTCAGCTTGAAAGGATCCGACTGCCAGAGGCCGTCGTCGAAGGGCACGGTATCCGTGTGACCCGCCAGCACCAGCCCGCCGTCACCCCTGCCCAGTGTGGCGATCATATTGGCCTTGTCCGACTGGCCCTCGAGCGGCATCAGTTCCACCGCGAAGCCCAGCGTTTCCAGCCAGGCTGCAAGCAGTTCCACCACGCCGCGGTTGCCCATATCCAGCTTGGGATCTGTGGCGCTGACACTGGGGCAGGCCACCAGTTGCTGCAGCTGTTGTTTCAGGTCTGGTAGCGCGGTAATAGCCATGGCTCAATCCTTTTGGTTGCTTCCCTGTTTTCTGATGCGCACTTCGTTGACGATGACTGCTGCGGCGATAATGGCGCCGCCGGCGGCCAGTCGGGCAATATCGGCGTCACGGTTCCAGATTAACAGATTCACCAGTAGTCCCGCCGGAATCAGCGCATTGTTCATCGCCGCCAGTGTGCCCGGCGAGACCAGGGTGGCGCCCTTGTTCCAGAGGAAGTAGCCGAGGCCGGAAGCCACCAGTCCCAGCCACAGCAATACGCCCCACTGCACCGCCGTCTGTGGGTACTGCGGTTTGCCCAGCCACAGCCAGGCGGTGATTGCCACCAGCGCGGCGCCGAGAAAAAACCAGGCGAAAGTCTGTCGCGCCGGCAATGGCTGCCTGCGCTGCATAAACTGTCTGTAGGCGACCTGCCCTGTGGCGAAGCACAGGTTGGCGCCCTGGACTACAGCAAAGCCGGCCCAGTAGTCGCCGTCGAGGTGGTCCCAGCGAATGATTGCGGCACCGAACACCGCCAGCGCGGCGACAGACAGGTTCCAGGACGAGAAGCGCCCGGCCAGCAGATCGTAGATCAGGGAGACATACACCGGTGTGAATATGGTGAACAGTAATACCTCGGGCACACTGAGGAGCAGGAACGATTGGTAGTAAAAGAGGTACATCAGCCCCAGCTGCACGGCACCGATGGCCATCAGTGTCAGCGCTGTTCGCGGACTGCAGCGGCGCCAGTGCAGCAGCGGCAGAAATACCAGTGCGGCCAGCAGCACGCGGGTGAGTACGGAAAAATAGCTGTCCACCTGGCCCGCCAGGTAGACTCCTATCAGACTGAAGGAAAAGGCCCAGAGGACGGTGACAAATATCAGTAATGGCATTTTTAGTGGTTAGTGCTCAGTGGCCAGTGATCAGGGTAGAGCGATAGCGCAGCTGTGGGCGCGATTGGTAAAGGTGACGGAGTTCAGCTTTACCGCCAGCAATGGGCCCGGCTCCGCCACCGACTGGCGCGGTCACGCGCGCGGCAGTGTCGGGGTGGTGGCCGGCGAACGGCAGCTGGTTTTTGCCGAGGCGGCGCATTTTACCCATAGCGACGGGCGCGAAGTAGAGCTGCAGAACCGCTACCGCTGGACACTGCTGGCGGAGTCGGTGCGCCTCGAGCACCTGCGCCGCGACGAGCCGGTGCTGTTGTTTGAGCTGCAGCCGGTGACAGAGCACGGTTTTCGCCAGGCGGCGGCGCATGTCTGTGGGCGCGACAAATACACCGCAGAACTGCTGCTGCACAAAAATGAGTTAGAGTTGATCTGGCAGATCCACGGGCCGCGCAAGAACGAGCGGCTTCACTACCACTACTGGTGAGCTACTCCAGCTCGCGCACGGCGCGCCCTACGGCTACAGAGTTATCTGCCCACGCAGGTAAGTCACCGCCCGGCCGCGTATCAGTACCCTTTCGCCAACCAGTTCGCACTCCAGTTCGCCGCCGCGGGCGGAGATTTGCCGCGCGCTCAGGCGTGTCCGGTCGAGTCTTTCTGCCCAGAACGGGACCAGCAATGTGTGCGCTGAGCCGGTCACCGGATCCTCGTCGATACCGATGGCGGGAGCGAAAAAGCGACTGACAAAGTCGCAGCCGAAGCCGTCGCCGGCGGCGGTGCAGATAAGGCCCCGGTGTGGCAGCGCGGCGACGGCGTGCATGTCCGGCTGCAGCTCCGCTACCTGTGCGGCATCGGCGAATTCCGCGATCATCATGTCACTGTTGCCTTCGCGGGCCAGTGTGCGCAGCGGCTTGGCACCGAGGGCGGCCACTAACTCCGGCACCAGTGGAATTTCCGCGGGTGGTTGCGCCGGAAAATCCATCTCAATCAGCTCGCCCGCGCAGTACACGCGCAGCTCGCCACTCCTGGTGAAAAAGCGGATCACCTCGGCCTGGCAGCCCAGCTCTGTCCACAGCAGGTGCGCGCTGGCCAGGGTGGCGTGGCCGCACAGGGGGACCTCGGCGGCGGGCGTAAACCAGCGCAGTTCATAGCCGTCGGCGGCGGGCACGGTAAAGGCGGTTTCGGCGAGATTGTTTTCCGCGGCGATGGATTGCAGCAGCTCGTCCGCCAGCCACTGTTGCAGCGGCACCAGCGCGGCGGGGTTGCCGCCGAACAGTTTCGAGGTGAAGGCGTCGGCCTGGTAAATTGGAAGCTGCATGGGGAAATTCCTTTTCTCGAAGCGCAAATAAAAAAGGGGAAGCGCCCTCATATCTATCTTTGGCGCTTCCCCTTTTTATCAGAGCCGCTTGGCAGCGGCCAGACTTCCGGGCTGATTGTTAACCGAAAACGCCCTTGAAGAAAAAGAAGAACAGAATGGCAATGCCGGCGCCCGCGGGCAGGGTGACCACCCAGGACACGGCGATGGTGCTGACCATGCGCAGGTTCAGTGCGCCGATACCCCGCGCCAGGCCCACCCCCAATACCGCGCCGACGAGAGTGTGGGTGGTGGAGATCGGCAGGCCGGTGCCCGATGCCAGCACCACGGTGGAGGCGGCGCCCAGCTCGGCGGCGAAGCCGCGACTCGGGGTAAGTTCGGTGATCTTTTTGCCGATGGTGGCCATCACCTTGAAGCCGTAGGTGGCGAGACCGACGACGATACCCAGCCCCCCGAGCAGCAGTATCCAGGACGGCATGGTGGCCTTGGCCACCACGGCGCCGCTCTGCACCGTGTTGACCACGGCTGCCAGCGGTCCCACTGCGTTGGCCACGTCGTTGGAGCCGTGCGCGAAGGCCATGGCACAGGCGGTGAACACCATCAGAATCGCGAAGACCCGCTCTACATTGGCAAAGCGGTTGTCCTTCTCCCGCGCCGGGTCGCGTTTGATGCGTTTCAGCATGGCCATACCGATGGCCATGACCAGCAGGCCTGCCAGGGCCGCGATGCCCGCGTCCTGCCAGAAGACCAGTTGGATATCCAGATCCTTGAAGACATGCTTCAGGCCCTTGGTCAGGGTGACCATGGCGATCATCCAGCCCACCGCAAACATATAGATGGGAATATAGCGCTTGGCGTTGGCGAAGGGATCCTCGGTATTGAGGATCAGTCGCTGCACGCTGCGGAACAGCAGGAAGGAGATGGTGCCCGCGAGTACCGGCGAAACCACCCAGCTGGCGACGATGGAGCCCACCTTGCCCCAGGACACCGCGTCGGCGGAGATGCCCACCGCGGAGAAGCCGACGATGGCGCCGACGATGGAGTGGGTGGTGGATACCGGCCAGCCGAGGATGCTGGCGATCATCAGCCAGGTGCCGGCGGCCAGCAGTGCCGACAGCATGCCGTACACGAGCAGTTGTGGCTGCGAGGCAAAGATCTCGGAATCGATAATCCCCTTGCGGATAGTGGCTGTGACCTCACCACCGGCCAGGTAGGCGCCGGCGAACTCGAATATCATGGCGATAAAGATTGCCTGCTTGATGGTCAGTGCGCGCGAGCCCACCGAGGTGCCCATGGCGTTGGCCACGTCGTTGGCGCCCACGCCCCAGGCCATAAAGAAGCCGAAGATACAGGCGAGGATCAGCAGGATGGTGCCGTATTGACTGAGAATTTCCACGGTTAGCCCCCCCTAGCGCGCCAACAACAACTGCAATCGGTTGCCCACGCTGTGAGCTCGGTCGGCCAGGTCGCCGATCCATTCAATAACCCGGTAGAGGAAGATTACGTCCACCGGCGGCAGGTCTTTCTCGATCTTGAACAGGGCCGCGCGAATCTCCACTTCCAGCTTGTCGGACTTGCGCTCCAGCTCGTCCAGCTCCTCGGTCATACGCCGGGCGATATCGACCTCGCGCCCGGCGAAGCCGCTCTCCAGCAGCTCGTCCAGCTCATTGATGGCGCGCAGGGCCTGGTACGAAGTGGCCACGGCGCTGTCGACGAAGGTCTTCATCAGCGGCTGTAGCCCGGCCGGAATCTCCATCTTGCGGCCGATCGCTAGGCCGGCGATATCCTGGGCGGTATTAGCGATCTCATCCTGGGCTCGCAGCAATTCCAGCAGGTCCGAGCGGGATACCGGCATAAACAGGCTGTCCGGCAGGTGCAGGCGCAGGTCGCGCTTGATGTCGTCGGCGCGGTTCTCACTGGCTGAGATACGCAGCTGTATCTTCTCGGCCTCGGCCAGGTCGCCCTGCATCAGGGCCTCGAAGAAGGGGATCAGGTCCGCCGAGGCCTCGTGGGCCGTGGCCATATGCTTCTCGATCGGTTTGATCGGCGAGCGGCCAAACAGGTTGGCGATATTGGACAGGGGCATGGTTAGCTCCTCAGTTCAGGGTCCGAAATGTGCTCAGGGTGCGAAATGGGCGGCATGGTACCCCAAGTCTTTCCAAATTCGGTAATCGGGTGGGAATTGTGCACTGTCGCCGGGCGCCGATGAAGCTACAATGCGCCGTCAGGCCCTGGCATTCGCCAGCGCGAGGTAATCAGAAGAATAGAAGAAGGGTTGCCCCTATGGCAGTGAGCAAAGTGGCAGACAGATTGCTGGATTTACCGGGGCTGCTGGAGGATCTGGTGTCCCAGGGCTATGCCAGCCGACTGGACGCCAACCGCCTGATCGGCACGCCGCGCACCGCCGAGCAAGCGCAGATGCACCCGCTCAGCTATATCGCCAGCTGCGAACTGGAGAACCAGAAACGCCCGGGCAAGACACTGGACGCGGCCACCCTGACCCAGTGGCTGGCTGATACCTCCTCCCACGGCCTCTACCATATCGACCCGCTGAAGGTGGATGTGGGCGCGGTAACCGAGATGATGAGTTTCCAGTTCGCCAAGCGCCACCAGATCCTCTGCGTCGAGGCGGGCCCGGATATGTTGCTGGTGGCCACCTCCCAGCCCTATACGAGCGGTTGGGAGGAGCAGCTGGAGCACACCAGCGGCCGCGCGGTGCAGCGGGTGGTGGCGGATCCGGCGGATATCCAGCGCTATTGCGTCGAATTCTACTCCCTGGCCAACTCCATCTCCGGCGCCAGTGGCCTCAAGGGCAGTTCCAGCGCCGGCAACTTCGAGCAGCTGCTGGAGCTGGGCAAGCTCAAGGACCCGGACGCGGACGACCAGCACATCGTCAATATTGTCGACTGGCTGCTGCAGCACGCTTTCGACCAGCGCGCCAGCGATATCCACATAGAGCCGCGCCGCGGCGTCGGCCGTATCCGCTTTCGTATCGACGGCGTGCTGCACCCGATTCACGAGCTGCCGGACCAGGTCAACGCCGCCGTCACCAGTCGCCTGAAGATTCTCGGGCGTATGAATGTGGCGGAGAAGCGCAAGCCTCAGGATGGCCGTATCAAGACCAAGCGCCCCGACGGCAGCGAGGTGGAGCTGCGTCTCTCCACCCTGCCTACCGCCTTCGGCGAGAAGCTGGTGATGCGGATCTTCGACCCGGAGGTACTGGCGCGCTCCTACAGTGACCTGGGCCTCGGCGGCGACGACCTGGCCCGCTGGCAGAAGATGCTCTCCCGCCCCAACGGTATAGTGCTGGTCACCGGCCCCACCGGCTCGGGCAAGACCACCACGCTCTATACCGGCCTCAAGCAGCTGGCCACCACCGAGGTGAATGTCTCCACCATCGAGGATCCCATCGAGATGGTGGAGGAGAGCTTCAACCAGACCCAGGTGCAGCACTCCATCGGCCTGGATTTCGCCGCGGGCATCCGCACCCTGATGCGCCAGGATCCGGACATCATTATGGTGGGCGAGATCCGCGACCTGGAGACGGCGCAGATGGCGGTGCAGGCGGCGCTCACCGGCCACCTGGTGATCTCCACCCTGCACACCAATGACGCCCCCACCGCGGTGACACGCCTGTTGGACCTGGGCCTGCCACACTATCTGTTGAAGTCGACGGTGCTGGGCGTCATGGCCCAGCGGCTGGTGCGCACCCTGTGCCCGGCGTGCAAGCGCAAGGACAAGGTCAGCGAGGAGGACTGGAGTTCACTGGTGCGGCCCTGGAAGGCGCCGCTGCCGGATACCGTCTACCGCCCCGAGGGCTGCCTGGAGTGCCGCAACACCGGTTACCGCGGCCGCCAGGGTATCTACGAGATACTGCCGTTCAGCGAGTCTGTCCAGACCCTGGTGACCGCCGACTGCGACCTGCAGGCCCTGCGCCGCCAGGCGATGCGCGAGGGCATGAACAGTCTGCGTCTCTCCGGCGCGCGCAAGGTGGCCGCCGGTATCACCACCGTGGCCGAAGTGCTGCGCGTGGCGCCGCCACCGGATATCGCCTTTTAACCCGGGTAGCTACTAAACCGGTTACTTGGCGGCCCTGTTGCCGGGGATCTTCGCATTGCACGGCGGAGTTCTTTTTCCCTTGTAGGAGCGGCCGGTGGCCGCGAAAGGAAGTCGAAAATGCCTCTAGGACTTGAATCCTGCCCACCACAATTCCGGCAACAATTTGAAGACCAGTGGAACCACTGGCGCGACTCCGCGGGCCATGAGCTGGCCGCGAAAGCCGAAGCGCTATTAAAGGATGAACCCCGGCAGCTGGCCCTGCTGCGCAGTTTTACCGGTTCCGACTTCCTCTACCGCCAGTGCTGCCATAACCCCGATCTGCTACCCGAACTGCTGCAGAGTGAGGACCTGGGCCTCGACGTATTCGACACAGATCCGTTCGACAGCGAGGAGAGCCTGGACCGGGCACTGCGCCAGCTCAGAAACCGCGTCACCGCCGAAGTTATCTATCGCGACTTCGCCGGCCAGTGGGATATACCGCGGGTCTGCCTGCGCCTGACGGAATTGGCGGAAACCTGTATCCAGGCCGCGCTCGCCTGGCACCACCGACAGCTGGCCGACCGCTACGGCGAACCCCGCGATAGCGACGGCAATGCGCAGTCCCTGGTAGTGCTGGGCATGGGCAAGCTGGGCGCGCGCGAGTTGAACCTGTCCTCGGATATCGACCTGATCTTCGCCTATCCGGAACCCGGCGAGACAGACGGCGAGAGCGGCCTGGAGAACCAGAAATTCTTCCAGCGCCTCGGCCAGCGCCTGATCAAGTCCCTGGATGCCATCACCGCCGACGGTTTCGTATTCCGCGTCGATATGCGCCTGCGCCCCTATGGTGACAGCGGCCCTCTGGTCAGCCACTTCGCCGCGTTGGAGGACTACTACCAGACCCAGGGGCGGGAGTGGGAGCGCTATGCTATGGTCAAGGCGCGACCGGTGGCCGGCGACGAAGCGGTGGCCGCTGAACTGATGGAGCTGCTGCGCCCGTTTACCTACCGCCGCTATATCGATTTCAGTGCCATAGACGCGCTGCGCGAGATGAAATCCCTGATCCAGCGCCAGGTGCGCGCCCGCGGTCTCAGTGACAATATCAAGCTGGGTCGCGGTGGTATCCGCGAGGTGGAGTTTATCGCCCAGGCCTTCCAGCTGATTCGCGGTGGCCGCGAGCCGGCCCTGCGCGAGCGCAACCTACTGAGACTGTTGCCGCTACTGGAGAGCGACGGCCACCTGGAGGCGGGGGTCGCACAACGGCTGGCGGACGCCTACCTGCTGCTGCGCCGGGTCGAGCACGCGCTGCAGGCGGAGCGGGATCAGCAGACGCAGACGCTGCCGGCGGAAGATGAGCGCCGGGCCAAACTGGCCTGTGCCCTCGGTCGCGACGGCTGGGATCAGCTGCTGGAGGAGCTGGCGGTGCAGCGCGCGGTGATTGAGCGCGAATTCGATGCGGTGATTGCGCCGCCGGAGGAAATCGCCGAGCCCAGCGCCGCGGAGGAATGGGAGGGGCTCTGGGCCGGCTGCGCGGATGAATCCAGCGCGGAGTTAAACCGACAGGCGCTGGAAGATTCCGGTTTTACACCGGCACAGGAGGCGCTGGACCTGCTCGCGGACCTGCGCACTGCGCCGGTGGTGGCGACACTGCCGAGCGCGGCGCGCCAGCGCCTGGACCAGTCAATGCCGCTGCTGCTCGCCGCCGCCGCTCAGGAGAATGTGCCACTGTTGGCGCTCACACGGGTACTGCCGCTGGTGCGCTCGGTGTTGCGCCGCAGCGCCTACCTGGTGCTGATCAACGAAAACCCGCCGGTGCTGAAACAGCTGCTGCGCCTCTGTTCCGCTTCACCCCGGATCGCTGAGCAGCTGGCGCGCCACCCGATCCTGCTGGACGAACTGCTGGACTCGCGCCGCCTGCTGGCGCCGGCCTCCGCCGCCGATATCGCCGACGAACTGCGCCGCGAAATACTGCGTGTGGATACCTCCGACCTGGAGGCGCAGATGGAAGCACTGCGCCACTTCAAGCAGAGCCAGAGCTTGCGTATCGCCGCCCAGGAAGTCAGCGGTGCCCTGCCGCTGATGAAAGTCAGCGACTCGCTGACCTGGCTGGCGGAGGCGATTTTGCAGCAGTCGCTGCAACTGGCCTGGGCGCAGCTGGTGGAAAAGCACGGTTTGCCGGCGGGTGCCTCGCCGGAGGATATGCACTTCGCGATCATCGCCTACGGCAAACTCGGCGGACTGGAGCTGGGGCATGGCTCCGACCTGGATATCGTCTTCGTGCACGACGCCGACCCGATGCAGTACACCGATGGCGGCGCCGGCAGGGATGGGAGTATCGACAACCTGCGCTTCTATACCCGCCTGGCCCAGCGCCTGATCCATATACTGCAGACCCGCACCCTGAGCGGCCCACTCTACGAGGTGGACACGCGCCTGCGCCCGTCCGGCAACTCGGGCCTGCTGGTGACCTCGCTGGCGGCCTTCGAGAAATACCAGCGCGAGAGCGCCTGGACCTGGGAGCACCAGGCACTGGTGCGCGCACGCCCGGTGGCGGGCAGTGCGAGGCTGTGTTCCGACTTCGAGCAGCTGCGCCTGCAATTGCTTTGCGAGGCGAGGGACGAGAAGGAATTGCGCGGGGAAGTGGTCGCCATGCGCGATAAAATGCGTGCGCACCTGGATAAAAGCAACGATAAAAACTTCGACCTGAAGCAGGGGCCGGGCGGTATTGTCGATGTTGAATTTATGGTTCAATATGCAGCACTGGCCTGGGCGCGACAAGCGCCGTCGATAGTGCGTTACACCGACAATATCCGCATTCTCGAGAGTCTGATAGACACGGGCCTGATGCCGGCCCACCAAGCCGAGCATCTGATCGACGCCTACAAAGCCTACCGATCTGAAGGTCATCGCCTGGCACTACAACAACTGCCGGGAGTGGTTAGCGGTGACCAATTCACAGCGGAAAGAAAGACCGTTCAAACAAACTGGCAGCAATTGCTCGGCTAGAAAATGTACCGCCGGCCCAGCTGCCTACACTGTTTTTATCGGGTTCCACCTTGTAGGAGCGGCCGTTGGCCGCGATTGATCTCAGCCCTTGCCCCGGTACTGATCGCGGCCAACGGCGGAGGGCCGCCCCGCCGTTCCTACAGAGTGCAGATAGCAAATTTTGTAGGAGTTTCCCCATGTCATTTGCCGACCGCGACGGCGTTATCTGGTTTGACGGCGAGTTGATTCCCTGGCGCGACGCGCGCGTTCACGTGCTCACCCATACGCTGCACTACGGAATGGGCGTCTTCGAGGGCGTGCGCGCCTACGAAACCGACGCCGGCACCAGCATCTTCCGCCTGCAGGAGCACACCCGGCGCCTGTTCCGTTCCGCCAAGATCATGAACATGTCCATGCCTTTCGACGCCGAGCAGCTGAACGAGGCGCAGAAGCTGGTGGTACGCGAAAACAAGCTGCGCGAGGCCTACCTGCGCCCGATGGTCTTCTACGGTTCAGAGGGTATGGGGCTGCGCGCCGACAGCCTGCAGACCCATGTGATCGTCGCCGCCTGGGAGTGGCCCAGCTATATGAGCCCGGAGGCGCGGGAGCTGGGGATCAAGGTGAACACCTCTTCCTATACCCGCCACCATGTGAATATCAGCATGTGCAAGGCCAAGGCCAACGGCAATTACATCAATTCGATGCTGGCCCTGCAGGAGGCGATTCGCAACGGCTGCGAGGAGGCGTTGCTGCTGGACCCGGAGGGCTATGTGGCCGAGGGCAGCGGCGAGAATATCTTTATCGTCAGCGACGGCGTCCTCTATACGCCGGAGCTCACCTCCTGCCTGGACGGCATCACCCGCAACTCGGTGATACAGCTGGCGCAGGAGTGTGGCTACCAGGTAGTGGAAAAGCGTATCACCCGGGACGAGGTCTATATCGCCGACGAGGCCTTCTTTACCGGCACCGCTGCCGAGGTGTTGCCGATCCGTATGCTCGACGGCCGCACCATAGGTGCGGGGCGCCGCGGCCCCATCACCAAGCGCTTGCAGGGCCTCTACTTCGACGTGGGTCAGGGCAGGGGCCAGGCACACCTGGGGTGGCTGAGCGATGTCGCCGAACCCAGCCTGGACGAAACCGGGCGGCTGGCGGCGGTGTAGCCCACTTGCAGTAAGCGGCTTCGCGGGTGTGCAATCGCTCACACAGCCGCGCTCCGTCTGTAGAGCCGCCAGGCAACTTCTCGTAGAATAGCCACCCTTCGATGGCCGAATGACCGGCCATCGAAG